>DATDBO010000059.1:0-16014 GCA_036524775.1 Solirubrobacterales bacterium
GGACGCACGGCGGGTTGGATAGGGTTCCGCGCCGCTGTTGAGGTTCTTCGAGTACGAGGCACGCAAGATCGTCGAGCTGGCGGGGATTCCCGTCACCAAGTACGGCTTCTGCAAGACCGCCGACGAGGCCCGCAAGGCAGCCGAGGAGATCGGCGGCCCGACCGTGATCAAGTCGCAGGTCCTCAGCGGCGGGCGGATGAAGGCGGGAGGCGTCAAGTTCGCCGACACGCCCGAGGAGGCCGCCGAGCACGCCGAGGCCATCCTGCAGCTCGAGATCAACGGCCACATGCCGCGCGGCGTCCTCGTCGACCCCAAAGCCGAGGTCAAGCAGGAGTACTACGCGAGCGTGGTCTGGGACGGCACCGCGAAGCGGCCGCTGATGCTGTTCAGCGACATGGGCGGCATCGACATCGAGGAGGTCGCCGAGCAGCACCCCGACCACGTCGGCCGCGGCCGGCTCTCCAACCTCTTGCCGATCGCCGACTTCGAGGCCAAGCAGGCCGTCGCCGCGACCGGGGTGACCGGCTCACAGCTCAACCGCGCGACGCCGATCCTGGCCAAGCTCGCCCGCCTCTTCCGCGACAACGACATGACCCTGGCCGAGATCAACCCGCTGGCCGAGCTGAGCGACGGCAGCTTCGTCGCCCTCGACGCCCACATGGAGATGGAGAACGAGGCCGTGGGCCGCCAGAAAGCCCTGCTTCGAAAGCACCTCGAGATCGCCGAGGAGGACACGCGCGAGACCTACGAGCCCTCGGACTTCGAGCGCAACGTCGCGGCGATCGACGCCGCCGACCACCGCGGCGTGATCCAGGGCAAGGACCATGGCTTCGAGGGCAACCTGGGCCTCGTGATCGGCGCCGGCGGCGGCTCGCTGACCCTCACCGACGCGGTGCGCAGCCAGGGCGGCAAGCCGGCCAACTACTCCGAGATCGGCGGCAACCCCTCGGTCGCCAAGGCCTGCGGCCTGGCCAAGGAGGTGCTGGAGAAGGACGGGGTCGAGAAGATCGCCGTGATGATGTCGATCGTCTCCAACACCCGGGTCGACATCGTCGCGCGCGGCGTGATCAAGGCCTGCCTGGAGCTGGGCAAGGACCCGGGCGAGACGATCGCGATCTTCCGCATCCCCGGCGCTTGGGAGGACGAGGGCTTCAAGATCCTCGATCGCTACGGCGTCGAGTACTGCGACCGTTCGGTCTCGATGTGGGAGGCAGCGGGACGCGCCGTCGCCAAGATCCAAGGGGCGCCGGCGTGAGCATCCTGCTGAACAAAGAGACGACCTTCATCGTCCAGGGGATCACCGGGCGCGAGGCGGTCAACCTGACCAAGGAGTGCCTCGACTACGGCTCCAAGGTCGTCGGCGGCGTCACCCCCGGCCGCAAGGGCCGCGAGGTGCACGGCGTGCCGGTCTTCGACACCGTTGCCCAGGCGGTCGAGCACTACGGCGGCCCGATCGACGGCTCGGTCGTCACCGTCCCCCCCGCCTTCACCAAGGATGCCGTGCTGGAGGCGATCGAGAACGGGATCAAGCTGATCGTGATCGTCACCGAGCGCATCCCGCGCCGCGACGTCGCCCAGATGGTCGAGCTGGCCGATATGCGCGGCGCCCGCATCATCGGCCCCAACTGCCTCGGCCTGATCGTCCCCGAGGTCTGCAAGATGGGCGGCATCGGCGGCCCCGCCAAAGACGCCGCCAAGGCCTACGCGCCGGGCCCGGTCGGCGTGATGAGCCGCTCGGGCGGGATGACGACCGAGATCTCCTCCTCGCTGACCCAGGCCGGGCTCGGCGTCTCGACCGCCGTCTCGATCGGCGGCGACGCGATCATCGGCTCGACTTACGCCGAGCTGATGCCGTACTTCGAGGCCGACGAGCAGACCCAGGCGATCGTCATCTACACCGAGCCCGGCGGCCGCATGGAGGCGCAGCTCTCCGAGTGGGTCAAGGAGAACGACTCGCGCCTGCCGATCGTCGCCTTCATGGCCGGCAAGTTCATGGACGACGAGGAGATGAAAGGCATGAGCTTCGGCCATGCCGGGACGATCGTGGAGGGCAAGGAGGACACCGCGACGGAGAAGATCGCCCGCCTCGAAGCGGCCGGCATCCGCGTGGTCGAGCGGATCGACGAGATCCCCGACGCGGTCAAGGAGAAGTTGGGGGTCGCCGCCTGATGGCCGAGACGCTGAGCAAGGTCTTCATCGACGTCGAGGTAGACGACTCGATCAAGGGTGACGCCGAGCTGGCCAGGAAGCTCGAAGAAGTCTGCCCCGTCGACATCTTCGCCGCTACCGACTCCGGCGTCGAGATCGTCGCCAAGAACCTCGACGAGTGCGTCCTCTGCCGCCTCTGCATCGAAGCCGCCCCGGCGGGCACCGTGCACGTCAAGAAGCTCTACGACGGCACCGAGCTGTCCTAGCGCAGCAAGACGTTCTCGGCGAAGTCGACCAGGTGCTGCGTCTGGCGAATGGACTGCTTGAGCTGTGATGCGCTCACGCTGATGAAGCCGTAATGCGCTGCGTCCTTGAGGGTGATCAACTTGCGTAGCTGACCCGCCGCCTGCTTCCCCCCGCCCGTGATTTCGCGAAGGAGATCCTCTGCGTCATGGTGGTTGTCGGAACGGGACCGACGTCCAAGTACGTGACAGCACACCGCATCAGTCGCGGCGATGCCAGCAAGGATCGCGACGGAGGCCGCCACGCTGCCATATTCGAGGTTCGGATCGTTCACATCCGCGGTCAGCTCTGCAACGTCCAGAAAGCTTTTCGCGTGCGTAAGCCGCTGATGCGCCTGCGGCTCGCCGCACTCCTGGGTCCTCTTCCGTCCCTGAGCCATCAAAAAGCACCCAGCAAGTTCCTCGTGGGTTTGCCACCGAGGTCGATCGCATCATGCCGGAGCTCATCGATGACCGGGGGTGGGTCTCTGCGCAGTTGAACAAGCTCCTCCTCCGAAATCTCGACGATGCCGGCGTTGTTTCCGGTCCAGGCACGAACCGACTCGGCCAGGCCATCCACCTGTTCCAACCAACCAGGATCATCGGGGTCGGCCCCCTCGGGCCTGACTACGAACAGATCGATATCGCTGCCCGTATCCCCATCCCCGCGCGCTGCGCTGCCGAAGAGGGAAACATGGACAGGTGGCGTTCGCCAGGCGCCGATTTCATTCCGAAGTCGCTGAATCAGCTCGTTTCGCGATTCCGCCATCTGCTCGACCACCGGAGCCATCAGGTGGCTTCGATTGAGCGTGTAGAGGAAGGTCCGACCGGCCTCCAGACGATCAACCAGTCCATGCTCGACCAGGCGATCGAGGGCATATTGGACTCCCGTCGCAGAGCGTTTGGCGCGCCGCGCGACCTCGCGGCCACTTCGCGGCATAGTCGAACCAGCCAGCGCCACCAGCACATCAGCGTCGACCCCAGCCGACACGGCCTCGAAAGGCTTGGCTACATTCATGACCTTATTATAGGGCATATAACCTAAATCTCAATCAATTGACCTAAATCTAGGTCAGCGACATGGCAAAGCGTACGTCGGTCACATAGACCTGGACATCGTTCGGTGTCTCGGTTACGTTTACACCGATCGATGTAGCGGGTAGTTGCGGCGGGAGGCTCCAGGCCCCTGCACGCCTCGTATCGCCACTTCAAATCGAAAGGCTTCGACGTTGACTGACAGTCCCCGTCGCGTTGCCGTCGTCGGCGGCAACCGGATTCCCTTCGCGCGCTCCAACTCGGTCTACTCGCGCGCCTCCAACCAGGACATGCTCAGCGCAGCGCTCGACGGTCTGGTCGAGCGCTTCTCGCTCGGCGGCGAAGCGATCGGCGAGGTGGCCGGGGGCGCCGTGCTCAAGCACTCGCGCGACCGCGACCTGACCCGCGAGAGCGTGCTCGGCACCCGGCTCGCCCCCGAGACGCCCGCCTACGACGTCCAGCAGGCCTGCGGGACCGGCCTGGAGACGACGATCCTCGTCGCCAACAAGATCGCCCTCGGCCAGATCGACTCCGGCATCGCCTGCGGCGCCGACACCACCTCCGACGCGCCGATCGGCATCAACGAGGGCCTGCGCGAGGTCCTGCTCGATGCCAACCGCGAGAAATCGACGGTGGGTCGGCTCAAGCAGCTGACCCGCGTCCGGCCCGGCCACGTCGTTCCGTCCATCCCCCGCAACGAGGAGCCGCGCACCGGCCTCTCGATGGGCGAGCACTGCGCCACGATGGCGGCCGAGTGGGGCGTCGGCCGCGACGAGCAGGACGAGCTCGCGGTCAAGAGCCACCACGCCCTCGCCGCCGCCTACGAGCGCGGCTTCATGGACGACCTCGTCAACCCCTGGCTCGGCCTCGAGCGCGACCAGAACCTGCGCCCCGACTCCTCGACCGAGAAGCTGGCCAAGCTCGGCCCCGTCTTCGGCGGCGAGGACGGCACGATGACCGCCGCCAACTCGACCCCGCTCTCGGACGGCGCCTCCGCCGTGCTGCTGGCGAGCGAGGAGTGGGCGAACGAGCGCGACCTGCCGGTCCTGGCGTACTTCGTCGACGGCCAGACCGCGGCGGTCGACCACGTCCACAAGCGCGAGGGCCTCTTGATGGCGCCCGCTTACGCGATGCCGCGCATGCTCGACCGCAACGGCCTCTCGCTGCAGGACTTCGACCTCTACGAGATCCACGAGGCCTTCGCCGCCCAGGTGCTCTGCACGCTGCGCGCCTGGGAGGACGAGCGCTTCTGCCGCGACCGCCTCGGCCGTGAGAAGCCGCTCGGCGCGATCGACCGCGAGAAGCTCAACGTCAACGGCGGCTCACTCGCCGCCGGCCACCCCTTCGCCGCGACCGGCGGGCGCATCGTCGCCTCGCTGGCCAAGCAGTTGCACGAGCGCGGCTCCGGCCGCGGCGCGATCAGCATCTGCGCCGCCGGCGGCCAGGGAGTCGTCGCGATCCTCGAGGCACCGGGAAAGGACGGGAGATGAGCGACCTCTACTCGCAGATCGTCAACTCGCCGCCCGGGCGGCTGATCGCCCCCCGCGTCGGCCTGCCCCGCCCGACGAAGCTCGCGCGGCGCTGGTCGAACGGCTCCGCCGGCGCCGGGCCGGTGCTGCTCGGCAGCGCCCCCGGCGGCCGGCTCGAGAAGCCGCTGGAGCGCCTGCTGGGCGAGATCGGCGCGCCCCGCCCGGCGAAAACCGACAGCCCCGTGCAGGCCCTCGTCTTCGACGCGACGGGCATCTCCGACTCGACCGAGCTGGTCGAGCTGCAGCGCTTCTTCCACCCCAACGTCCGGCGGGTCGAGGGCTCGGGCCGCGTCGTCGTGCTCGGCACGCCGCCGACCGGCCTGCCGCCCCGTGCAGCCGCCGCGCAGCGGGCGCTGGAGGGCTTCACCCGCTCGCTCGGCAAGGAGATCGGCCGCGGCATCGCCGTGCAGCTGGTCTACGTCGCCGAGGGTGCCGAGGAGGAGATCGACTCGACCCTGCGCTTCCTGCTCTCGCCCCGCTCGGCCTACGTCTCCGGCCAGGTGATCCGCGTCGGCCCCGGCGTCGCCAAGGCGCCGCGGATCGAATGGGAGCGGCCGCTCGACGGCGTCCGCGCCCTCGTCACCGGGGCCTCGCGCGGCATCGGCGAGGCGATCGCCGAGACCCTGCACCGCGACGGCGCCGAGCTGGTCCTGCTCGACGTCCCGGCCCTCGCCGACGACCTGAAGGCCGTCGGCGCGCGGCTCGAGGCGGAGACGATCGAGCTCGACATCACCGACGCCGACGCCCCGGCGACGATCGCCGCGCGCCTCTCCGACGGCGTCGACGTCGTCGTCCACAACGCCGGCGTCACCCGCGACCGCACGATCGCCAAGATGCCCGAGGACCGCTGGACCTCGCTGATGGAGATCAACCTCTCCAGCGAGGAGCGGATCGACGACGAGCTGCTGCACCGCGACCTGCTGCGCGAGAACGGCCGCATCGTCTGCGTCTCCTCGATGAGTGGCATCGCCGGCAACTCCGGCCAGACCAACTACGCCACCTCGAAGGCGGGCGTGATCGGCATGGTCGAGGCGCTGGCGCCCGAGCTGGCCAAGCGCAAGGCGACGATCAACGCCGTCGCCCCCGGCTTCATCGAGACGCAGATGACCGACGCGATGCCGATCGCGATCCGCGAAGCGGGCCGGCGGATGAACAGCATGTCGCAGGGCGGCCTGCCGGTCGACGTCGCCGAGACGATCGCCTGGTTCGCGAGCCCGGCCTCGACCGGGGTCAACGGCAACGTCGTGCGCGTCTGCGGCCAGAGCCTCTTGGGAGCGTGATGGCAACCCGCACGCTCGACAGCCCGCCCGCGATCCTGCCGCTCTACGCGCGCGCCGCGGCGCCGCTGATTCCCGGCGCCTCGCTGCTGCCCTTCGTCCCCGGCCGCAGCAAGGACGTTCCCGAGCTCGAGCTCGAGCTCGCCGGCGTCGTCCCCGACCCCAAGGCGGTCGCGGCCTACGCCAAGGTCTGCGGCTTCGCACTGCGCGACGAGCTGCCGCCGACCTACCCGCAGGTACTCGCCTTTCCCCTGCACATGGCGGTGATGGCCGATGGCGATTTCCCCTTCGGCGCCGTCGGCCTGGTCCACGTCGAGAACCGGATCGTCCAGCACCGGCCGCTCGGGATCGGCGAGGAGCTGAAGCTGTGCGTACGGTCGACGCCGCTGCAACCGCATCCCCGCGGCAGGACCTTCAGCCTCCTCACCGAGGCATGGAGCGGCGGGCAGAAGGCCTGGGAGTCGGCCGGCACGATGCTGAGACGCACCGGCGGGTCGAAGCCCTCGACGGCGAATCAGCAGAAGGACGGTGAGCGAAGCGATGAGAAGGCGGCCGACCTGACTCCGAGCGCCGAGTGGCGCCTCGGCGGCGACCTCGGTCGTCGCTACGGCGCCGTCTCCGGCGATCGGAACCCGATCCACATGCACTCACTGACCGCGAAGCCGCTCGGCTTCCCGAGCGCGATCGCCCACGGCATGTGGACCAAGGCACGCTGCCTGGCGGCGCTGCAGGGACACCTGCCGGACGCCTTCGCAGTCGAGGTGCGCTTCCGCAAGCCGATCCGGCTGCCTGGCAGGGTCGAGTTCCTCAGCGACGCCGGCGGCGAGCAGATCCACTTCGCAGTGCGCGACGCCAAGCGCCAGATCCCCCACCTCGACGGCAGCGTAAAAGGGAGGAAATCCAAGTGAACGGCAACGGCAAAGGCAGCACGGGTGTGGCCGAGCGCAGCATGGGAGCCGGCCTGCGGGCGCTCAACTGGCTCGCCGGCAGCGACCTGCTCGACCGGATCCGCGTCCGCAAGCAGGTCGAGCGGGCGCTCTTCCAGGGCACCAAGGGCGGCTTTCGCACGGCGACGGCCGCGGGGCGCACGTTCAAAGCGGCGCAGAGGCTCGGCAAACCCGCCCGCCAGGCGACGAGCAAGCCCCACGGCCTCTTCGACGTCACCCCCGACGACGAGCAGCAGATGTTCCAGGAGGCGGTGCGCGACTTCGCCGCGGCAAAGGTGCGACCCGCCGCCCAGGAGGCCGACGTCGAGCGCAAGGCCCCGGCCGAGCTGCTCGCCCAGGCCGGCGAGCTCGGCATCAACATGCTCGGCATCCCGGAGGAGCTGGGCGGGGTGATGCACGAGCAGGCCGCGACCGTCGGCGTCCTGGTCGGCGAGGCGCTCGCCCACGGCGACATGGGCATCGCCTATGCCGCCCTCGCGCCCGGCGCCGTTGCGACCGCGATCGGCCACTGGGGGACCGCCGAGCAGGAGGCGACCTACCTGCCGGCCTTCAGCGGCGAGGACGCGCCCGCCGCGGCGCTCGCCCTGCTCGAGCCGCGGCCGCTGTTCGACCCGTTGAAGCCGGCGACGACCGCGCGCCGCGACGGTGAGGACTGGATCCTCTCCGGCGCCAAGTCGCTGGTCGCCCGTGCCGCCGAGTGCGAGCTGTTCGTCGTCGCCGCCGAGACGGAGGACCTCGGCCCGGCGCTGTTCGTGATCGAGTCCGGCGCCAAGGGCCTCTCCGTGCAGGACGAGCCGGCGATGGGCCTGCGGGCCGCGGCGACCGGCCGCCTGCTGATCGAGGACGTCCGCCTCCCCGGCGACGCCCTGCTCGGCGAGGGCAAGCGCGAGGACTACGTCGAGTGCGTGCAGCGGGCGCGGATCGCCTGGTGCGCTCTCGCCACGGGCGCGGCGCAGGCCGTGCTCGACTACGTCATCCCCTACGTCAACGAACGCACCGCCTTCGGCGAGCCGATCTCCAACCGCCAGGCCGTCGCCTTCGCCGTCTCGGACATCGGCATCGAGTCGAGCGGGATGCGACTGGCGACCTACAGGGCCGCCGGCCGCGCCGACCAGGGCCAGGAGTTCGGCCGCGAGGCCGCCCTGGCGCGCAAGCTCTGCGCCGCCAAGGGAATGGAGATCGGCTCCGAAGGGGTGCAGCTGCTCGGCGGCCACGGCTTCGTCAAGGAGCACCCGGTCGAGCGCTGGTACCGCGACCTCCGCGCAGCGGGCGTCATGGAGGGCGCTCTGCTCGTCTAGCCCACCCGGCCGAGCGAAAGGCAGAAACGATGATCAATCTCGAGATACCGAAGAAGTTCAAACCGCTGGCCAGCCAGGCCAACCAGGTCGCGAACGAGGTCTTCCGGCCGATCTCGCGCAAGTACGACGAGGCCGAGCACTCCTACCCCAAGGAGCTCGACATGCTCGCCTCGCTGATCGACGGGATGAACGAGGGCTCCGACATCGGCGGCGCCGGGGCCGCCGGCGTGCGCCGCGAGTCCAACGGCGACGGTGACGGCGGCAACCGCAACGGCTCCAACCTCTCCACCGTGCTCGGCATCGTCGAGCTCTGCTGGGGCGACGTCGGCCTGCTGCTCTCGATGCCGCGCCAGGGCCTCGGCAACTCGGCGATCGCCTCGGTGGCGACCGAGGAGCAGCTCGAGCGCTACGGCGGCAAGTGGGCGGCGATGGCGATCACCGAGCCTGAGGCCGGCTCGGACTCGGCGGCGATCCGCACCACGGCGAAGCTCGACGGCGAGGAGTACGTGCTCAACGGCGAGAAGATCTTCGTCACCTCGGGCGACCGGGCCGACCTGATCGTCGTCTGGGCCTCGCTCGATCCCTCCAAGGGGCGGGCGGCGATCAAGTCGTTCATCGTCGAGCGCGAAAACCCGGGGCTGACGCTCGACCGGCTCGAGCACAAGCTCGGCATCCGCGCCTCGGACACCGCGAACTTCACCCTGCAGGACTGCCGGGTGCCGAAAGAGGCGCTGCTCGGCAGCTCCGAGGTCGTGGACAAGCAGGGCTTCGGCGGGGCGATGCAGACCTTCGACAACACGCGGCCGCTGGTCGCGGCGATGGCCGTCGGCGTCGCCCGCGCCTCACTCGAGCGGACGGGCGAGCTGCTCGCCGAGGCCGGCGTCGAGATCGACTATGCGCTGCCGGCTCTCGCCCAGCCTGCCTCCGTCTCCCGATACCTGGAGATGGAGGCCGATTACGAGGCGGCGCGCCTGCTCACCATGCAGGCGGCCTGGATGGCCGACAACGGCAAGCCCAACTCGCTGCAGGCCTCGATGGCCAAGGCCAAGGCCGGCCGAACCTGCGTCGACGTGGCGCTCGGCTGCGTCGAGCTCTGCGGCGCGGCCGGCTACGGCGAGGACGAGCTGCTCGAGAAGTGGTCGCGCGACGCGAAGATCCTCGACATCTTCGAGGGCACGCAGCAGATCCAGCTGCTGATCGTCGCCCGTCAGCTGCTCGGCAAGAGCTCCGCTGAACTGCGATAGGCGAGCGCAGTCTCGCGCAGGCGGTCAGGCAGGACGATCATCGCGCGCAGCTGCTCGAGCGCCTCGCGGTCGCCCTCGATCTCGATCCGCTCCTCGGCCGCCTCCCCGGCGACCAGGCCCGCCAGCACGTCGGCCGGCTCGCCCGCGAGCGTCAGGTCGGCGTCCTCGGCCTCGCCGCGCCCCGCGGCGATCCAGCTGTTCTCGACGCGCAGCCAGTAGTCCTGGCCGCCGCTGCGCAGGCCGATCGTCATCCGCGCTCCCTCGGGCGGCTGCGCGATCGTGCGGATCGCGTTGGGCAGCGAGGTCGGCGCCAGGCCGACCACGTCGTCGACCCGCTCGAAGTGCATGCCCCAACGGGCCAGCTCGATCATCGGCCGCTCCAGCCCCCAGCCGACGTCGGTCAGCTCGTAGGCGGTGCCCGTCGCGGGCGGCGAGAGCTCGCGGCGGCGGACGACGCCGTGGCTCTCCAGGTCGCGCAGCCGCTTGGTGAGGATGTCGGTCGGCGCGCCGCCGACGTTGCCGACCAAGTCGGAGAAGCGCAACGGGCCGAGCGAGAGCTCGCGCACGATCAGCATCGACCAGCGCTCGCCGATGCGGTCGAGCGCGCAGGCGAGGCTGCACGACTGGTCGTATTCCCGTCTTCCCATCGCTCCGATGGTATCGATCGTAACAGCGTTAATTCGAAATTCAAAGTAACTACTTGGAAATCTGGTACGGTGCCCGCCGATGCCGTTCTCACGTCTCGCCGGGGACTCGCGTTAGGACCACGATGAACCGAATCGCCGACCTCACCTGGAAGCACCCCAAGCTCGTCCTAGCGGCGGTCGGCGTCTTCGTCCTCCTCGCGGCCGTGGCCGGCAAAGACGTCGAAAGCCGGCTGAAGGCCGCAGGCTTCGCCGACTCGGCCTCCGAGAGCGAGCGCGCAACCGCCCTCCTCCACGACTCGCTCGGCTACAACCCGAACCCGGCGATCGTGCTGGTCGTCCGCGACCCGGCGGGAGGGCCGCTGAACACGCGCGACCCCGAGGTCCGCCAGGAGGTGGGTCGCCTCAGCCGCGAGATGGCACAGGCCGAACACGTCGGCCGGGTCGTCGACCCCCTGCGCGAACCGCGCGCCGGGGCCAAGCTGATCGCCCGCGACGGCGAGTCGGTGGCTCTCGCCGCCTACCTCTCGACGACCGACATCGAGGACGCCGGCGGGATCGCCGCCGAAGCGGTCGAGCCGCTGGTCGCCTCCAGCTCCCTCGACGTGCAGATGGGCGGCTTCGCGCCGGGCTTCAACGAGACCAACGACCAGACCCGCGAGGATCTGACCAAAGCCGAGCTGATCGCCTTCCCGATCCTCGCCCTGCTGCTGCTGTTCGTCTTCCGCGGCGTCGTCGCCGCCGCTATCCCGCTGCTGATCGGCGTCGTCTCGATCATCGGCACGTTGATGGTGCTGCGGATCATGTCGGGCTTCACCGACACCTCGCTCTTCGCCCTCAACATCGCCACCGGCTTGAGCCTCGGGCTGGCGGTCGACTACGCCCTGCTGCTGGTCTCGCGCTATCGCGAGGAGGTCGGGCGCGACGGGGCGACCCGCGAGGCGCACCGCCGCACCGTGCAGACGGCCGGACGGACGGCGGTCTTCTCCGGCCTCACCGTCGCCGCCGCGCTCGCTGCGCTGATCGTCATGCCGCAGCGCTTCCTCTACTCGATGGCGGTCGCCGGCGCCTCGACCGCGCTGCTCTCCTCGCTGATCGCGATCCTCGTCGTCCCCTCGCTCTTGGCCATCTTGGGAACGCGCATCGACGCGCTCTCGATCCGCCGCGGGCCGGCGGTGTCCGACACCTCCGACGGGTGGTACCGCCTCGCCCGCGGCGTGATGCGCCGCCCTGTCGCCGTCGCCCTCGCCAGCTCGGCGCTGCTGCTGGCCGCGGCGGCGCCGCTGCTCTGGACGACGCTGACCGGGCCCAGCTCCGAAGCGGTGCCGCCGGGACAGCCCTCCTACGACGCCTACCGCTACCTCGAAGCGCACTACCCGCGCGACGTCACCGAAGCGGTCACCGTCACCGTCGACGGCGACGCGAGCCCGGCGCAGCTCGCCGGCTTCCAGCGCCGCATCGAGGCGGTGGGCGGCATCGCCGGCGGCGGTCCCTTCGTCCCCGCTCCCGGCGGGGTCGCCTACGCCAACTTCGCCCCCGCCGAACAGGCGCTGCAGAGCGGCTCCCAGGATGCGGTGCTCGCGATCCGCGACCTCGACCCGCCGGGTGCGAGCGCGGCGCTCGTCTCCGGCAACACGGCGGGCTTCGTCGACCAGAAGCAGAGCCTGATCGAGCACGCGCCGCTGGTCGTCGGGATCGTCGTCCTGACCACCCTCGTCCTGCTCTTCCTGCTGACCGGGTCGGTGCTGCTGCCGATCAAGACGCTGGTGATGAACTCGCTCACCCTCGGTGCAACGCTCGGCATCCTCGTCCTCGCCTTCCAGGAGGGCTGGCTCGGAGGCATCCTCGACTACACCGGCCCCGGCGCGATCGAGGTGACCAGCCTGGTCTTCCTCTTCGCCGTGATCTTCGGCCTCGCCACCGACTACGCGGTGCTGGTGATGGCGCGGATCAAGGAACGGCGCGACCTCGGCGACAGCAACGAGGAGGCCGTGGCGATCGGGATCGGCAGGACCGGCCGGGTGATCACCGCGGCGGCGCTGGCGATCGCCGTCGTCTTCCTCGCCTTCAGCGTCAGCAGCGTCTTCTTCGTCAAGCAGATCGCGATCGGGATGGCGGTCGGGGTGATGCTCGACGCGACCATCGTCCGCGCCCTGCTCGTCCCCTCGCTGATGCGCCTCTTCGGCGAGTGGAACTGGTGGGCGCCGCGCCCGCTGCGCCGCCTGCAGGAGCGCTTCGGCTTCTCCGAGGGCGAGCCGGAGCCGGCGGGAGCCGAGCCGGCGCCCGAAGCGACCTAGCGGCGGGCGGCGAGACTGCGGCAGACTGCCGCGCGTGAACTTCGTCGAGGACGTGATGGAGCGCGCGCCCGCCTCGCGGCTGGGGATCGTCGCGATCGACGCCGAGGGGAACCGCCGCGACTGGCACTTCGGCGAGCTGATCGCTCGCTCGGCCGGGCTATCGGGCGCCTTCGCGGCGCACGGGGTGAGGCGCGGTGACGTCGTGATGACGCTGCTCGGCAACCGGATCGAGTGGGCGCTGACCCTGCTCGCCTGCTGGCGGATGGGCGCCGTCGCCCTTCCCTGCACGCCGCAGCTGCGCCGCCACGACCTCGAGCTGCGTGCGAGCGCCGCGGCGCCGGCGCTCTGCGTCGGCGAGGAGGGACTGCTCGGCGAGCTGCCCGACGAGGTGCCGGCGATGACCCTGGCCGAGGTTTCCGCGACGCTCGACGAGGACCGCCCGCAGGAGACGCCGGCGGCGATCGAGGAGATGGGGCCGGAGGACCCGGCGCTGATCGTCTTCACCTCGGGCACGACCGGCGAGCCGCGCGGCGTCCTCCACGTGCAGCGCTACCTGCCCGGCCAGGAGTCGCAGGCGCGGCACTGGCTGGGCGCCGAGGACGGCGAGCTCGTCTGGTGCACGACCGCGACGGGCTGGTCGAAGTCGGCGCGCAACGTCTTCCTCGCCCCCTGGCTGACCGGCGCCGCCGCGGTCATCCACGACGGCCGCTTCGACCCGGCGGAGCGGCTCGACTTCGCCGAGGCGCTCGGCGTCAACGTCCTCTGCCAGGCGCCGACCGAGTACCGGATGCTGGCCCGCCGCACGGCGCTGCGGCCGCTGCCGGCGCTGCGGCGGATGGTCTCCGCCGGCGAGCCGCTCGACCCCGACACGATCGCCGCCTTCCGGGCCGAGATGGGCGGCCTCGAGCCAGCCGACGGCTACGGCCAGACGGAGACCGGCCAGGTCACCGCCAACCTCGCCGGCGAGCCGGTCCGGGTCGGCTCGATGGGCAAGCCGCTGCCGGGGATGGAGACGCGGATCGTCGAGGGCGAGCTCCAGCTCCGCGCCGCCTCCTCCCCCACCTTCTTCGCCCACTATCTCGACGGCGAGCGCTTCGAGGGCGAGTGGTGGCCGACCGGCGACCTGGTCCGCGAGGACGAGGACGGCTACCTCTTCTTCGAGGGCCGCGACGACGACATCATCACCTCCGCGGGCTACCGGATCGGCCCGACCGAGGTCGAGGCGGCGCTGCTCTCCCACCCCGCCGTCGCCGAGGCCGCCGCGGTCGCGGCGCCCGACCCCGAGCGCGGCAGCGTCGTCCGGGCCGTCGTCGTCGCCCGCGGCCGCGAGCCGAGCGAAGAGCTGGCGCGCGAGCTGCAGGAGCACTGCAAGCGCGAGACCGCGCCCTACAAGTTCCCCCGCATCGTCGAGTTCGCGGCCGAGCTGCCGCGCACCAGCACCGGCAAGATCCGCCGCGCGGCGCTGCGGGCGGAGTAGGCTGAACAGATGGCCGCCAACCCCGAGGCCACCGACCCCGCCGCCGTCGCCCGCGCCTACTTCGCCGCCGTCACCGCCCGTGACGTCGAGGCGATGGCCGCCTGCTGGGAGCCGGGCTCCCCGGACGTTCTCCACGGCGTCGCCGAGCTGCGCGTTCCCGACGAGCTGAAGGCCTGGTTCGGCGCCCTCTTCGCGGCCTTCCCCGACTTCAACTTCGAGGTCCTCGACGTGCTCGCCACCGGGGACAAAGCCGCGGTGCGCTGGCACGCCACCGGCACCTTCGACGGCAGCGGCAGCTTCGAGGGCCTGGTCCCGAACGGTAAGTCGGTCGACCTCCAGGGCTGCGACGTGCTCACCGTCCGCAACGGCCTCGTCGTCCGCAACGACGCCTACCTGAACGGGGCCGAGATGGCGCGGCAGCTTGGCGCCCTGCCGCCGGCGGGGTCGCCGCCGGAACGGGCGATGACCGCCGCCCTCAACGCCAAGACCAAGCTCGCCGCTCGCCTCCGCCGCTCCGGCTGAAATTCCGCCGCGCCGCGCTCCCGTTTGTAGCCCCGCAGGCGAGATTCCGCATCAGACTGCGCTCGTCGCGGGCCATCCGTCCAAGCACCGCCCCGCGGGCGGCGAGCCCCGGCGACGCCGCTCAGTAGGTTGATCCCATGAGCCAAATTGACCGTAAACGGATCGCCGCCCTGACCGAGGCCCAGGACGAGCAATTCCGCAACCGCACCGGCGCCTCGGCCAAGACCTATCAGCGCGCGCTCGAGGTGATGCCCAACGGCGTCCCCTCCTCCTTCCAGGCCAACGACCCCTGGCCGGTCTACCTGGAGCGCGGCGAGGGCAGTCGCGTCTGGGACGTCGACGGCAACGAATACGTCGACTTCCACAACGGCTTCGGCGTGATGTGCATCGGCCACGCCAACCCCGACGTCGGCGCCGCCGCGAAAGCGCGGATCGACGAGGGCACCCACTTCGCCGCCCCGACCGATGGCTCGATCGTCGTCGCCGAGGAGCTGCGCCGCCGCTTCGGCCTGCCGCAGTGGCGCTTCACCAACTCCGGCACCGAGTCGACGATGGACGCCGTCCACCTCGCCCGCGGGATCACCGGCCGCGACCTGATCCTCAAGATCGAGGGCTCCTACCACGGCCACCACGACACCGTGATGGTCTCCGTCTACCCGCCCCTGGAGGCGCTCGGCGACCGCGACGACCCGGTCAGCGTGCCCAACGGCGGCGGCATCCCCAAGGCCCTCTCCGAACTGACCCGCGCCGTCCCCTTCAACGACGCCGAGGCGCTGGAGAGCGCCCTGGAGAAGATCGGCGACCAGGTCGCCGGGATGATCATGGAGCCGGCGATGATGAACATCAACATCATCCCGCCGCGCGAGGGCTACCTCGAGCGGGTCCGCGAGCTGACCGCCAAGCACGGCATCAAGCTGATCTTCGACGAGGTCAAGACCGGGGCGACGATCTCCCCCGGCGGCGCCACCGCCCGCTTCGGCGTCACCCCGGACATGGTCACCCTGGCCAAGGCCAGCTGCGGCGGCTACCCGGGCGGGGCGATCGGGATGAGCGAGGAGCTGGCGGCGATCGTCGCCGACGGCACCGTCAGCCAGTACGGGACCTTCAACGGCAACCCGCTGGTCATGGCCGCCGCCGAGGCGACCCTGACCAAGGTCCTCACCGACGACGTCTACGACCGCTTCGAAGCCAGCAACCAGCGGCTGCTGAAGGGCTGCCAGGAGATCGTCGACAAGTACGGCCTGCCCGCCTACACCGAGGGGCTCGGCGCCAAGGGCTGCGTCGTCTTCTCCTCCGAGCGGCTCTACGAGTACCG
>DATDBO010000060.1:0-5352 GCA_036524775.1 Solirubrobacterales bacterium
TGGTGAAGGCCTTCGCCAAAGGTGATATTGTTGCCGCCGTCGCGCATGTTGACGCCGATGCCGATCGCCGGCTTGCCGTTGACGCGGAACATCTTGGTGGGCGGGTCGCTGTAGCCGCGCTCGACCTCGGCAATGTCGGTGAGCTTGTAGAAGTGTCCGTCGATCCAGAGGTTCAGGTCAGCGATGTCCTCCGGCGACACGAGCGCGCCGGTGACGTCGACCAGCATGTTCTCATGCGGCGTGTTGATGATGCCGGACGGAACCACGGCGTTCTGCTCGGCGACCGCCGCGAGCACCCGCTCGAGGCTCAGGTCGAGGTTGGCGAGCTTCTGCGGCGAAAAGCTCATGTACACCTTCTGATCCTGGTCGCCGAAGATCTCGACCTTGCCGACGTCCGGCGAGCGCAGGAACTCGGCTCGCGCGGTCTCGGCGAAGTCGCGCGCCTCGCGCGGCGTGAAGCCGTCGTAGGTGACGCCGTAGACAATGCCGAAAACGTCGCCGAACTCGTCGTTGAAGAAGGGCCCGACCACGCCCTCCGGCAAGGTCATCCGCATGTCGTCGATCTTCTTGCGGACCTGGTACCAGGTGTCCTCGATCTCTTCGCTCGGCGTCGATTCCTTGAGGTTGACGAAGATGGTCGCCTCGCCAGGCTTGGTGTAGCTCTTGAGGTAGTCGAGGTTGGGGGTCTCCTCGAGCTTCTTCTCGAGCCGGTCGGTCAGCTGCGTGAGGGTGTCGGTGACGCTGGCGCCGGGCCAGGAGGCCTGCACGACCATGGTCTGGATCGAGAAGTCGGGGTCCTCTTCGCGGCCCAGCCCCTGGTAGGCGCTCAGTCCGCCGATGAGGCAGACCAGCATGAAGAAGACGGTGATGGCGCGGTTGTTCACCGCCCATTCGGAAAGGTTGAAGCGGGTCATCACTGAGCCTCCATCTCGGGCTTCACTGCCTGGCCCTCGGCCATGGCGTTGACGCCGGCCGTGACCACCATCTCGCCGGGGGCGAGGCCGGCGCCGACGACGACCGAATCCATGTCGAACTCGAGGAGCTCGACGGTGCGCCGGTGCACCTGGTTCTCCTTGGACACGACCCAGACCTGCGCGCCGTCGCCGGATTGCAGCAGCGCGGTGGCGGGGAGCGTCGTCACTTCCGCGCCCTCGGCTTCGGCGCGGCCGACGACGATGGCCCCGAGACGCATCTCTCGCGGCGCCGAGGGCAGGGAGACCCGCACCTCGTAGGTACCGGTGGCGCTGTCGGCCACGGGCGAGATCTCGCGGACCGAGCCGGTGACCGCCACTTCGGGTTGGGCCTGCAGCCACACCTTGCCCTGCATGCCGGGCGTCACGCCGTCGACATCCGCGCCGGCGACGGCGAAGACCGCCTCGCGCTCGGCATCGCGCGAGATCTCGATGATCATCTGCCCGGCTTCCACAACCTGCCCCGGATCGGCGCCGGTCGCGGTAACGACGCCGTCGTTCGGGGCGAGAAGCTGGGTGTAGCCAAGCTGGTTCTCCGCGATGCGAAGATTGGCTTCCGCCGCCTGCACCGCCGCTTCGGCGCTGCGTAGCGCCTTCAGCGATTCGTCGTGGACGGACCGCGGCGTGTATCCCTTCTCGGCGAGGATGCGATCGCGTTCCTCCTGCCCGGCCTCCCGGGTGAGGGTCGCCCTGGCGGTGGCGAGGTCGGCCTCCGCGGTGATCACCTTGTTCTCGAAGTCGGTTGCGCTGAGCGCCGCGAGCCTCTCCCCCTTCTTGACGACGGAGCCAATGTCGACATCCCGCGAAATCAGCCGCCCGCCGACTTCGAAGCCGACCTGGCTGACGTAGCGCGCCTCGACGCGGCCGGCGCCCTGGGCGGCCAGTTCGAGCTTGTGTGGCGTCACGATGGCCACCCGGGCGGGACGCGCTGCCGGGGGCGCCTCAGCTTCTTGGTCTTCCTTGCAGCCCGCCAAAAACAGGCAGGCGACGCAGGCACAGAGGATCGGACCTGATGACAGGCGCATGAGTTTCTCCGCTCGGGTTATCGGGTTGCAGGCGACGGCGTTGAGGGGACGAGCATGCCCGACTCAGTTTCGATATGCACCAATAGGTCAAATCGACGCTTCGGTCAACACGAGATTATGGAGAGAGGTGCGATTTGCTCCGCCGGGGGCGGGTTCTCAAGTCCGGCGAGGATCGGGAGACCGACTCGGAAAGCGGGTGCAGCGGCTTGCCGCGAGCGCCTTGGGGGCGCTCATCCGCTCAAGGTCCAGGCACTGCACTTGGGCTAAGCCCTCTGCCAAGCTTGATGTAGCAAGCCCGGCTAGACCCCGGGCGCTAGTCGGTAGAGGACCCCAGCTTCCATTGGTGCACCGGCACGGCCGGCCGCCTGCCCAGGCCGGCCGGAGATCCGGATCGCCGCGGCGCAGGGAGGACGCCGACGCGCGGGGTTCAGCTCGGCCGTGCGGCGATCCGTGCCGGTGCGCACCTTCGCGGACTGGGGCCATCCGCCGCCGGGCTTCGTCGAGGTCAGTGAGCGACCGGCCGGCCGCTTCAGTCCGGCTCTATCGGGCGCAGCGCGATCGTCGTGGCCTCGCCGACGGCGTCGACGCTCGCCTCGACCAGCGAAGGGTCGGCGACGGCGTCCGAGAACGTCTGGGGACCGAAGTCCTCGAGCCCGTTGAAGAGCGCGCTCATCAGTGGCGAGGTCTGGACCGTGCTGTGGCCTTGCGCGTCGGCGCCTTTCACGTGGGTCACGTCGACCACCGTTACCGGCAGGTCGGCAAGCGCGGCCGGGTCGGTGATCATGCCGAGCCGCGCTTGTCCGCCGTGCAGGCGGGCCGACAACTGGAGCGCCCGGTCGCCGCTCGAGGCGAAGACGTAGATCGGGATACCCGGATGCCCGACGTCGTGCATCCGCTCACGGAAAACCTCGACGTTGATATCCGGAGCGAACATGACGACGGCGCGCAGCCTTTCGAGAAACGCATCGTCTCCGCGTAGCGCCTTCATCCACATGGTCTCGATCAGGAGGAAGCAGCCCATGGAGTGGCAGGCGACGACGACGCCGTCGGCAGAGGAGCTGGCGACGAGATCAAGGGTGCGCGACAGCCCTTCCGTGGCGAAGATGGCGCTCTCCTTGTCGTAGGGATAGCCGTTCCAAGCCGCGGCCGACGGCCAGGCGAAGTTCACCGATACCGCGGGCAGCGCGAAGTCGTGGGCGAGCTGCGCCTGTCGGTAGAGCCCTTCGGCGAAGGTGTTGTTGAAGCCATGCACGAACACGATCGCCTCGTCGTTCCGCTTACGGCCGAGCTCGCGATCGATCGCGGCCACGAACGCCTCGTCGTCGCGCAGGCGCGCGGCTTCCAGCGTCACGAAGTCGGTGCGCGGGTTGGCAACGCGGCCCGGCCAAGTGACCGAGCCCGGCTCCCGGTCGGGCGGGACCGAGACGGCGAAGCGAGCAAAGCTGAGCGGCGCCCGCCCAGAGCCGAAGACCGCCGAGCCCTCGGCCGGGGCGCGCGCGCTGGCGACCAGTACCGGCGCCGCCGCGCCGGTCCCGACCGCGGCGGGGTCGATCGCCACCGCGCCGCGCGGGCCGGCGCAACCAGAGGTGAACGCCAGCGTCGCGAGAACGCCAAGGCGGAACAGCGCGGGCCAGCCGCGACGGTTGCCCGCGGTGGAGCCTCGCCGACCGAGGCTCTCCTGCCCGGCACGGCGCCGGCGCGCCGGGTCAGCGGAGCCGCCGCCAGCCGTCAGGGTCGGTTGTGATCGAGGCTGCGGTCCGCTCGCGGACGCCGCGGCCTCCGAGCGCTCGGCGATCATGGCGTGGCGCCCTCGCCCGGCTGCCCATCGAGGACGTCGTCCAGGCCGTCGAGCCCCGTCTCGGCGGCGCCAAGAGCGCGGAGCACGGCGTCCAAAGCCTCGCGGATCAGATCGTGGGGTGCGCCGCGCTCGATGATGCCGCGCATGATCTGAAGCAGGATGCCGATGACTATGTCCGCGGCGAGATCGACGTCCTTCACAACCATGCGTCCCTGGGCGATGGTATCGGCGAGGTCGCCTTTGAG
Organism: Solirubrobacterales bacterium; assembly: GCA_036524775.1. Taxonomy (GTDB): domain Bacteria; phylum Actinomycetota; class Thermoleophilia; order Solirubrobacterales; family 70-9; genus VRUE01. Next base: position 4,040 of record DATDBO010000060.1, read on the forward strand.
ATGCTCCCGAATGCCCCGGGCGAATTCGGTCGGCGACTGCGAGCTCTGCACGACGAGGCGAGCCCAGACCTGGTCCGAGATCGCCTTTTCCAGGAACTGCGTGGACATAAATGCGAGGCGAGCGACAGGATCGCTCAGCTCCAGCTTCGCTGGCGTCAGCATCTCGTCGAAGCTCTCGCCGAGCATCACGCCTACGGCGGCGGCCAGCTCGCTGATGCTCAGGAAATGATAGTAGAATGTGCCCTTGGCGACGCCCGCGGCCTCCACGATGGCATCGACGGTGAGCGCCTCGGGCGGCCGCTCGGCCAGAAGCAGCGCACCTGCTTCCAGGATCTGCGCGCGTGTCCTCGCCCGCTTTTCCCGGCCGATCTCTGCCCGGCGGACCAGATCAATCTTTGCCATCCAAAATCTCCCATGAGCGCGTTTTCATGTTGACTCTTTAGTCGATCCGACGTAAGAGTGCAATACGAAATCGACTCGGGCACGCTCGTTGGCCCTCCACCCAAACCGAAAAGGAAACGCATCATGGCTCACGCACTCAATCCTCACGCCCACGCCCAATATGTCGAGCAGCCGGCTCTCCTCGCCCGACTGCGCCAGAGCTACGCTGACTACCGAGAGTATCTCGCGACCTACAAGGAGCTCAACGCTCTGAGCGACCGCCATCTGGCCGACTTCGGCGTTTCGCGGCTGAACGTCCGTGAGATCGCCCGCGCAACGGTCTACGGGGACTGAAGCCGCGAGGTTCACGTCGCCCGTGCGACGGCCGATGAGTTTCGTCGTCGGATCGACACGGCTCGCCGCCCCCAGGCGGGCCGTCCCATCCTTGGATCGGGCGCGGTTTTGAGGCCTCCCTTTCGCCGCGGGGCCCGAGCGGCCGGCCCTTGCCGGAACTGACAACAACCCACTTGCCCGCCGGCTCTGCAAATGCTTGGCGGGCGCTCATCGAGGATGCACCTTTGGCGCTCAAGCTCAACATCATCATCGGCTCGACCCGTCCCGGCCGGATCGGTCCTGTCATCGCAGAATGGCTGAAGGACACCGCCGTCGAGCACGGCAAGTTCGCGGTGGAGCTGGTCGACCTCGCGGACTTCCACCTTCCCCTCCTTGACGAGGCGGCGCACCCGGCGACACGCCAATACGCCAACGCGACGACCAAACGCTGGAGCACCAGCGTGGAGTCCGCCGACGCCTTTCTCTTCGTGACGCCGGAATACGACTATTTCGCTCCTGCCGCGCTGGTGAATGCGGTCCAGGTGCTCCTGCAGGAATGGCTCTACAAGCCGGCGGGCGTGCTCAGTTACGGCGGCGTC
>DATDBO010000061.1:0-16377 GCA_036524775.1 Solirubrobacterales bacterium
CAGCTCCTCGGGAATCAGCAGGGGCGCCCGGAAGGGCGCCGGGCCGTGGCCGCGACGGGCGAGCATCGGCGGCGCGGGGCTCGCCGGCGCCGCAGCGGGTGCCGAGCGCAGGCCGGAGGGCAGCAGCGCCGCGAGTGCGCCGCCGCCCAGGGCGCCGAGGAAGGCCCGGCGCCCCAGGCGGGGCTGAGATTCGGTCGAGCGGTCCGTTGCTAGCCGCCCGGCAGGACGTTGGTCGTGCCCTGCATCCAGGGATGGATCGCGCAGAGGAAGTAGATCCTCTGGGCTCCGGCCGAGGTGTCGAACGCAGTCGGCGCAGCGAACGAGGTGCCGGCTTTGTTGCCGGTGAACCAGGAGTCGCCGACGGCGGTGGTGCTGCCGAGAGCGCTCCAGCCGTTCGGCCCGATCACCGGGTTGACTTTCACCGGCCCGTTGCCTTTGACGCCGTGCCAGGTCGCGATCGACCGACAGATGTGTTTCGGCGTGAAGCAGAGCTGCCGCGCTTTCGGCGTCTTCGGCAGCGAGCCTTTGGTCACCAGCGAGAAGGTGTGGGGACCGAACTTGTGCGGGTCGGTCTGGTTGACGATCTCCAGCTCTTCCCCGTTGACGAGCGTTTTCGGCCCGGTGAAGCGGAGGCCGGCTTTGCCGCCTTTCATGTAGATCGTCGCCGCCGAGGCGAGCGAGGCGAATGCGCAGAGCGCGAGTAGAGCGGCCACGCCCGCCACCACAGCGGTCCTGGCCGGAGCGGCGAATGGACGAGTCGATTTCTTCACTAAGGCTCCTTTCCGAGCAAGGGTCGTTAGGCCCGCAGGCGATATCCCTGCGAGAAGAGTCGCAGATTGACGAAGAAGATCGCCGCGGTGGCCGCGGTCAGCGCCAACAGCGAGAGGGCGACGCTGACTTCGCTGAAGCCGACGAATCCGTAGCGGACCAGATTGATCATGTAGAAGATCGGGTTGAAGTGAGTCAGGGTCTGGAAGGGCTCCGGCAGCAGCGTCGCCGAGTAGAAGACGCCGCCGAGGAAGATCAGCGGCTGCAGGACGAAGGTCTGGGCGAAGGCGACGTCGTCGAACTGTTCGGCGCGGACGCCGATCAGCACGCCGAGCTGCGAGAAGAAGAAGCCGACGAGGAACAGCGACGGGATCAGAACGAGGACGTGGTCGACCGGCAAGTCGACCAGCAACGAGGCGGCGCTGAAGGTCAGCACCGCGACGATCAGGCCGCGCATGAAGCCGCCGAGCGAGAAGGCCAGGAGCAACTCCAGCGGAGAGGCCGGCGAGGAGAGCTGGTCCTGGATCGCCCCCTGGAACTTCTGCTGGAGGATCGAGGAGGAGTTGTTGGCGAAGGAGTTGATCGACCAGGCCATCATGATCAGGCCGGGGATGACGAAGACGACGTAGTCGATCCCGTGCAGCTCGCCGACCCGCGAGCCGAGCGCGGCGCCGAAGACGCTGATGTAGAGGAAGGTTTCCAACAGCGGCGCGCCGAGCGTCTGTTTCTTGATCTTCATGAAGCGGTTGACCTCGCGCCGCCAGAGCGTCGCGAAGCGGATCTGGGCGGCGCTCATGCCGGGGTCACCTCGACGTGTGAGCGCGACAGCTCCTTGCGACCGACCAGCGCCAGGTAGGCGTCCTCGAGGTTGGCGACGCCGTACTTGGCGGCGAGCTCGGCGCTCGTCCCCTCGCCGACGATCTGGCCCTCGGCGATGAAGGCGATCCGGTCGCAGAGCTGCTCGGCCTCCTCGATGTAGTGGGTGGTGAGCAGGATCGTCGTCCCCTCTTGGTTGATCCGCTGCACGTAGTGCCACAGCTCAAGCCGCAGCTCGACGTCGACGCCCGCGGTCGGCTCGTCGAGGATCAAGAGGCGCGGCCGGTGCATCATCGCCCGCGCCAGGATCAGCCGCCGTTTCATCCCGCCCGAGAGCGTGCGGGTGCGTTCGTCGGCCTTCTCGGTCAGCGAGAAGGTGTCGAGCAGCTCGCGCGTGCGCTCGCGCCGCTCGCGCTTCGGCATGCCGAAGTAGCCGGCGTGGTAGTCGAGCGTCTCCTCGACCGTCAGGAACCAATCGAGGTTGACCTCCTGCGGTGCCAGGCCGACCGCCTGCCGCGCCGGGCCGTAGTCGGCGATCGCGTCGTGGCCGAAGACGTGGATCGCCCCGCCGGTCGGCTGCGCCAGCCCGGTCGTGCAGTGGATCAGCGTCGACTTGCCCGCCCCGTTCGGCCCCAACAGGCCGAACAGTTCACCCGGGGCGATCTCGAGCGAGACCCCGCGCAGCGCCTCGACCCCGGTCGGGTAGCGCTTGGCCAGCCCCTCGATCTGGAGGGCGTTCGCTGCACGGCCGTCGCTTTGCGCAAGATCGCTCATCGGCGCACAAACCTAGAGGACCGGCGAGCTCGGCCGACCGTCAGCGCAGCCGGCGCAGTGCCGCTTGGGCGGCGTTGTAGCCGTTCATGCCGTGGGCGCCGGGGGCGGGCGGGGTGGCGGCGGAGCAGATGTAGACGCCGGGGATGCCGGTGGCGTAGGGGTCGAGCGAGATCCGGGGCCGGATCAACGACTGCAGCGGCGTGTTGGCCCCGGTGATGATGTCGCCGCCGACGTAGTTGGGGTTGTAGGAGGCGAGGTCGGCGGGGGTGCGGACGTGGCGGGCGAGGATGCGCTCGCGCAGGCCCGGGGCGAAGCGTTCGAGCTGGTCGATCACGGCCTCGGTCGCGTCTCCCGTGTAGCCGTTCGGCACGTGGGCGTAGGCCCAAAGCGGGTGCACGTTGCCGTTCGATCGCGAGGGGTCGGCGAGGTACTGCTGGCAGACGAGCACGAAGGGTCGCTCCGGCATGCGGCCGCGGTGGACCTGGCGCTCGCTCTCGGCGATCTCTTCGTAGGAGCCGATCGCGTGGATGGTCCCGGCGCGGCGCGCCGGCTCAGCCGTCCAAGGCACCCCACCCTCGACCGCCAGGTCGACCTTGAAGGCGCCCGGGCCGTGCTTGTAGCGGCGGTAGGCGCGCGCGACACGCCCCGGAAGGCGGTCGCCGGCCATCTCGACCACAGCGACGGGCGCCAGGTCAAGGAAGATCGCGTCGGCGACGGGCAGCTCGTCGAGCGAGCGCACCGGTCGACCGGTCTCGATCCGCCCGCCGTGCTCGCGCACCACAGCTGCGAGCGCCTCGGCTATCGCCTGCGAGCCGCCGCGAGCGACGGGCCAACCGTTGCGATGGCAGGCGCAGGTGAGCGCCACGCCGGCCGCCGAGCTGAAGGGCCGAGAGAAGGGGCTGAAGGAGTGGGCGGCAGTGCCGCCGAAGAGCGCCCGCGCCTCCGGGGTGGGCAGCGTGCGGGAGAGCGCCGAGACCGGCGCCGCAGCCAGCGGGCCGAAGCGGGCGAGGGCGAGCGGGTGGCGCGGCAGGTGCGCCAGCGGCCGCATGATGTCCTCGCTGATGTCGTCGAAACGCGCCGAGGAAGGGCCGAACAGGCGCTTCCAGGCGCGGCCGGCGGAGCCGAGCCCGGCTGCCGTCTCCTCGATCGAGCGGACCATCGTCGCGGCGGTGCCGTCGTCGAAGGGATGCGCGACCTCGACGTCGGCCCAGGCCCACTCCAAGCCGTGCCGCGCGAGATCGAGCGAGGTCAGGGCCGGCGAGCCGACCGAGAACGGGTGCGAGGCCGAGCAGTCGTCGTGCAACAGCCCCGGCAGGGTGAGCTCACTGGTGCGAGTGCCGCCGCCGATGGTCGGGGCGGCCTCGATCACGGTCACCTCCACCCCACTCTTGGCCAGCGTCGCGGCGGCAACGAGGCCGTTGGGTCCTGCGCCGACGACGCTCGCGCTGCTCATACCGGCTCGGGGGCGCGATCCGCGGGGCCGCCCGCCGTCACCTCCTCCACCGGAAACGGGCGCTCGTCCAGCCACGGCTGCCGCTCGACCATGTCGGCGACGTTCACCCAGCCCTCCTCGACCAGGCCGTCGGCCGCGTCGTAGATCCGGTAGCGCTGGCGCTGCACGTGCGCGGGCTGCGACTCGAGCACGACGACGCGCACCTCGCCCGGCTCGAAGCGGCAGCGCTCCTGGATCGCCGTCAGCAGCTGCCGGCCGTGGAAGTGGCCGTCGCCGAAGTTGTAGCCGAGCGCGACGCCGGCGACCAGCTCGCCCTCGCGCACTACGTAGTCCTCGACGTCGGGCACGGCCCGCTGGACGAGGCCGTTGAGCGCCCGCCCGTGCGAGTGCATCGAGCGGAAGGCGAGGCCTTTGTAGACGAGCACCTCGATCATCTCCGGGTCGTAGAACTTGGCGAGCTGCTCGGTGACGATCGGCGCCGGCTTGACCAGCTCGGCGTCGAGCTTGGCCTCGGCACTCGTCTCGCCCTCGCGGCGGAAGAGCCACTGGCTGGTCGCCCAGTTGCCGGCGTAGTAGCGCATCGAGGGCAGGAAGGAGACGAGGTCGGGACGGAAGTTGCCGAGCACCGGCAGGCCGACGCAGGTGAGGGCGAGGATCGCCAGGAGCAGCGGGTCGTCGACGGTCGAGAACGGCACGTCGCCGTAGTGGCCGAAGAGGAAGAGCAAGCCGAAGACCATGAAGATGTTCCACTCCAGCGGCACCGCCAGCGGGAAGGTGGAGAGGATGTGGAGGTGGAAGATCACCATCCCGGCGACGGCGATCGTGCCGATCCAGCCGCCCTGCGAGACGAGCAGGATCGCCGGCAGGGTGAACTCCATCACGGTGCCCATGTGGGCGGTCAGGGCACCGATCGACGACGGTCGCATGTCCTCCGGGTGGTCGCGATATAGGCGTTTCTTCGCCGCCCGCCAGCGATTCCACGGCGTGTTGCTGATCATCACCGTGACCACGAAGGGGAAGTGACGGTTGAGCTTGGAGGACGCGGCGCCCCACCAGATGCAGACGAAGACGAGCTGCGCGGCGACGATCATGTTCGTCACCGGGAAGAGGAAGACGATCGCGAGGTTGCCGTAGATCTCGGCGCGGGCGGCGAGGAAGGGCACCTTGTCGCGCAGCCCGAGCGCGACAAGGAGGGCGAGCAGGACGCCGACGGCGACCGGGTCGAGTCGGCCGGCGCTCGCCGCGGTCGCGTCGATGCCGCCGGAGAGCAGCAGCTCGAGCGCGGCGGCGATCAGGCCGGCGTAGAGGGCGACGTCGAAGAGGGTGCGCCGGGTGCCGGCCGTGAACGGCACGCGCTCGGGCCAGGGCGGCAGCCGCGTCGTCCCCGGCCGCAGCCAGTAGAGAACGCCGCCGATCATCGGCGAGAAGCGCAAGGTGAGCGGCAGCGAGCCGGCGCCGAGCCCGAGCACCTCCCAGAGCATCGTCCAGATCACCGCCTTCTGGAAGACGATCGGCTCGGCCCACCAGGACCCGAGGTCGCCCAGTCCGCCAAGCCCGTCGGTGGTCGCCGAGATCACCAGCAACCCGCCGCCGGCGTAGAGGACGAGCTTGACCAGGTAGAGCAGGTAGACGAAGCCCGGCGTGCCGAACCCGTTCAGCGCCCAGTCCTGGGCGAGCACCTTGATCCGCTCCAGGTGCGGCCGCCGTCGCCACTCCTCGTACTCGAACGGCGGCGGTGCGGGCTCGAGGAAGCTCATGCGCGGTCGAATCTACCGTCGTTCCCGACTTTTCCCCACTGGGGTGGGGTCAAGTCGGGAATCGTGTCTAGGCTGAGGCCGTGCCCGCCCCTCTGCTCGCCATCGACACGCCTTCCCTGCTCTTCCGGGCTTACTACGCGCTGCCGGACTCGATCGTGGGGCCGGACGGGCGGCCGGTCAACGCCCTGCTCGGCACCGCGAACCTGATCCTGCGCGAGATCGAAGTCCACGACCCGCGCGCCGTCGTCCTCTGCTTCGGCCCCGACGCCGCCTCGTACCGCACGGAGCTCTACCCCGCCTACCACGCCGAGCGCGAGGCGGCGATGCCCGACGACCTCTCGCCCCAGTTCGCCGCCTGCCGCGACTTCTTCGCGGCCTTCGGGTGGACGGTCGCGACCAGCGAGGAGCTCGAGGCCGACGACCTGCTCGGCACCTACGCCCGCCGCGAGGCGGAGGCCGGCGGCCAGGCGCTGCTGATGACCGGCGACCGCGACATGTACCAGTGCGCCGGCGAGCGGGTCACCGTCCTCTACGTCAAGACCGGCGGCAAGAAAGGCGCGGAAGAGGTCGGCCCAGCGGAGGTGCGCGAGCGCTACGGCATCGACCCGGAGCTGGTGCCCGACTTCATCGCCCTGCGCGGCGACCCCTCCGACGGCCTGCCGGGCGCCAAGGGCGTCGGCCCGAAGACGGCGGCCGAGCTGCTGCGTAAGCACGGCTCGCTGGAGGCGGTGCTCGAGAATGCGATCCGCGAGCCGCGGCCGAAGCTGCGCGGCGCCCTGCTAGACGCCCGCGAGGAGCTGCTCGCCTTCAAGGACATCGCCACCCTGCGCGACGCCGGGGTCGAGCGCCCGCCCGACGCGCCGACCGACTGGGCCGGCGCCGCCGAGGCCGCCCGCGGCCTCGGCAAGAACCGCCTCGCCGAGCGGCTCGAGGCGAACGCGGGCTGAAACGCATCCGACATTCACCCCACCCCAGGGGGGTCAATGTCGGTTGCGTCAGGCGCGGGGCTCGATCAGGAGCGCGCGGGCGCGGGCCAGGACCTCGCCGTCCGGCGAGACGATTGCCACGCCGGCGTGGTGCTTGCGCCCGTCGGCCTCGATCGGCCAGGCGATGACGACGTGCTCCTCGCCGGCGCGGACCGGCGCCTCGAGCCGCGCGGTGAAGCGGGCGAGGACGCCGGGCGGCAGCGGGTCGGGATGGTGCAGGTAGGCGGCGAAGTAGGTGGGGCAGTCGAGCACCGCCCAGACGATCTCCGGTCGTACGTTCCCGCTCTCGTCCGCCGCCCACTGCGGCGGCGTCCAGGGCGTGGCGACCAGCTCGCGCCCCTCGACCGGCCCGGCGAAGACGCCGAGCGAGTCCTCGCGCTTGCGACCGCAGACGAAGCAGCGACTGAAGACGTTGTCCTCGGGACCGCGGTAGCCGGCGGTCGCGGCGCGGGCCTCCTCGACGTCGACCGGCGCCGGCACCTCGAGCTCGAAATCGGGCGCCGGGCGGGCTTCGGCGACGACCTCCTCGCCGTCGAGCGCCAGCACCCTGCCGTCCTTCTCGCGGTCGATCGCGAGCTCGGCGTCGAGCGGCACGGGCCGCCGCAGGCTGACCTCGGCGGCGCCTTCGACGAAGGCCGCCACCGCGCCCGAGCTGTAGCCGCCGTTGCCGCTCTCGAGCGGACCGTTGAAGCTGGCGGGGACGACGATCGAGGCGTCCGCGGCCACGGTCAGGCCGGCTGCTTCTCCGCCTGCCGCTCGCGGGGCACGCCGTTGGAGAAGCGCATCGCGCCGTCCTCGACCGGGCCGCGGCGGATCGTGCGGATGTCGAAGACGTAGTTCTGGCGCAGCTTCCAAGGCTCTCGCGAGCCCTGTTTGGGGAATTGGTCGAGCGAGCGCTGGACATAGCCCGAGGTGAAGTCGAGCAGCGGCTGCTCGGTGACCGAGGGGTCGACCTCGGGCACGCAGCGGCGCCGGCCGTGCGCATCCATGTGGCGCAGCAGGCGGCAGACGTACTCGGAGGTGAGGTCCGCCTTCAGCGTCCACGAGGCGTTGGTGTAGCCGACGGTGAAGGCCATGTTCGGCACGCCGCTCAGCATCATCCCCTTGTAGGTCATCTTGCTCGGGACGTCGACGGGCTCGCCGTCGACGGCGAGCGTCATCCCGCCGAGGAAGAGCAGGTTGAGCCCGGTCGCGGTGACGATCGCGTCGGCCTCCAGCTCCTCGCCGGACTCGAGCTCGATTCCGCGCTCGGTGAAGCTCGCGATGCGGTCGGTGACGACCGAGGCTTCCCCCGAGGAGATCGCCTCGAAGAGGTCGCCGTCGGGGACCAGGCACATGCGCTGGTCCCAGGGGTCGTAGCGGGGGGTGAAGTGCTTGTCGACGTCGTAGCCGGCGGGCAGGGCGCGCTCGACCCCGCGGCGGATGAAGCGCTTGACCGCCTGCGGCCGGCGGCGGCTGAGCTGGTAGAAGGCGGTCTGGATCAGGACGTTCTTCCAGCGCACGATCGAGTAAGCGACGCGGTCGGGAAGGCGGCGGCGCAGCCAGTTGGCGATCCGGTCCTGGGCCGGCAGCGAGGCGATGTAGGTGGGCGAGCGCTGCAGCATCGTCACGTGCGCGGCCTGCTCGGCCATCGCCGGCACCAGCGTCACGGCGGTGGCGCCGCTGCCGATCACGACGACGCGCTTGCCGGCGTAGTCGAGGTCCTCGGGCCAGTGCTGGGGGTGGACGATCGGGCCGGGGAAGCGGTCGACGCCCTCGAACTCGGGCGTGTAGCCCTCGTCGTAGCGGTAGTAGCCGCTGCAGCTCCAGAGGAAGTCACAGGTCAGCTGGACCTTCTCGCCGCTGTCCGTGCACTCGGCCTCGACCGTCCAGCGCGCCTCCTCGCTCGACCACTCGGCGGCGACGACGCGCCGACGGAAGCGGATCTTGTCCTCGATGCCGCTCTCGCGCGCGGTCTGCCGCACGTACTCGAGGATCGAGGCGCCGTCGGTGATCGAGTGCGACGCGGTCCACGGCTTGAAGCGATAGCCGAGCGTGTGCATATCGGAGTCCGAGCGGATGCCGGGGTAACGGAAGAGGTCCCAGGTGCCGCCGAGGTCGTCGCGCGCCTCGAGGATCGCGTAGCTCTTGCCGGGGCAGCGCTCTTGGAGGTGCCAGGCGGCGCCGATCCCCGAGAGGCCGGCGCCGACGATCAGCACGTCGAGATGTTCGGGCGACCCGTCGGTCACGAGCGCCGATTCTCGCAGACTGGCCGGCTGGCCAGTGTGAGCTGCGACATACCGCTCGCGAACGAGCCGCCGGTCAGCCGACCCGGTAACGCAGGTGCGTGACTTCGGGGGTGTGGACGACAAGCGTCTGCTCCAGCGGCAGGCCGGCGCCGGCGCCGTTCTCGAACAGCCGCGCGCCGCCGCCGAGCAGCACCGGCACGACGTTGAGCTGCATCTCGTCGACCAGGCCGGCCGCGAGGCACTGCTGGATGGCGTTCGCACCGCCGCCGATGGATACGTCCTTGCCGCCCGCGGCCTCCCGGGCCTGCTCGAGCGCGGACTCGATCCCGTCGGCGGCGAAGGCGAAAGTCGTCTCGCCGAGCGTCAACGGCTCCCGCTCGTGGTGGGTGAGGACGAAGACCGGCATCCCGAAGGGGGGCTCCTCGCCCCACCAGCCGTTCCACGGCTCCTCGCTCCATGGCCCCGGACCGCCGCCGAACATGCCGCGGCCCATGATCACCGCGCCGACCTCGCCGAGGGCCTTTTCGAACAGCGGCGTGCTCGCCGTGACCTCGCCGCCCTCGTGACCGTGGGCGCGGCGCCAGGCCTCCAGCTTGATCACCCACTCGTGCAGCTGCTCGCCGCCTTCGCCGAGCGGGTGCTCCTCGCTCTGGTTCGGCCCGGCGACGTAGCCGTCGGCGGAGACCGAGATCTCGAACCTCAGCATCGGCGTCGCTACTCGTAGGGCGCGTAGCGGTTGTGCAGCATCAGGTCGTTGCCGTCGGGGTCGGTGAAGAAGGCCATGTGGCAGACACCGGTATCGAGGATCTCGCCGGTGAACTCGACCCCCTTCGCCTCCAGCTCGGCCCGGGCGGCGGCGACGTCGTCGACGTGCAGCGCCGGGTGGGCGTTCTTCTGCGGCGCGAAGTCCATGCCGAATTTCGCCGGCTCCCAGATGCCGAAGCAGGTGTCGCCCGCCCAGAATTCGAATTCGCCGCGATCGTCAGGCCGCAGGCCGAGCGTCTCGACATAGAAGCGGCGCGAACGCTCCGCGTCCTGCGAGGGGACCCCGATGAAGTCGGTCTTGCTGATCACGTGGCCTCCAATGCGAGCGGTGGTCAGGGAGTGCGCTCAGCGTAGCGCCGCCGCCTTCCTACAGCGTGAGCACGTGGGCTTGCTTGGGTTCGACGCGGCCCTCGAGCACGTCGAGGTAGGCGTCGCGGACCGCGTCGAAGCCGTTGCCGCGGATCGTCTCCAGCCAGCCCGCCGTCCACTCGCAGAACGGGTGCCAGGCGTCGGCGACGCGCGACTCGAGGCCGGCGCGGCCCCAGTCTTTCGCGCGCTTGGAGACGCGGTCGGGGGCGAAGAAGAACCTCGGCTGCGGCCCGGGCAGGTCGCCGCCCCCGGCGCGCAGGGCCTCCCAGTGGGTCATCCCCACCGCCATGCTGTGGACCAGCTCGTCGCCGAAGTGCGTGTGGACGGCCTGGCGGACGTCGCCGTCGCCGGCGATGTCGACGAAGGTCGCCGGGCCGCGCTCGAGCGAGCCGATCGCGTCGTAGGCGACCGTGCGGTCGTAGATCCCCAGGCCCGCGACGAACTCGGCGTTGCCGGGCGAGGTGAGGCCGACCAGCTCGACGCCGTCGCGCCGCGAGAGCAGGAACGCGGCTGCGATCGCCGTCTTGCTCGAAGCGCTTGAGACGAGCACCGGACCGCCCGCGGCCAGGCCCTCGTCGTCGAGCTGGTCGTCGATCAGGAAGGAGGTGAAGAAGAGCGGCCGCAACAGCATCTGGACCTCCTCGCTGTCGGCCCGGTAGAAAGAATCGGCCGAGGTTGCCAGGTAGCGGTGGTACGCCGACGGCAGCGCCTTGCGGTGCGGGGAGGCGTCGACGAAGCCCGCCTCGCCGGCGTCGGCGGGCGCGACGACGAGGTGCGAAGACGGCGGCAGGTAGCCGAACACGCGGGTGCCGGGCTCGACGCCCTCCGCCTCGCTCCGCTCGACCGCGGCGAAGCCCCACATCGGCACGCGTCCCCAGCCATCCTCCTCAGTCGGAAAGAAGTCCCAGTAGGACATCGCCTCGCCGAACACCCCGTAGGTGACGTTGTTCGAGGTGAGGCCGAAGGTCTCGACCCGAAGCAGCGCCTGGCCGGGCTCGATCGCGGGCGCCGGGCCCTCGTCGATTCGGCACTCGCGCAGGTCGTCGCGCTTGACCAGGAAGTCCGTCATCCCCCTGGATGCTCTCACGTTCATACTGCCCGCAACGATGGGGGCCGCAGGAACGGAGACGAAGACGGTGCTGGTGACGGGCGGCTCGGGCTACCTGGGCAGCTGGTGCCTGATCGAGCTACTGCGCCGCGGCTACGCGGTGCGCACGACCGTGCGCGACCTCTCTCGCGAGGCCGAGGTGCGCGCCGCGATCGCCGGCGAGGTAGACCCCGAGGACCGGCTCACCTTCCACGCCGCCGACCTGCTCGCCGACGAGGGCTGGGCGGAGGCCATCTCCGGCTGCGACTACGTGCTCCACGTCGCCTCCCCCTTCCCACCGCAACAGCCGAAGGACCCCGACGAGCTGATCGTGCCGGCACGCGACGGCACGCTGCGAGTGCTGCGGGCGAGCCTCGACGCGGGCGTCGAGCGGATCGTCGTCACCTCCTCGGTGGCGGCCGTCACCGGTGGCACGAAAGCGATCTCGGGCAGACCGCTCGCCGAGGGGGACTGGAGCGACCCGGACAACCCGAAGCTGACGCCCTACGCCCGCTCGAAGACGATCGCCGAGCGGGCGGCTTGGGATTTCATGGCCGAGCGGGGCGCGACGGAGAAGCTGGCAACGATCAATCCGGGCGCGATCGTCGGGCCGGTACTGAGCGAGGACCGCTCCTTCTCGCTGCAGGCGATCGAACGGCTGCTGGGCGGGATGCCCGGCGTGCCGCGGATCGGCTTCAGCTTCGTCGACGTGCGCGACGTCGCCGACCTGGAGATCAGGGCGATGACCGACCCCGCCGCGGGCGGCCGGCGCTTCATCGCCGTCGACTCCTTCATGTGGATGTCCGAAGTCGCCGCCGTCCTGCGCGACCGCCTCGGCGAGGACGCCGGCAAGGTACCGACCCGCGGCGTCCCAAACTTCGTCGTGCGGGCCATGGGGCTCTTCGACCCAGGCGTCCGCTCGATCGTCGGCCAGCTCGGCAAGCGAACCCGCATCTCGAGCGAGAAGGCGAGGAGCAGCCTCGGCTGGTCCCCACGGCCACTGGACGACACGATCGCCGAGTGTGGGGAAAGCATCAGGGCCGCCCGAAGGCGGCCCTGATCTGGTGCTTGGAGACGAAACGCGGGAACCACGAACGGGTGGGACAAAGCCCGCCTCCCTGCGCTCGCCGGTGCCCGGGGTGGATTCCACCGGGCGCCCGAACCAGTGCGGCGCCTAGCGGCCCTGCACCTCCAGAGTCCCCTCAAGCATGTGAATCAAGTTAGGACCACCTCCTTTCTCTGGTCATCCGATTGAAGCAGACCGACCGGACTCGGGACAAGCACCACAAATCGTTAATAAAGTCAGATTGTTCTGATCATATGCTGACCGCATGCTGAACCCGAGCGAGTACTCCCAGGCAACGCGGACCGCGACCCTCTGTTACGAAGTCGTCTCGCTAGACGCCTACTGGACCCAAGCGGCCCGCGAGGGGCTAGTCGCCGACAGCGAGGGCATCCAGGTCGTGATCGATGCGCTGGACGTGGGCCTGATCACGCTCGCCGAGCACATGAGCGTCGTGATCGCGCTGTTCGAAGCGCACGAGGAGCGGATGCGCACAGTCTTCGAAAAGGCAGTGGGCGCCCCGTTCGGTCCCGATCCCGGTCCCGACCCCGGCCCGTTCTTGGCAACGCTGCAGGCGGACCGACGGCGCGAGGTCATACGGGAGGCCATCGAGAGCAGGGGCGGCGGCGACCCCGCCACTGCCGCCATCGCCGCGGCCGAGAGCCTGCGCGGCAGCGTCGACGGCGAGCGGCAGGAGCTGCGGGCCGAGTTCGAGCGCGCCTCGCGCGGCTCGGCTTCCGATGGCGACATATCCGACCATGCGCTCAAAGACATCGCCTTGATCGCCCTCGGGTTGGGGCTGGCCGCGGCCGGCATGCGCGGGGGTCTGATCGAGGCTGCCGTCGCCCTCGTCGACCTGATCTTCGGCTGAGACTGCCCGGTACCTCACGGCCTGCCGCCGATCGGCGAACGCCCCGGCGTGAGTCCTTTCTCAACGCCCGGCGTGTAGTCCTTTCCGCCTAGCGGCGGCCCTCGGCGCGCGCTTGGAGCAGCTCGCGCTCGCGGGCGTTGCCGCTCATCGCCGCCGCCCGGGCGAACTCCGCCTCTGCCTCTTCGGTGCGGCCGAGCCGCTCGAGCAGCTCGCCGCGCGCCGCCGGCAGCAGGTGGTACCCGTCCAGGGCGGGCTCGGAAGCGAGCCCTTCGAGCAGCTCGAGGCCGGCGGCCGGGCCGAACGCCATCCCGACGGCGACGGCGCGGTTCAGCCGCACGACCGGCGAGCCGGTGATCGCGTCGAGGCCGTCGTAGAAGGCGACGATCCGCTCCCAATCGGTCTGCTCGGGGGTGCGGGCGCGGGCGTGGCAGGCGGCGATCCCCGCCTGCAGCGCGTAGGGGCCGAGCGGCCGGCCCAGCGCTTCCGCCCGCTCCAGCGCCTTCAGGCCGCGGCCGATCAGGACGAAGTCCCAGCGCGAGCGGTCCTGCTCGAGCAGCGGGATCGCCTCGCCCGCGGCACCGGTGCGCGCCGGGAAGCGGGCCGCCTGCAGCTCCATCAACGCCACCAGCCCCAGCGCCTCGGGCTCGCGCGGCATGAGCCCGACGAGGATCCGTCCCAGCCGCATCGCCTCCTCGCAGAGGTCGACGCGGACCCACTCCTCGCCGCCGCTGGCCGCGTAGCCCTCGTTGAAGATCGCGTAGATCACCTCCAGCACCGAGGCGAGGCGCTGCTCGCGCTCGGCGGCGCCCGGCACCTCGATCGGCACCCGCGCCTCGGCCAGGGTTCGCTTGGCGCGGACGATCCGCTGCGCCACGGTCGACTCCTTGGCGAGGAAGGCACGGGCGATCTCGGCCGTGCTCAGCGAGCCGACCAGGCGCAGGGTCAGCGCCACCCGCGCCTCGGTCGCGAGCACCGGGTGGCAGGCGGTGAAGATCAGGCTGAGCAGGTCGTCTTCGATCTCGTCGTCGGCCGCGGCGGCGAGATCGGGTTCGGCCAGCCGTGCGCGCAGCTCGACCTCGTGCCCCAGCTGCTCCTCCTTGCGAGCCGCCATCTCGTTGCGGCGCATGCGGTCGATCGCCCGGTTCTTCGCCGTCGTCATCAGCCAGGCGCCGGGGTTGTCGGGAACGCCCGACCGGGGCCACTGCTCGAGCGCGGCGAGGAGCGCGTCCTGGGCCAGGTCCTCGGCCACGCCGACGTCCCCCGCGACGCGGGCCAACCCGGCGATCAGCCGGGCCGACTCGATCCTCCAGACCGCGTCGATCGCGCGGCGGGCGTCTTCCGCTTCCATGCTCTGCTCGCCCGCCGCGCCGTCCGGCCCGCTACTGGTTCTGCTCCGCCTGCTCCCGGATGCGCTCCTCCTGCTCGCGCAGCTCGGGCGTGAACTCCTCGCCGAAGTCGTCGGCCTCGAAGACCTGGCGGATCTCGATCTCACCCGGTTCGTCGTGTGGGTTGGGGCAGCGCTTGATCCACTCGACCGCCTCGTCGAAGGAGCGCACCTGCATCAGCCAGTAGCCGGCGATCAGCTCCTTGGTCTCGGCGAAGGGGCCGTCGATCACGGTCCGCTCGCCGCCGCCGCCGAAGCTGACCCGGGCGGCTTTGGAGGACGGGTGCAGGCCCTCGCCGGCGAGCAGCACCCCGGCCTTGACCATCTCCTCGTTGAACTCGCCCATCGCGGCGAGCAGCTCCTCGCTGGGCATCTTGCCCGCCTCGGAGTCCTCGCTTGCCTTGACTATCGCCATCACTCTCATCTCGGTGTCCTTTCGGGTCGTATCCGCGGGGCTCGGTGTGCTCGATGTTCCCGCCTTTTACCCATACGACGAACGAAGGTCGCCGAAATCGACACGCTCGTGAAAATTTCCTCAGGCGCCGGCCTCGGCCGCCCTGAGGTCGGCCGAGATCCGCACCGCGGCGGAGAGCAGCGGCGCCGCCAACACCAGTCCGACCGTGCCGAACAGGCAGCCACCGGCGATCGTCGCGATCAGCACCGCGAGCGGATGCAGTTTGAGAGCGGCGCCGTAGGCGATCGGCTGGACGAGCTGCTGGAGGATGCCGTTCGCGAGCAGAACGACGACGGCGAGCGCAAGCGCCGCCTCCGGTCCCTCGCCGCCGAGGGCGATCAGGACCGCGAAGGCCCCCGCCGTCCAGGCACCCAGATACGGGACGTAGCCGCCGACGAAGGTGACCGCGGCGATCGTGCCGGGCAGCGGGACTCCGAGGGCGAGCGCGCCTGCGCCGACGATCAGCGAGCTCCAGAGCGAGACGGCGGTGACACCGGCGAAGTACCCCCGCATGCTGCCGGCCACCCGGCCCAGCATCGAGTGGGCAACCGGCACGGGCACGCCGAGATGGCGCTCGACGAAGCCGCCGATGGCGGGGGCGTCCTTGAGCAGGAAGAACAGGCTGAGGGCGGTGAAGGAGAGAAAGACCGCGAGCGACGCCAGCTTGTCGACACCGCCCAGCACGCCGTGGGTCAGGGCTTCGAAGGCGGCGCTGACCGAAGCGCTTGCATCGGCGTTCGCGCCGGCGGCGGTCGTCGCCTTGACCCCGAGGTCGCCGACCCAGGACTCGATCTCGCCCGCCCCTTCGCGAAGCCGCTCCGAGAGGCTGTCCGCCTGGCTGGCGATCCCGGTCAGGATCAGCAGCCCGACGCCGACGCCGACTGCGATGATCGCGAGGAAGACGAGCCCGGCGCCGATCCCCCTCGGGACCCCGTGCCGGCGCAACCAGTCGACGAGCGGAGAGGTCACCGAGGCGATGATCCCGGCCACGATCACCGGCAGCACGATCGTCTCGGTCAGCGAGAGAAGCCAGATCGCGCCGACCAGCGCCGCCGCGACTCCGACCAGGAGCCAAGCGGAGATGCCGAGGTCGCGCAGCCACTGCGGCGCGGCAAAGAGTCCGCTCAGCTCGCCCGGGTCGATCTCGGTCACTGGACGCTCGCTCATCGCCGCGGCGGACGATACGCGGCGCTCCCGACATCGCCGCAGGCCGGCGGCGGGGTGAGATGCCCGACCGGGTCACCTGGGTGGGGCACGCGACCGTCCTCGCCGAGCTCGACGGGGCCCGGCTGATCACCGACCCGGTGCTGCGCGCGCGGGTCGGGCCGCTGCGCCGCCACGGGCCCCCGCCGGCGCCGGGCGCGACGAAGGGCCTCGACGCGGTGCTGATCTCCCACCTGCACCACGACCACGCCGACCTGCCCTCGCTGCGCCGGATCGACCGCGAGGTCCCGGTGCTCGCCGCGCCGGGGTCTGCGGGGCTGCTCGAGCGCCAGGGCTTCGCCGCCGTCTCGGAGCTGGCGCCGGGGGAATCGAGCCGGGTCGGCGAGGTCGTCGTCACCGCCGTCGAGGCCCGGCATCCCGGCGGGGGACGATTCGAGC
>DATDBO010000062.1:0-46848 GCA_036524775.1 Solirubrobacterales bacterium
CGAAGGTGTCGTTCGCGAAGCGGCCCACCGCGAGCGCCGGCCGCACGACCAGGAGCTCGATCGCCTCGTCGAAGTACCACTTGTTGACCGCCAGCTCGTAGAGGGGGCGGAAGCGCGCGCGGAAGGCCCGCGGCAGCTCCGGCCGCTGCGCCCAGAGCAGCCAGGCGGTGGCGATGCCGAGCAGCGAGATCGCGCCGCCGATCGCCAGGCCGCGCCACTCGGCGCCGACCGAGGGGTGGATCTCGGCCAGCGGCGAGTCGTGGAAGCCGGGCTCGAGGAAGCCGAAGAGGACGTTGTCGACGCCGGGCACCTGGACCAAGCCGGCGAAGAGCGCGCCGAAGCCGAGCAGCGCCATCGCCACCGCCATCGATCGGGACTGCTCCGCGATGTGGTGGTGCGCCCCGGGGAAGCCGACGTCGGTGTCCTCCTCCTCTTCGTTTGCCGGATTGATCGCCGGCCCGTGGTACAGCTCGCCGGTGTCGATCAGGTGCTGCGCCTCCTCGCAGGGCTTGCCCGGCAGCACGCGGAAGATCAGCCGGAAGGTGTAGAGCGCGGTGAGGAAGGCGCCGACGTAGCCGCCGATCGCCATCCAGAAGTACATCCCCCCGCGCAGCTCTGCGTAAGCGAGGATCGAGTCCTTCGAGAAGAAGCCCGACGTGAGCGGGAAGGCGGCCAGCGCCAGGCCGCCGATCAAGAGCATCAGCGAGGTGAACCGCATCGCCTTCCAGAAACCGCTCATCCGGTCGATGTCCTGGCGGTTCGCCATCGCCGAGATGATCGAGCCGGCCGCCATGAAGAGCAGCGCCTTGAAGAAGGCGTGGGTCATCAGGTGGAAGAGGCCGGCCGAGTAGGCGCCGATCGAGACGCCCATGATCATGTAGCCGATCTGGCTCATCGTCGAGTAGGCGATCGCCCGCTTCAGGTCGGTCATCGCGATCGCGATCGTGCCGGCGACGAGCAGCGTCGCCAGGCCGACGAAGGCGGCGATGTCGGCGGCCGTCGGGGCGAGGTAGAAGAGGATGTTGGTGCGGGCGATCAGGTAGACGCCGGCGGTGACCATCGTCGCCGCGTGGATCAGCGAGGAGACCGGGGTTGGCCCCTCCATCGCGTCGGGCAGCCAGGTGTGGAAGGGGATCTGCGCCGACTTGGCGAAGGCGCCGACCAGCAGCAGCAGGCAGATCGCGGTGATCGTCCACTCGCCCTGGGCGAAGACCTCGGGCGCTCTGGCGAAGACGGTCTCGAAGTCGAAGCTGCCCAGCTCACGGAAGATCAGGAAGGCGGCGAGGACGAGGCCGATGTCGCCGACGACGTTGATCACGAAGGCCTTCATCCCCGCCTTGGTCGCGGTCGTGCGCCGGTACCAGAAGCTGATCAGCGCGTAGGAGGCGAAGCCGACGAAGGCCCAGCCGACGGTGAGCAGGACGAAGTTGCCGGCGAGGACCAGCAGCAGCATCGAGAAGACGAAGAAGTTGAGGTAGGCGAAGAAGCGGCGGTAGCCCTCGTCGGAGCGCATGTAGCCGAACGAGTAGAGGTGGATCAGGGTCGAGACCCCGGTGACGACGAGGATCATGAAGGTCGAGAGCTGGTCGACGTAGATGCCGAGCTGGATGTCGAGGCCGCCGGCGCTCGCATAGGTCCAGAGCGAGGAGGCGTGGTGGCGCGCCTCGGGCTCGTCGCCGAGCAGGTTGAGCAGCGCGGCGACGGCGCAGAGGAAGGCGAGGCCGATCGACGCGGTGCCGACGATGCCCGCGACCCGCGCCGGGATCGTCCGGAAGCCGAGCGAGACGACGATCGAGCCGAGCAGCGGCAGCAGCAGGACCAGCCAGGCCCAGGCGGTTGCGCTCATCCGCGCAGCTCCCGCAGCTCATCGACGTCGAGCGGCAGCTTGCGGCGGAAGATCGCGACGATCAGGCCGAGCCCGACGACGACCTCACAGGCGGCGACGACCATCACCACCAAGGCGAATACCTGCCCCTCCTGGTTGCCGACCATGCGGCTGAAGGCGACCAGGGCGAGGTTGCCGGCGTTGAGCATCAGCTCGAGGCAGAGCAGGATCACCACCGGGCTGCGTCGGATGAGGATCCCGGTTGCTCCGACGGCGAAGAGTAAGGATGAGAGAACTACAAACCACTCAGCGCTCATGCAGCCTCCCGGCGGCGGCCAGCGAGAACTACTGCTCCTACTGCTGCAATCAGGAGCAGGATTGAGCTGGCCTCGAAGGGCACCAGGAACTTCTCCAGCAGGAGGGTGCCGATGGCGGCGGGGTCGCCGAAGCCGGGTTTGACGTCGGGGCCGTCGGTGCCTAGGGCTAGGAGGGAGGAGCTTAGGACGGCTATGGCCAGCTCTACGAAGACGGCGATGCCTAGGAGGGGGGCCAGGAAGCGTTGGCCGGGGATCGACTCCCAGGCCGACTCGCCGCCTCCGCCGACATAGGCGACTACGAAGACGTAGAGAACCATTACGGCGCCGGCGTAGACCACTACTTGTGCGGCGGCTACGAAGGCCGAGCTGAGCAGGAGGTAGAGCACGGCGAGGGAGAAGAGGTGGACGATCAGCGCCAGCACGCCGTAGAAGGGGTTGCGCAGGGCGACGACCCCGATCGCCCCGCCGAGGGCGCCGAGCGCGGCGCCGAAGAAGAGCACCTCTTCCACTACTCGCCCTCCGCTTTCAGCGGCGTCCGCTCGAGCGGCTCGGCGAGCAGCATCTCCTTGGTGAAGATCAGGTTCTCGCGGTCGTAGTCGGCCATCTCGTAGTCGTGGCCCATCGTGATCGCGTCGAAGGGGCAGGCGATCTCGCAGTAGCCGCAGAAGATGCAGCGCGAGAGGTTGATCTCGTAGACGGCGGCGTAGCGCTCGCCGGCCGAGACTCGCTCGCCGGGGATGTTCTCGGCGGCGACGACGCGGATGCAGTCGGCCGGGCAGGCGGCGGCGCAGAGCGAGCAGCCGACGCACTTCTCCAGCCCGGTGTCCTCGAACTTGTGGAGTTTGTGCCGCCCGCGGAAGCGCGGGTAGACGGGCGTCTTCTCCTCCGGGTACTCGATCGTCAGCGGCCCCTCGACCAGCCGCGCCATCGTCGTCTTCAGCCCGCGCAGCGTCTCGCCGAAGGCGCGGTAGGCGCCGCCGAGCCCGCCCGGCTCGGGCCCACGCTGCACCTCGACCACGTCCTGGTCCTTCAAATACGGGAACTCGCTCACGTCACCACCACCAGGACCGCGGTGACGAGGACGTTCAGCGTCGCCAGCGGCAGCAGCACCTTCCAGCCTAGGCTCATCAGCTGGTCGTAGCGCAGGCGCGGCAGCGTCGCCCGCACCCAGATGAAGACGAGGATCAGGCCGATGATCTTGGCCAGCATCCAGATCGGGTCGAGGAAGCCCGGGCCGGGGCCCATCCAGCCGCCGAGGAAGACCGCCGCGGCGATTCCCGAGACGACCAGGATCTCCATGTATTCGACCAGCAGGAAGCTGCCGAAGCGCATGCCGCCGTACTCGGTCATGAAGCCCTGCACCAGTTCGGCGTCGGCCTCGGGCATGTCGAACGGCGTCCGGTTGGTCTCGGCGAAGCCGGCCAGCATGAAGATCAGGAAGCCGACGAACTGGGGCACGATGAACCACATCGCCCCCTGGGCGTGGACCAGGTCGACCAGCGAGAGCGAGCCGCCCATGATGATCGCGCCGAGCAGCGCCAGGCCCATCGCCACCTCGTAGGAGATCAGCTGGGCGGCGCCGCGCATCGCGCCGAGCAGGCTGTATTTCGAGCCCGAGGCCCAGCCGCCGAGGAGCACCCCGTAGAAGGCGATCGAGCCGACGGCGAAGAAGTACAAGATGCCGATCGGGACATCGATCCCGTAGAGGCCGACGCCGTCCTGGACGTCGCCCCAGGGGATGATCGCCAGCGCCAGCACCCCGGAGAGGACCGGCAGCAGCGGGCCGAGGATGAAGAGGCTGCGGATCGCGTTGTCCGGCATGAAAGCCTCCTTGCTGAGCAGCTTGCCGACGTCGGCGAGCGGCTGCAAAATGCCGAACGGGCCGACCCGGTTGGGCCCGTAGCGGTGCTGGAACCGTCCGATCAGCTTGCGCTCCAGGACCGTCATCAGCGGCAAGATGCCGAAGATCACGGCGAAGATCACCAGGCTCTTGACGACCATCACCCAGGTGGCTTCGACGAACTGGGTGTCGGCGACCGGGATCACGCGGGCTGCCCTCCGACTGCGGCTGGGACCTTGGTGATCTCGACCGTCACCGGTCCGCCGTTGAGCAACCCGTTCGCGTTGTCCTCGGCGGTCCCCTCGATCAGGAAGCAGACGCCCTCCTGCAGTCGTTCCTTCACGGCCACCTGCGCGCGAACGCTCGCTCCGTTCTGCGACACGTCCACCTCGTCACCGCTGCTCAGACCCAACCGTTCGGCATCGGTCAACGACAGCTCAACTCGCTGCTGTGGCTGCAGGAACTTCAGAGGCGGGTTCAGCTCGGTGATCGGGCCGGCCCAGATGTCGCGATAGGTGCCGAGCTGTAGGGAGGGCGCCGCCGGCAGTCCCTCCTCCTCCCGCGCAAAACGTTCGGAGGGACTACCGACGTCGCCCTCTCGGGACGTATCTCCCGGGGTTGGGAGGGACGAAGCCGCGTCGCGATCCTGCCAGCGCACTCCCCTGCCTGCAATCTCCGAGTCGTCGATGTCGGAGTAAAACGGCACCGCCTCAGTCAGAGCTGAAAGCGCAGACGGCTGGGACGTGACGCCCGTGTCGTGTCCAAGCGCGAGCGAGAGCTCGGCGAGGACGCCCCAATTCGGGCGGATGTCGCCGGGGTGGGCGGCGCTGGGGCGGACTCGTTGCAGGCGACCGTCGGGGTGGGTGACGGTGCCGTCTTTCTCGGCGTGCGTCTCCAGGGGGAAGACGACGTCGGCCTTGGCCGTCGTCGCGTTCTCGAAGGTGGAGAAGTAGATGATGTGTTGGGCAGCGGTCAGGGCGCGGTCCCAGGCGGCGGTGTCCGGGAAGTCGCGCAGGGGGTCGGCGCCGAAGAGGAGGAGGGTCTTCAGCTCGCCGGACTCGAGGGCGGCGCGTATCTGCTCGGTGTCCTTGCCTGCGGCAACCTCGGCGAAGCCCGGGCCGGCGTCCGGCAGGCAACCCACCTCGCGCAGGCCTCGGGCGTTGGTCAGCTCGGGGATCTCCAGCAGGCCGCTGCCCTCCTTCCCGGCAAGGTCGAGGGTCGCTGCCAGCTCGAGCAAGGCAGCCGTCGCTTTCTCGCCCTCCCGTCCTATCCGCTCACCCCAGATCACGACGACCTTCTCAGCGCTGCGGAGCACGTCGGTCGATGTCGATACCCCCTCCGAACGTTTTGCGCGGGAGGAGGAGGAAGCATCGGGCGACAGCACTTCAACGCCACTTCGACGAGTTGCGAGTGAGGAGGGGGTGCCGGCAGCGGCCGACGCCGCCAGCTCGGTGAGGAACCCAGTTGCGTCGCCAGGCGCGTAACGAACGACCGCGGCTGCGCCCCCGTCCAATGCCGTCGGGCGATCCGTCGCCATCACCAGCTTGGCGCCGTTGCGGCGCATCGCCTTGCGGATGCGGAGGTCGAGGATCGGGGAGCTGTGCAGGGGGTCGGTGCCGACTACGAGGATCGCGTCGGCCTGGTCCAGGTCGCGGACCTCGATCGAGAGGTCGGGCTGGGCCAGGCGCAGGAGGGCGTCGCGGCCAGGGCCGCGCGCGGCGCGCGACTCGACGTGGGGGGAGCCGAGCGCCTCGCGCAGGATCTTCTGCACCAGGTAGCCCTCCTCGTTCGACGCGTCGCCGACGATTGCCGCGCTCGCGGGGCCGGCGGCCTTAAGCGCCTCGGCCGCCTTGCCAATCGCCTCGTCCCACTCGACCGGGCCGCCGCGCAGGCGCGGCGCGGTCACGCGCTCCTCGGCGGCGAACATCTCGAAGCCGTAGCGGCCGCGGTCGCAGAGCCAGCCGTCGTCGACGTCGGGGTTGTCGCGGGCGACCACCCGCTTCACCCCCTCGTCGCGGACCGTCAGGCTGACGTTGCACTGGCTCGGGCAGAGCGTGCACACGGTGCCGCCCTGCTCGATGTCCCAGGGGCGGGCGCGGAAGCGGTAGGTGTAGCTGGTCAGCGCGCCGACCGGGCAGAGGTCGGTGATGTTGCCGTGGAAGGGGTCGACGTAGGGCCGGTCGTCGAAGGTGCCGACGAAGCTGCGGTCGCCGCGCTCGAGCAGCTGCAGCTGCGCGTCCTCGCTGATCTCCTGGCTGAAGCGCACGCAGCGGTAGCAGAGGATGCAGCGCTCGCGGTCGATCGCGACCAGCGGCGAGAGCTCGACCGGCTTCTCGAAGTGGCGCTTCTCGTCGGTGAAGCGGCTCTTGCCCGGCCCCCAGCCCATCGAGATGTCCTGCAACGGGCACTCGCCGCCTTTGTCGCAGACGGGGCAGTCGAGCGGGTGGTTGACCAGCAGGAACTCGACCACCGCGCTCTGCGCCTCTTTCACCTGGTCGCTGCGCGTGTTGACGACCATGCCGTCGCACACCGGGGTCGAGCAGGAGGTCTGCAGCTTCGGGATCCCCTCGACCTCGACCAGGCACATCCGGCAGGCGCCGACCGGGTCGCCGAGCTTCGGCTCGTAGCAGAAGACCGGGATCTCGACGTCGCCCCGCTTGGCGGCGTCGTGCAGCATCTCGCCCTCGGTCGCGGCGACCTCGCGGCCGTCGATCACGATCGTCACCGCGCGGCTCACGCCGCCACCGCCTCGGTCGCCATCACGGCTTCGAACTCGCCGCGGAACTTCTTCACCATCGCGCTGACCGGCATCGCCATCGAGTCGCCGAGCACGCAGAGGCAGTTGCCCATGATGTTGCTCTGGACCGAGCTGATGATGTCGAGGTCCATCGGCGTCGCCTCGCCGCGCACGACCCGTTCCAGCACCTTCACCGTCCAGTTGGTGCCCTCCCTGCACGGAGTGCACTTGCCGCACGACTCGTGGTGGTAGAAGCGCGCCGTGCGCAGCGCCATGTGCGGGATCGAGACGGTTTCGTCGGCGACGATGATCGAGCCCGAGCCGAGCATCGAGCCCGCCTCGGCCATCGCCTCGAAGGAGTAGGGCAGGTCGAGCCCCTCCGCGGCGGTGAGGACCGGGGCCGAGGAGCCGCCCGGGTAGAAGGCCTTGATCTCGCGGCCCTCGAGCGGGCCGCCGGCCAGGTCGCAGATCAGCTCGCGGGTCGAGATGCCCAGCTCGACCTCGTAGTTGCCCGGCCGTTGCACGCAGCCGGAGACCGAGACGACCTTGGTGCCCGGCGACTGCTCGGTGCCGAACCCTTTGAACCACTCGGCGCCCCTGGCGACGATTCCGGGCACGTTGGAGAGCGTCTCGACGTTGTTGATCAGCGTCGGCCCGCCGTAGAGGCCCTGCACCGCCGGGAAGGGCGGCTTGAGGCGCGGGTTGCCCCGCTTGCCCTCGAGCGCGTCGAGCAGTGCCGTCTCCTCGCCGCAGATGTAGGCGCCGGCGCCGCGGTGGACGACCAGCTCGAGGTCGCGGCGGCTGCCGAGGATGTCCTTGCCCAGGTAGCCGGCCTCGTACGCTTCCGCGACCGCGGTGTCGAGGATGTCGGCCTGCAGGTCGTACTCGCCGCGGATGAAGATGAAGGCGTGGCCTGCGTCGGCGGCGATCGCCGCGATCGCGATCCCCTCGATCAGCTGGTGCGGGTTGCGCTGCATCAGCTCGCGGTCCTTGAAGGCGCCCGGCTCGGACTCGTCGGCGTTGCAGCAGAGGTACTTGGCCATCTCGCCGCGCGGCAGGAAGGAGGCCTTTTTGCCCATCGAGAAGCCGGCGCCGCCGCGCCCGCGCAGGCCGGAGTCTTCGAGCTCCTTGAGGATCTCCTCGGCCTCCATCTGCCGGTAGGCCTTCTCGAGGGTGGCGTAGCCGCCGTAGCCCTTGTAGCCGTCGAGGGTGCGCAGCGCCGGGTCCTCGGCGTGCTTCAGCAGCAGACGCGTCTCAGGCATCGCCGCCTCCCGGACCCGGCGCGTCGCCCGCCAGCGGCCGCCGCTCCAGCGCCTTCTCCGGCAGCACGTCCTCGCCCGCCAGCAGCTGGTCGATCGCCGTCCTCGCCTCGTCCGGCCCGAGCGGGCCGAAGTAGCGCTCGTCGATCGAGGCCATCGGCGCGACGTCGCAGGCGCCGAGGCACTCGAAGCCGCTGACGTAGACGTCCTCGGCGTCGCCGGCGGCCGAGCGGAAGGCGTCGAGCAGCTCGTCGCCGCCGCGCATCCAGCAGCTGATGTTGGTGCAGACGTGGACTTTGTGCGAGCCCACCGGCTCGGTGTGCAGCAGGTCGTAGAAGGAGGCGACGGACTCCAGGTAGGCGGGCGTCACCCGCATCACCGCGGCGGCCTGCCGGATCCCCTCCGGCGTGCACCATCCGTAGAGCTTCTGCACGGCCCAGAGCGCCGGGATCGAGACCGAGTGCTTGTCGGGGTAGCGCCCCAGCAGCGTCTCGATCCGCTCGCGCAGCTGCGGCGGGCAGTCGACCTCGTGCAGCTCGGGGATTGCCGCGGACGCCCGCTCCGGAACCCGCCCCTCGCTGACCGCCGGATCGACCGGGAACTCCCTCATCGATCCACACCTCCCAGGATCGGATCGAGCATGCCGAGGCTGCAGATCATGTCGGCGACGTAGCTGTCGACCGACATGTCCCTGAAGGCCTGCAGGTTGACGAACGAGGGATCGCGGAAGTGGACGCGGGCCGGCTTGGCGGAGCCGTCGGCGAGGACGAAGCAGCCCAGCTCGCCGCGCGGCGACTCGATCGAGTAGTAGACCTCGCTTGCCTCGACCCGGTAGCCCTCGGTGACCAGCTTGAAGTGGTGGATCAACGCCTCCATCGAGGTCGGCAGCTCCGAGCGCGGCGGCAGCACGTACTTGCGGTCGTCGGCGATGAAGGGGCCCTCGGGCAGCGCGTCGAGCGCCTGCTCGACGATCCGCGTCGACTCGACCATCTCCGCCACACGCACCCGGTAGCGGTCGTAGTTGTCGCCGACCGTGCCGACCGGGATCTTGAAGTCCATCTCCGGGTAGGCGAGGTACTCGAAGGCCTTGCGCAGGTCCCAGGGCTCGCCGGCGGCGCGCAGCAACGGCCCGGTCACGCCCAGCTCGAGCAGGCGCTCGCGAGAGACGATCCCGGTCCCCTTGGTGCGCGAGAGGAAGACCTCGTTGCGGTCGAGCAGGTCCTGGTACTGGCCGACCCGCACCGGCATCTCGGCGATGAACTGGCGCAGCTTCGCCTCGAAGCCGAGCGGGATGTCCTCGATCACCCCGCCGACCTGGAAGTAGCGGGTGTGCATGCGCTGCCCCGTCGCCATCTCGAAGAGGTCGAGGATCCGGTCGCGCTCGCGGAAGCAGTACCAGAGCATCGAGATCGCGCCGAGGTCGAGCGCCGTCGTGCCCAGCCAGACGAGGTGGGAGTGGATGCGGTTGAGCTCGAGGAAGATCGTCCGCAGGTACTTGGCGCGCGGCGGGATCTCCAACCCGACCAGCCGCTCGACCGCGCCGCAGTAGGCCTCCATCTGGAAGAAGAAGGAGACGTAGTCCATCCGCTCGACGAAGGGGATGACCTTCCAGTAGCTCTTGTCCTCGCAGGACTTTTCGATCCCGGTGTGGACATAGCCGATCACCGGCCGCAGCTCGCGCACGACCTCGCCTTCGAGGTCGACCACCAGCCGCAGCACGCCGTGCGTCGCAGGGTGGTGCGGCCCGATGTTGATCGTCATCACCTCGGTGTCGAGGTCGGGCATGGCGCCTGCCTGCGCGATCTCAGCCATACGCCCGCTCGTTGTAGGTGAAGGCGACCGGCTCGCCGCCGACCGGGAAGTCGCGGCGCTGCGGCCAGCCGACGTAGTCGTCGGGCATCAGGATCCGGGTCAGGTTCGGGTGTCCCTTGAAGACGATGCCGAAGAAGTCGAAGGCCTCGCGCTCCTGGAAGTCCGCGGTGGGGAAGATCTCGACGCAGGAATCGATCTCTGGCAGGGCATCGTCGCCGGGGTCGGCGAGCATCGCTTTCACCCGCAGCCGCTCCACCCGATCGCGGTTGAGCAGCTCGTAGTGCACCCCGAAGCGCGGCTCGGCCGGCAGGTAGTCGGCGGCGTGCAGGCTGGAGAGGAAGCGGTAGCCCTGGCCCGGCGCCTCGCGCAGCCAGGTGAGCACGGCGATGATCTGCGCCGGGTCGACGACCAGCGCCGGCTGGCCGCGGTCGAAGCCGGTGTCGAGCACCGCGCCGGGATGGTCCGCCTCGATCTCGCCCCGGATCAGCTCCAGCCCGGGGGCGTCAGGCACGGATCAGCCCTCGCGCCTGCTCGTAGGCCTCGGCGGCTTCGGGGCTCGGTTCGCTGCGCGGGCCGCCCCGCGCCCACTCCTCGGTGCCGGCGGCGTCGTAGCGTTGCCGCCAGCCCTGATCCGGGTTGCCCTGGATCTTGCGCTGCAGCTTGGTGAAGCCGTAGAGGACCGCCTCCGGGCGCGGCGGGCAGCCGGGGATGTGCAGGTCGATCGGCATGAACTTGTCGGCGCCCTGGACGACCGCGTAGTTGGAGAACATGCCGCCGCTGGAGGAGCAGGCGCCCATCGAGATCGCCCACTTCGGCTCGAGCATCTGGTCGTAGAGGCGGCGGACGACCGGCGCCATCTTGATCGAGACCCGGCCCGAGAGGATGATCATGTCGGCCTGGCGCGGCGAGGCCCGCAGCGCCTCGGCGCCGAAGCGGGCGAGGTCGTAGCGGGCGGTAACCAGCGAGATCGGCGCCTCGATCGCGCAGCAGGCGAGGCCGAAGGTGAGCGGGAACATCGAGTTCGACCGTGCCCAGCCGAGCAGCTTCTCGAAGTTGGTCATCACCACTTTTTCCTCGACGTAGCGCTCCAGCTCCTCGCCCTCGAGGTCGCCGCGCAGCATGTCGCGGGCGCGCAGCTGTCGGTCGCGCATCGTCTGTCGCTCTACCTCCAATCCAGCGCTCCCTTCCGCCAAACGTAGACGAAGGCGACGAGCAGGAGGACGACGAAGACGACCAGCTCGCCGAGCACGAAGAGGCTGTCGGCGTCCTTGAGGATGACCCCGATCGGGTAGAGGAAGACGACCTCGATGTCGAAGAGGATGAAGAGCATCGCGATCAGGTAGAAGGTCACGCCGAAGCGGATCCCCCCCGAGGGCTCGACCGGGATCCCCGACTCGTACGGCTCACCCTGGCGGCGGCTCGCCGCGGTCGCCTTCTTCGGCCGCTTGGGGCCGATCACGTGGTTGAGCAGGACGAAGGCGGTGCCGACGCCGAGGCCGAGCAGGGCGAAGACGAGGATCGGTAGGTAGCTCTTCAACATCGATGTGGGAGGGGATGCGGCGGCCGTCCCGTCGGGCGCCTCGCGCCGCGCCGTCGTCGCCTGCACTCGCTGTTATACACCCACCTTGTGACAACTTGCTACATAGTGATTTTCCGCATCAGCAAGCCGAATCCCGACCCTTTCAGGCGGATTTAGGCCGGTGACCGCGATCCACCTCGCGGTCGGCTGCGCGCTGATCGTCCTCAACCTCGCCGCCTTTGCTTTCGGCGGCATCGCCTGGCTGCGCAAGCGCTCCTCTGTGCCCTTCTGGTACCTGCTCCGCGCCGCCCAGGTCGCCGTCTTCCTCCAGGCCCTGCTCGGCGGCCTGCTGCTGATGACCGGCCACGAACAGAGCGACGACCTGCACTACCTCTACGGGATCCTGCCGCTCGTCGTCTCCTTCCTCGCCGAGGGCGCCCGCGCCGGCGCCGCCCAGCGCGAGCTCGGCGACCTCGACTTCGAATCGCTCCCCGCCGCGGACCAGCAGTCGCTCGCCCTGGCGATCGTCCGCCGCGAGATGGGCATCATGGCCGTCAGCTGCGGCGTGATCCTCTTCCTAGGCCTCCGCGCCGCCGGCACCAGCGGCGCTTTCTGACTCAGCTCAACGGCCGGTAGTCGCCTTCGTGGAAGACGAGCGGGGTGCCCTGGCTCGTCTCCAGGGCGGTGACCTCGCCGGTGACGATGACGTGGTCGCCACCGGCGATCACGTCGCGCAGGTCGCAGGCGACGAAGGCGAGGGCGCCGTCGATCGCCGGGACGCCGTCGCGGTCCTCCCAGGCGACGCCCTCCCACTTGTCCGCGACCGGCGCCTTGGTGGCGAAGGCGCGGGCGATCTCCTCCTGGCCGGCGTGCAGGACGCTGATCCCGAATCGGTTGGCCGCCTGCACGGCGAGCAGGGTGCGCGAGCCGCGGTCGAGGCAGGCCAGCATCAGCATCGGCTCGATCGAGAGCGAGGAGACGGCGTTGGCCGTAGCCCCCGCCGGTCCCGCCGGGCCGGCCGCGCTGACCACGGTCACGCCGGTCGGCAGCATCGCCATCGCGGCGCGGAAGCTCGCGGGATCGGGTGGACTCATGGCTGGACAGGACAATATGATGGCCGCCGCGTGCGACCCGTAGACCCCATTCGAGATCCCGCGTGTGCGGCTGGCGAGCGCCGGACCAAGCGGGGCAAGGACGCAGGGAGGCCGAATAGCAGCGCTATTTGGCCGACCGAGGACGCCGCACCGCGCCGGTCCGCCGCCGCCAGGCGTGCGCGGGGGGTGTCGAATGGGGTCTTAGCCATAGCGACGGCCGCCCTGGCCGCCCTCGCCCTGGCCGCCTGCGGATTCGGCGAGGAGGGGATCTCGGTTTCCAAGGACGATCCCAACTACAACGGCGCCGTCCTCTTCGCCACTCACTGCAGCGGTTGCCACACGCTGAGCGCCGCCGGCACGCAGGGAACGGGGAATCGAAGCGTGCGCGCGCAGGGGCCGAACCTCGACCAGCGAACCGAGACCTACGACGATGCTCTCTTCGCGATCCAAAACGGCGGCTTCTCCGGTGCGATCATGCCGCAGAACATCGTCGTCGGCGACGAGGCCGAGGCCCTGGCCCGCTTCGTCGCCAAGTACGCCGGCAGCGAAGCCGAAGAAGCGCAGCGTCCCGCGCCCTAGCGGGAGCCCCCGATGCTCGACCTGAAGCTGATCCGCTCCGACCCCGAGCGGGTCAAGGCGGCGCTGGCGCGTCGCGGCGCGGCCGAGGTCGTCGACGAGCTGCTGGCGCTCGACGCTCGCCGGCGCGAGCTGCTGCCTGAGATCGAGGGCGCCCAGGCCGAGCGCAAGAGCCTCTCCAAGCAGATCGGCGAAGCGAAGCAGCGCGGCCAGGAGGCAGAGGAGCCGATGGCGACGGTGGCGAGCCTCAAGGAGAAGATCGAGAGCGGCAAGGTCGAGCTGGAGAAGGTCGAGGCCGAGCTCGAGCGGGTCGCCGCGGCGCTGCCCAACCTGCCCGATCCCGACGCCCCCGACGGGATGACCGAGGAGGACGCGGTCGTCCTGCGCGAGGTCGGCGAGCGGCCGAGCTTCGACTTCGAGCCCCGCGACCACCTCGAGATCGGCACCGAGCTGGGCCTGATCGAGATGGACGCGGCGGCGCGGCTCTCGGGCTCGCGCTTCGCCTACCTGAAGGGCGACCTCGTCCTGCTCGAGCTGGCCCTGGTTCGCTACGCGCTCGACCTCGTCCGCGGCGAGGGCCACGAGCCGGTCGTGCCGCCGGTGCTGGTGCGCGAAGAGGCGCTCTACGGCACCGGCTTCCTGCCCGGCGACCGCGACCAGATCTACGAGATCCCCAAGGACGACCTCTACCTCGCCGGGACCTCGGAGGTCGCCCTCGCCGGCCTGCACGCCGACGAGATCCTCGCGGCCGAGCAGCTGCCGCTGCGCTACGCCGCCTTCTCCTCCTGCTTCCGTCGCGAGGCGGGCGCCGCGGGCCGCGACACGCGCGGCATCTTCCGCGTCCACCAGTTCGACAAGGTCGAGATGTTCTCGTTCGTCGAGCCCGCCGAGTCGACCGCCGAGCACGAGCGCCTCTTGGCGATCGAGGAGCGCATCCTCGCCGAGCTGGAGATCCCCTACCGGGTGGTCAACGTCGCCGCCGGCGACCTCGGCGCCCCGGCGGCGAAGAAGTACGACTGCGAGGCGTGGATCCCGAGCCAGGAGCGCTACCGCGAGCTGACCTCATGCTCGAATACCACGGACTATCAGGCGCGTCGCCTCAGTTGTAGGTATCGGCCTGCCGATAACGAAGCAATTCAGGCGGTCCACACGCTGAATGGGACCGCCGTAGCCGTGGGAAGGACGATGATCGCCCTAATTGAGAACCGCCAGGATCGCAACGGCGGCTTCACGTTACCTAATATTCTGTATTCGTATGGCTGCCCTGAGAGGATTCTTGCGCAATGAGCGCTTCCGTCCGTGACGCCAAGCGCGTCGTCCTCTGCGACGACCACGAGATCGTCCGCGACGCGATCAAGTCGCGGATGGTCAACTCGAACGCGCTGCAGATCGTCGGTGAGGCGTCGAACGGCCGCGACGTCGTCGACGTGGTCAAGGAACTCGAACCCGACGTCCTGATCATCGACGTCGAGCTGCCCAAACGCGACGGGATCGAGGCGACCAAGGAGGTGCTCAAGGTCCGCCCGCGGACCAAAGTGATCATCTTCACGGCGCACGCGCAGCCGGACCTGCTTGCGCTCGCCCTGCGCGCCGGCGCCTCGGGCTACGTGCTCAAGTCGGCGCCGGCCGAGGACATCGCCCGCGCGGTCAAAGCGGTCACCGGCGGCGGTACCTTCCTCGGCGGCGACTTCGCCGGCGGCAAGCCCTCCGAGGTCGAGAAACTGCTCGAGCTCTCGCCGCGCGAGCGGCAGATCCTCGAGCTGCTCGCCGAGGGGCTGCGGGTGAAAGAGATCGCCGAGCGCCTCGGGCTCAGCCCGGCGACCGTGCACACGCACGTGCGCAACGCGATCGCCAAGCTGGAGGTCGACACCCGCACGGAGGCGGTTGCCCTCGCCGTGCGCTTCAGCTACCTCGGCGCCGGCGGCGGGGTCAAGTAGCGCTCAGTCGCGGTCGAGCGTCAGCGCGCAGCCGTTGATGCAGTAGCGCCGGCCGCCGCGATCCGGCGGGCCGTCGTCGAAGACGTGGCCGAGGTGGGCGTCGCAGTGCTTGCAGACGACCTCGGTGCGGCGCATCATCAGGCTGTTGTCGGGCCGCAGCTCGACGTGCTCCAGGTTGGCGGGCTCGGTGAAGCTGGGCCAGCCGGTGCCGGAGTCGAACTTGGTGTCCGAGCTGAAGAGCTCGGTGCCGCAGCAGACGCAGCGGTACATGCCCTCGGACTTCTCGTCTACGTAGGGGCCGGTGAAGGGGCGCTCGGTGCCGGCCTTGCGCGTGACCTCGTATTGCTCGGGGGTCAGCTGGGCGCGCCACTCCTCGTCTGACTTCTCGATTTTCTCCACGAGCACAGCATACGATTCGCCGCCGTGGGGGAAGCCTTTTACGAGAAAGCTGATGATGGTTTCGTCGCGACGGAGCTGACCCGGGGGCCGTGGGATCCGAATTCGCAGCATGCTGGGCCGCCTTCGGCTTTGCTGGGGCGGGAGATTGAGCGGGTTGATGGGGCGGAGGGGTTTCAGGTGGCTCGGGTGACGCTTGAGATCTTGCGGCCGATGCCTATCGGGCCGGTCGAGGTCGAGGCGTCGGTGGTGCGGCCGGGGCGGTCGGTGCAGATGGTGGAGGCGACTCTCTCTGGGGAGGAGGGGGCGCTGATGGTGGCGCGGGCGTGGCGGATCCGGACGTCGGAGATCGAGGTTCCGGAGGACGTGGTGACCACGCCGGAGGGGCCGCCGGGGCCGGAGGAGGGGGACAAGCCCGAGTTCTTCGCCACCGGGCAGTCGGTCGGGTACCACACGGCTATGGAATGGCGGTCGGTGGGGGGTGGGTTCCTCGAGCCCGGGCCCGCGACCGTTTGGATGCGGATGGGGTGTGCGCTGGTCGAGGGGGAGGAGCCTTCGCCGCTGCAGCGCACCCTGGTCGCCGCCGACGTCGGCAACGGGATCAGCGCCGTGCTCGACTGGGGCCGCTACGTCTTCGTCAACGTCGATCTCAGCGTCCACCTCGAGCGAATGCCGGAGGGCGAGTGGGTCTGCGTCGACGCCGTCACCCTGCCGCAGCGCAACGGCACTGGCACCGCGGAGTCCGTGCTCTACGACGAGCGCGGCCGCATCGGCCGCGCCGCGCAGGCGCTGCTGATCGCCGAACGCTGAGCTCCAACCGCCTAGGCGAGGCGAGGACGGCGGCGGCTGGGGACCGCGAAGGCGATCGTCGCCATCGCGACCAGGGCGACGGCGGAGGAGAAGAGGAAGGCGCCCTCGTAGTCGGTCAGCGCGGCGGCGATGCCGGCCAGCGGCGCGCCGAAGCCGATCCCGGCGTCGAAGAAGGCGGTGAACGTGCCGAGCGCCGCTCCCCGCCGCGTCTCGGCCACCCGCCCGACGACGATCAGCGAGAGCGAGGGGTAGAGCAGCGAGAAGGCCGCGCCCATCGCCATCGCCCCGGCGATCGCCACGCCGAGGCTGTGGGCGACGCCGATCGTCGCCAGGCCGACCGCCTCGACCGCCGCCGCCGCGATCGCCACCCGCACAGGCCCGACCCGGTCGGGCAGGTCGCCGCCGACCAGGCGGGTGAGCACGACCATCGTCGCGAAGACGCCGAAGACCGCCGCCCCGTGGCCGAGCCCGCGCGCGTCGAGGTGGAGGACGACGAAGGAGGCGACCGTCGCGTAGCCGAGCGAGGCGAGGGCCAGCGCGATGCCGGGCCGCACCGCCTCGCGCGCGATCAGCGGGTGGTGCTCGTCGTCGGCCGGCTTGGGGTGGAACGGGTCGGGCAGCCGCAGCGCGATCAGCGCCCCGACCAGCGGCGCCGCGCCGGCGAAGAGCCAGACCAGCGTGTAGCCCGAGGCGTGCAGCAGCAGCTCGCCGACCAGCGGGCCGATGCTGAGCCCGGCCCAGACCGAGAGCCCGTAGAGGCCGATCACCCGGCCGCGGCGCTCCGCCGGCGCGATGTCGACGATCCAGGCCGAGCCCGCCGTGAACACCGTCCCCTCTCCGGCGCCGAGCAGGAGACGGGCGAAGATCAGCCCCGGTATCCCCAGCGGGAGCAGGTAGAGGAAGCCGGCGCCGGCGACGAGGAAGGAGCCGAGCAGGACCGTCTGGCGGCGGCCGCGGTGGTCGGCGAGCCGTCCGGCGAAGGGGCGCAGGAGGAGGCCGGTGACCGCGTAGGAGCCGATCACGATGCCGACCGCGATGTCGCCCCCGTCGAGCGGGCCGTGCACGTAGCGGGGCAGCACCGGCAGCACGGCGCCGACCGCAAGCAGGCCGGAGAAGGTGACGGCGAAGACGCCGGCGAAGGCGACGCCCGGGCGCGTCATCGCAGCAAGGCCGGAAGATCGTCGATTACGTGGTCGGGAGGTGGCGTTGCGGCCTCGGCATCGGCTCGGGTGCAGGCGCCGGTGAGGACGAGCACGGTTATCAGCCCGGCGCGCCGGCCCCCCTCGATGTCGGAGGCGATGCGGTCGCCTACGATCGCCACTCGGCTGGCGTTCGGGATCAGCGCCCGGGCTTGGTCGAAGAGATGGGGCTCGGGCTTCCCGCCGGTTTCGGCGCGCTTCCCGGATGCCGTCTCGACTGCCGCCAGGGTCGCGCCCGTGCCTGGCCAGGCGCCGCCGGGCATCGGCAGGGTCGGATCGCGGCTGGTACCAAACAGCGCCCCGCCGGCTTGCAGCGCGCGGGTGGCGGTCAGCAGCTCGGCGTAGTCGAACTCGCGGTGGGCGGAGACGATGACCGCGTCGGCGGTCTGCGCGGCTTCGCCATCCAGCAGCTCCAACCCCGCCGCAGCCACGGTCTTCTTGAATCCCGGCGCGCCGATCACGAAGGCGGTTCCGCCGGGCCCGATCCGCTCCGCGGCGAGCCGGGCGGTCACCGCTCCTCCGGTTATGACTCGGTCATCGCTGGTCGCGATACCGGCATCGCGCAGACGAGCGGCATACTCGGAGGGCTGCTTCACGGAATTGTTGGTGACGAAGACGATCTCCATCCCGTCCGCCAGCAGCGTCGCCAGCGTCTCGACGGCGCCAGGCACCATCTCCCACCCGACCCAGACGACGCCGTCGAGGTCCACCAGGAGTCCATCGAGCTGGTCCGCCGGCGCCATCGGCGTCCAGGCTATTAGGGCCTGTCCGGGTAGGGGTGGAACGTCTTGTACTTTTTCCGCAGCGAGGATCGCGGACAGCCGCAGACTGTCTTCGGAAAAAGTTAAGTGGAACCCCTGCCCGGACAGGCCCGACCAGCGATCTCGATACGGTGCCGGTCGTGAGCACCGCGAACGGGCAGGTCGTCGTCGCCACGGGCGTCTCCCGCCGCTTCGGCGAGGGCGAGGCCGCGGTCGACGCCCTGGTCGACGTCTCGACCGGCTTCGAGCGGGGACGCTTCACCGCGATCATGGGCCCCTCCGGGTCGGGCAAGTCGACCCTGATGCACATCCTCGCCGGCCTCGACAACCCCACCTCGGGCACGGTCGAGCTCGACGGCGAGGAGATCACCGGGCTCGACGATGGCGCTCTGACCAAGCTGCGCCGCGACAAGCTCGGCTTCGTCTTCCAGTTCTTCAACCTGCTGCCGGTCCTCACCGCCGAGGAGAACCTGGTGCTGCCGCTCTCGATCGCCGGTCGCAAGCCGGACGCCGAGTGGCTGGAGCAGCTGATCCGCAAGGTCGGCCTTGAGGACCGTCGCTCCCACCGCCCCTCCGAGCTCTCCGGCGGCCAGCAGCAGCGCGTTGCCGT
This sequence comes from Solirubrobacterales bacterium, assembly GCA_036524775.1. Taxonomy (GTDB): domain Bacteria; phylum Actinomycetota; class Thermoleophilia; order Solirubrobacterales; family 70-9; genus VRUE01. Next base: position 18,693 of record DATDBO010000062.1, read on the forward strand.
CGCCCGCGCGCTCGTCTCCAAGCCGGCCGTCGTCTTCGCCGACGAGCCGACCGGCAACCTCGACTCGAAAGCGAGCGAGGAGGTGCTGCGGCTGCTGCGCGGCGCGGTCGACGACTTCGGCCAGACGGTGATCATGGTCACCCACGACCCGGCCGCGGCCGCCCACGCCGACCGCCTGATCGTCCTGCGCGACGGCCGCATCGAGAGCGACGGGCCACCGCCCCGCTCGGCTTGACCTCCCTGGCCCTCAAGAGCCTCTGGGCCCGCCGCGTGCGCGCCATGACGACGACGCTGGCGGTGGTGATCGGCGTCGCCTTCGTCGCCGGCACCTACATCCTCACCGACACCACCTTCGCCGCCTTCGACGAAATCTTCGAAGACTCGCTGGCGAAGACCGACGTCGTGATCACGGCGAGGGAGGAGGTGCGGCAGGAAACCGGCGAGGTGCCGAGCTTCGAGGCCACTGTGCTGCCGCAGGTGCGCGGGGTCGACGGGGTGCGGGTAGCGATCGGGCAGATCTTCACCGTCGGCGCCTTCTTCGACGAAGAGAACGAGCAGATCGGCACCCCGTTCGCTCCCAAGTTCATCACCTCGGACCTGCCTGAGAGCCTCGAAACCCAGACCTACGTCGAAGGGCGCAAACCGCGCACCGCGAAGGAGGCCTCGCTCGACCAGAGCGCCGCCGAAGAGGCCGGGCTCGGGCTCGGCGACAAGCTCAAGCTCGCCTCGGTCGAACGCGTCGCCGCCTATCGCATCGTCGGCCTGACCAAGCTCGGCGCGGCTTCCTGGGGCGGTGCCAGCATCGCCGGCCTGATCCTGCCCGAGGCGCAGCGGATCACCGACAAGCGGGGCGAATTCGACCAGATCCTGATCGCCGCGGAGGCGGGCGTCTCCGAAGAGACCCTGGCGCGGCGCGTGCAGCAGCGGGTGGCGGACCATTCGCTGCTCGTCGAGACCGCCAAGCAGAACGCCGAACGCAACTCCGACCAGATCCGCAGCGACCTCGGCTTCCTGCGCATCGCGCTGCTCGTCTTCGCCTTCGTCGCCCTCTTCGTCGGCGCCTTCCTGATCTTCAACACGTTCTCGATCACGGTCGCCCAGCGGATCAGGGAGTTCGGCATGTTGCGCACGCTCGGCGCCGGGCGGGCGCAGATCCTCGGCTCGGTCGTGGTCGAGGCGCTGGCGATCGGCGTGCTCGGCGCGGTTGCCGGCCTCGCCGGCGGCTACGCGATCGCGGTCGGGCTCAACGGTCTCTTCGTCGCGCTCGGGATCGACCTGCCGACCACCTCGCTGGTGACCAAGGACCGCACGATCGTCGTCTCGCTGCTGATCGGCATCGGCGTCACCCTGATCTCCTCCTTCGTGCCCGCGCTGCGCGCCACGCGCGTGCCGCCGATCGCCGCCCTGTTGGCGCTCGAGCTGCCGCAGAGCCGCGGCCGCGGCATCTTCGTGGCGGCGCTCGCCGTGCTGCTCGGGGTCGCCGGGCTGGCGATGGTCGGGGCCGGCCTCTTCGGCGGTGCCGAGGGCGGTTCCGCCGCCGGCCTGATCGGCGGCGGCGCGGTCGCCGTGCTGCTCGGCGTCTCGCTCTTCAGCCCGCGCCTGGTCCGACCGCTGGCGTCGTTTGCCGGCAAGCCGCTGGAGCTGCTGCGCCGCCTCACCGGCCGCCTCGCCCGCGAGAACACGCAGCGCAACCCGGCCCGCACCGCGGTCACCGCGGCGGCGCTGATGATCGGCCTCGCCGTGGTCGCCTTCGTCACCGTCTTCGCCGCCGGGATCAAGAGCTCGATCGCGACCGCCGTCGACGAGAGCTTCCAGGGAGAGCTGGTGCTGCAGAACTCCGACGGCTTCTCGCCGATCTCGCCGCGCGCCGCCGGGGCCGCACGCCAGGTGCCCGGCGTCGAGCTCGTCTCGGCCATGCGCATCGCTCAGGCCAAGCTGCTCGACGGCGGTGGCAAAGAGCGGGTCTCGGCGCTCGACCGCGACGCCGGCGCGGTGATCGACATCGACTGGATCGAGGGCGGGCCGCAGACGCTGCGCACGCTCGGCGACGCCCAGGTGATCGTCGACAAGTCGCTTGCCTCCGACAACGGCCTGGAGCGCGGCGACAAGGTCCGTTTCCTAACCCAGATCGGAGCGCGGCCCAACCTCACCGTCGTCGGCGAGTACGAAGACAAGGCGGAACTGTTCGGCGGCGCGATCGTCACCCAGCGGCTGATGGCGACCGCCTTCGACCAGCGCGACGACACGATCGACTTCGTCAAGCTCGCCACGGGCGCCGGCGCGGAAAAGGTGCAGGGGGCGCTGATCAAGACGATGGACCGCGAGTTCCCCGTGGTCGAGGTCCGCAACCAACAGGAACTGAAGGAAAACCAGGAAGAACAGATCAACCAGCTGCTCGGCCTGATCTACGCGCTGCTGGCGCTGGCCGTGATCGTCTCCCTCTTCGGCATCGCCAACACGCTGGCGCTCTCGATCCACGAGCGCAGGCGGGAGCTCGGCATGCTGCGCGCGATCGGCATGTCGCGCCGCCAGGTGCGGACGATGATCCGCTACGAGGCGGTGATCACGGCGCTGATCGGGGCGCTGCTGGGGATGGTGATCGGGGTGATCTTCGCGGCGCTGATCGCGCAGCCGCTCGAGGACGAAGGCTTTGCCCTCTCCTACCCGGTCGGGCAGCTGCTCGTGATGCTGGTCTTCGCCGCGCTGGCCGGGGTCCTGGCGGCGATCCCGCCGGCCCGCCGCGCCTCGCGGCTGGACGTTCTCGAGTCGCTCCAGTACGAGTGATCGGCTAGCCGAGCAGCTCGGCAAGCAGCACGGCGCTGCCGAAGATCGCCGCGGCGGCGGCAACCCAGGCGACTACGCGTACCGGTGGGCCGCCGTGGATGCCGGTTTCGTGCACGGCGACGTGGCCCTTGCCGCGGGCGATCAGCCAGCGGTTGACCGGCATCGCCACGGCGCCGGCGACGACCAGGGCGAAGGCGAGGCTGCCCCAGAAGAGCAGCGAGTCGAGCCCGGCCTCCATCGCGCCGGGGACGGCGAGGATGATCGCGTTGTCGACGATCTCCATCGTCGCGATGCTGAGCGTGTCGGAGGCGAGCGCGATCGGGACGACGGCGGCGAGCGTGAACCCGGCGCGCAGCAGCGGCAGGCTGGTCAGGCTGTAGCCGAACAGGAACGCCAGCGCAACCGCCAGCGCGACCGTGCCCCACTGCGAGAACCCGAGCGCGGTGCCGAGCGCGACCCCGGTGACCTCGCCGATCGCGCACCCGGTCAGGCAGTGCAGGGTGGCGCTGATCGCGACCGAGGTGAGCGCCGCTCCCTCGGTCGGCATCTCATGATGCTCGTGGTGGCCGTGCTCTGCGTGGGCAGTGGCATCCATGTCTAAGGACTATCAAGCCAGTCCAGTGCGGATGGCGCCGGCCAGCTCCAGCATCGCCGCCCGCGCCGAGCGGCTGATCGCGGTCATGTTGGCGAAGCCGTGAATCAGGCCCGGGTGGCGCCGCAGCGTCACCTCGACGCCTGCCTCGCGCATCCGCTCGGCGTAGGCCTCGCCCTCGTCGCGCAGCGGGTCGAAGCCGGCGGTGGTGACGTAGGCGGGGGGCAGGCCGGACAAATCGGCGGCGCGCAGGAGCGAGACGCGCGGGTCGGCCTGGTCTGCATCGGGAGGCAGGTAGTGATGCTCGAACCAGTCCATGTCGGCTTTCGTCAGCAGGAAGCCTTCGGCGAACCGGTCGCGCGACTGCTGACCGCCAACCGCGTCGGTCACCGGGTAGATCAGCGCCTGCATGGCGGGGCTCGCGCCCTCGTCGTCGCGAGCCAGCAGGCTGACCGCGGCGGCGAGGTTGCCGCCGGCGCTGTCGCCGGCGACAGCGATGCGATCCGGGTCCGCGCCCAGGCGGGTGTTGCCGTCGGCTGCCCAGCGGAAGGCGGCGTGCGCGTCTTCGACTGCTGCCGGGAAGGGGTGCTCGGGGGCGAGGCGGTAATCGACCGAGAGCACTGTCGCGGGAGCTTCCAGGGCGAGGAAGCGGCAGACGCCGTCGGCGGTGTCGAGGTCGCCGATCGTCCAGCCGCCGCCGTGGAAATAGACGATCAGCGGTCGGTCCTCGAGCCCCAGCCCGGGCGGCTCGTAGAAGCGCGCCGGGATCGGCCCCGCCGGCCCCGGGATCGCCAGGTCGTTGACCGCGGGCCGGCCGCGCTTGGGGCCGGCTGCGGCCGCGGCGCCGGCGCGGATCCTGGCGCGTGCGGCCGCGGGCGTCAGCTCGCCGCCGGCCGAGGCCGACTCGTCGCGGGCGATTCGCGCCACCCACAGCAGCGCCTGCATCTCACCGTCGAGTACCTGCCCGTCGATCTGCGGTGGCGCACCGAAGAGCAGGCGCCGGAGGCCGGCCGGCATGCGACAGGCGGTTCGCAGGATCCTGTGCTCGATGCGCGGCGGCAGCCGGGGCGGGGCCAAGACGGGCGGCAGCCTATACCGTGAAAGAAGAATGGAGCGACGCCTTCCGCCCGGCCCGCCGTTGCCGATGCCGCTCCAGACCGCGATCTGGTCGCGGCAGGCACGCCGCATGCTCTACGCCTGTCAGGATCGCTACGGCGACATCTTCACGATCCGGCTCGCCTACGAAGGGACCTGGGTGATGCTGGCCGATCCCGAGGCGGTGAAGCAGGTCTTCACCGGCGACCCCAAGGTCTTCCACGCCGGTGAGGGGAACCAGATACTCGGCACGGTGCTGGGCGAGAACTCGATCCTGGTGCTCGACGAGAAGCCGCACATGAGCCAGCGCAAGCTGCTGCTGCCGCCCTTCCACGGCGAGCGCATGCAGGCCTATGGCGAGACGATGCGCGAGATCGCCGCGGAGGAGATCGCCGGCTGGCCGACCGAGACCCCGTACGCGCTGCGGCCGCGGATGCAGGCGCTGACCCTGGAGGTCATCCTGCGCACCGTCTTCGGCGTCGACAAGGGCGAGGTCGGCAAGCTCGCCGAGCTGCGCGAGGCCCTGCGCGAGTTCCTCGACCTGACCACCAACCCGCGTCTGCTCTTGCCGGTGCTGCTGATCGGCCCCGACCGGGTCCGCCGCATCTCCGCGTTCCGTCGCCGGATCGAGCGGGTCGACGAGCTGATCTACCGCGAGATCGCCGCCCGCCGCGGCGCCGAGGACCTGGAGGAGCGCGACGACGTGCTCTCGCTGCTGGTCGGCGCCCGCCACGAGGACGACAGCCCGATGAGCGACACCGAGATTCGCGACGAGCTGCTCACCCTGCTCGTCGCCGGGCACGAGACGACCGCGACCTCGCTCTCTTGGGCGGTCGAGCGGCTCTGCCGCCTACCGGCCAAGCTCGCTCGCCTGCGCGAGGAGGTCGAGGCGGGCTCGGACGAGTACCTGACCGCGACGATCCAGGAGACGCTGCGCCTGCGGCCTGTGATCTCGATCGTCCTCCGTCGGCTCACCGAGCCGGTCGAGATCGGCGGCTACGAGCTGCCGGCCGGCGTCTCGGTCGCCCCCAGCATCTACCTGGTGCACCGCAACCCGGAGATCTACCCGAACCCGCAGGCCTTCGAGCCCGAGCGCTTCCTCGCCGAGCCGCCCGGCACCTACACCTGGATCCCCTTCGGCGGCGGCGTGCGCCGCTGCCTCGGCGCCGCCTTCGCCCAGTTCGAGATGGCGGTCGTCCTCAAAGAGCTGGTCAAGCGCCGCGAGATCCGCCCAGCTGACCCCCGTCCCGAAAGAATCTTCAGGCGAGCGATCACCGAGACGCCCCGTCACAACGCCAAAGTCGTGCTCAGCTGACGGAAGAGGGCACCCCGACCCCCTCCCAGTCTCATCTCAACCGCAGCCGGTGTTGTTCCCGCAAGAGGAACAGGTGTAACACGAGCCGGTCCGCTGCATCATGCCGCCGCACTGCTCGCAGGCGGGGCCGAGGTCGAGGCCGGACATCTTCGCCGGCACGACCGGCGGGGTTTCGGTCATCGCCGATGCCGCCGGAACCGACTCGCCGCCGCTCGCCTTCGCCTTCTCGGCGCCGCCGTTGCCGTTGCCCGCCTTGCCGTGGCCGTTGCCGCCATTCGCCGGGCCGGCGGTGTCGGTCGAGATGCCGAGGCCGAGTTGGCTCGTCTCCGCTTCCTTCTTCGCCCGCACATCCTGGGTGAGGATGCCGAGGTCCTCGAGCGTTTCGGTGTCGTCGATGAAGCGGCTCGCCAGCCAGCGCATGATGTAGTCGGGCATCGATTTGGCGAAGGGGATCTCCGGGTTCTGCGTCATCCCCTCCGGCTCGAAGCGCATGTAGCTGAACTTGCGCACGAAGACGTCGAGCGGCACGCCGTACTGGAGGCCGATCGAGATCGCCGTGGCGAAGGCGTTGAGCAGCCCGCGCATCGTCGAGCCCTCCTTGCCGATGTCGGTGAGGAAGATCTCGCCGACCGAGCCGTCCTCGTATTTGCCGGCGGTGATGTAGCCCTCGTGGCCCGCGATCGAGAACTTGTGGGTGATCGACTCGCGCTCGCGCGGCATCCGCTTGCGCACCGGCGCGGCGACCGTCTCCTCCGCCTCGGCCTCCTTCTCGTCCTGCGCGTCGGTGCGCAGCGCCTGCGCCGTCTTGGAGCCGTCGCGGTAGATCGCCAGCGCCTTGAGGCCGCCCTTCCAGCCGCGCGTGTAGGCGTCGGCGATGTCCTCGACCGTGGCGCTCTGCGGCAGGTTGACCGTCTTGGAGATCGCGCCCGAGATGAACGGCTGCGTTGCGGCCATCATGTCGATGTGGCCGGTGTGGGAGATCGCCCGCTCGCCGACCGCGACGTCGAAGACCGGCAGGTGCTCGTCCTTGAGCCCCGGCGCGCCGACGATCGTCGCGTTCTCGGCGATGTAGGCGTCGATCTGGTCGACCTCTGCGTCGGAGTAGCCGAGCGTGCGCAGCGCCAGCGGCACCGAGCGGTTGACGATCGTCATCTGCCCGCCGCCGACCAGCTCCTTGAACTTGACCAGGGAGAAGTCGGGCTCGATCCCGGTCGTGTCGCAGTCCATCAGGAAGCTGATCGTCCCGGTCGGCGCCAGCACCGTCGCCTGCGCGTTGCGGTAGCCGTGCTCCTCGCCCAGCTCGACCGCCTCGTCCCAGGCCCGCTGCGCGGCCTCGAGCAGCTCGCCCTTGATCCCCTCCTCGGGGACGTCGTAGGCGGCGTCGCGGTGCATCCGCATCACGCCGTTGTGCGCCTCCCGGTTCTTCTCGTACTCGTCGTAGGGCCCGGTCGCCCCGGCGGCGATCTTCGCCGACTGGGCGTAGGCGCGGCCGGTCATCAGCGCGGTGATCGCGGCGGCGACGTGGCGTCCCTCGTCGGAGTCGTAGGGCAGGCCGTCGGACATCAGCAGCGCGCCGAGGTTGGCGTAGCCGAGGCCGAGCTGGCGGAAGGCGTTTGCGTTCTCGCCGATCTGCTCGGTCGGGTAGCTGGAGAAGCCGACGACGATCTCCTGGGCGAGGAAGACGACGTCGACCGCATGCTCGAAGTCCTCGACGTCGAAGCTGCCGTCCTCGCGGCGGAACCTCATCAGGTTGAGCGAGGCGAGGTTGCAGGCCGAGTCGTCGACGTGCATGTACTCGCTGCAGGGGTTGGAGGCGTTGATCCGCCCCGACTCCGGCGAGGTGTGCCAGCGGTTGATGATCGTGTCGTACTGGACGCCCGGATCGGCGCAGCGCCAGGCGGCGTCGGCGATCTGGTTCATCAGGTCGCGCGCCGGCAGCGTCCTGGTCGCCTCGCCGGTGGTGCGGGCGGTCAGGTCCCAGTCTTCATCGGCCTCGACCGCCTCCATGAACTCGTCGGTGACCCGCACCGAGTTGTTGGCGTTCTGGTACTGGATCGAGGTGAAGCCCTCGCCGTCGATCGACATGTCGAAGCCGGCGTCGCGCAGCGCCCCCGCCTTCTCCTCCTCTTTGGCCTTGCACCAGATGAAGTGCTCGACGTCGGGGTGGTCGACGTCGAGGACGACCATCTTCGCCGCCCGGCGCGTCTTGCCGCCGGACTTGATCGTCCCGGCCCAGGCGTCGGCGCCGCGCATGAAGCTGACCGGGCCGGAGGCGAGGCCGCCCTTGGAGAGTGGCTCGACCGAGCCCCTGATGTTGGAGAGGTTGATCCCCGATCCCGACCCGCCGCGGAAGATCATCCCCTCCTTGGTGTTCCAGTCGAGGATCGACTCCATCGAGTCGTCGACGCTGAGGATGAAGCAAGCGCTGCACTGCGGGCGCTCCTCGAAGCCGACGTTGAACCAGACGGGAGAGTTGAAGGCCGCCTTCTGGTTGAGCAGGATCGAGGTCAGCTCGGCCTCGAAGGCCTCGGCGTCCTCGTCGGTGGCGAAGTAGCCGCCCTCGCGCCCCCAGCCCGAGATCGTCCCCGCGACGCGGCCGATCATCTGTTTGACCGAGCTCTCGCGCTGCTCTGACCCCATCTGCCCGCGGAAGTACTTCTGGGCGACGATGTTGGTCGCGTTCTGCGACCAACTCTTCGGGAACTCGACCCCGCGCTGCTCGAAGGCCGGCGCCTCCGGATCGCCGATCACCGCGTCGCGGATCTCCCACTCGATCTCGTCGAACGGGTGGGTCCCCGGCGAGGAGAAACGGCGTTCGATGGCCAAGCCTTTGGTCGTCGGTTGTGCCATAGACGTGTTAGCCATTGATTGTCCTCTCCTCACATTTCCGGTCGAGCGACCCATCCTTTCGCCGCCGTCGGACGCCTTTTTTCTAACGCAAAAAGTCCTGCAAGTGGGAAGAAAAATCGCGCTAGCACAAGTGTCGGACGCAAACTGCGTAAACAATCGCGCGAAGCCATAAGTACCCTCTACGTGTCTTGGTTGAACGGGCTCGGGAAATGCGCGAAAAGGCTGGCGAACGAGCCGACACCGCTAAGGAAGTTGCATCGGAGGCGATCGCGGCGGTCAAGCCGAGGTTGCGCGGCGTCTCGCACGAGTGGGCCTTCTTCGCCTCGCTGCTGCTCGGCGGGGCGCTGATCGTCGCCGCGGAGACGCCGACGGCGACGCTCGCCGTGGCGATCTACGCCGTCAGCCTCTCCGCCCTGCTCGGCACCAGCGCCCTCTACCACCGAGTCAACTGGAAGCGCCCCGACGTGCGCCGCTGGATGCGCCGCCTCGACCACAGCATGATCTTCTTCCTCATCGCCGGCACCTACACGCCCTTCGCCCTGCTCGTCCTCGACGGCGCTCTCGCCGACGCGATCCTGGTCGCCGTCTGGGCCGGGGCGATCGCCGGCGCCGTGGTCGAGATGATCTGGATCGAGCACCCGAAGTGGGTCGCGGCGCTGATCTACATGTCGCTCGGCTGGGTCGCCGCGGTCGCCTTCCCGGGGATGTGGGGCGAGATCGGTGTCGCCGGCACCCTCCTCGTCGCCGCCGGCGGCCTCCTCTACACCGCCGGCGCCGTCGTCTACGCCACCCAGCGCCCCAACCCCAACCCCCGCGTCTTCGGCTACCACGAGGTCTTCCACGCCCTAGTAATCGCCGCCGCAGCGGCCCACTTCGCAGCTATCGCCTTCTTCGCGCTCCCTGCCTCCTGACGGGGGAGGGGGTGGGTATCCCCCTGGCGGAACTTGTGAGCCCTCCCCGGTAAGAACCCAAAAGGCCGTTTCAATGCGGGTTCCCACAGGGGGATACCCACCCCCGTCTACGCCAACGCCGAGGCGGCGCGCTCTTTGGCGCTCTCGATCAACGTGAGAACCTCGGGCTCGCGCCCGGCCCGCAAAAGCTCGACCGGATCAGGCTCGCCGTTGACGATCCCCTCGAAGAACTCCTTGCGGTCCTGGTAGGTCGGCAGCGTCCCCTTGGCCCAGCCGCGGGCGTCGTTGAGGACCACCGCCAGGCGCGCGTACTCCTCGCCGAACAGCTCGGCGACCTCGCGCTTCATCCGCTTCGCCAGGGCGGGGGAGGCGCCGGCGGTCGAGATCGCGATCGCCAGCGGGCCGGTGCGGACGATCGCCGGCAGGATGAAGTTGCAGAGCGGCGGCACGTCGACGACGTTGACCAGCATCGCCCGCTGCTCGGCGTCGTCGAAGACGCCGATGTTGACCTCGCTGTCGTCGGTCGCGGCGATCACCATGAAGGCGCCCTCGAGGTCGGCGGCGCCTGCGTAGGCGCGCTTCTCCCACTCGATCGACCCCTCCGCCGCCAGCGACTCCAGCTCGGGATGGGCGACCGGCGCGATCAGGGTCACGTCGGCGTCGCAGGCGAGCAGCCCCTCGACCTTCTCGAGGCCGATGTCGCCGCCGCCGACCACCAGGCAGCGCCGTCCCTTCAGCTTCAGGCAGGCGATGTAGAAGGGGGTCTCGAGCATGTCGCGCACGCACGACTGGTCGCAGATCCCCTTGCGGAGCTGGCAGACGCACTCCTTGCCGGCGTAGGCCTGGGCGGGCATGGGACGAAGACTAGTGATCGGCTTCCGCTGTGATTTATGTGCCCTATAGGCGCATAAGTAACAGCGGAAGGTCTTATCTAAAGCGAGTCGAGGGTGAGGCGCAGGCCCTCGGCGAGGCTCGTCTCCGCCCGCCAGCCCAGCTCGCGCTCGGCGCGGCTCGCGTCGAGCGCGATCCGCTGCACCTCGCCGGGCCGGGCCGGGGCGAGCTCGGGCTCGAAGCTTTCGACGCCGTCGATCTCGGCCAGCCGCCGGGCCAGCTCGAGCACGTCGGTCTCGATTCCGGTGCCGACGTTGATCGGACCGCTCGCCGCCGACTCGGCCGCGGCCAGCGCCGCGGCGACCACGTCGCCTACATATATGTAGTCGCGGGTCTGCTTGCCGTCGCCGAACACGGTCGGCCGCTCGCCGGTCCGCAGCCGCCCGCAGAAGATCGCGATCACGCCCGCCTCGCCGAGCGGGTCCTGGCGCGGGCCGTAGACGTTGCCCAGCCGCAGGCTCACCCCGGAGAGGCCGTAGAGCCTCTCGTAGAGCGCCAGGTAGCCCTCGGCGGCGAACTTGCTCTGGCCGTAGGCGGAAAAGGGTTCGATCGGCGCGTCCTCGGCGAGCGGCAGCTGCTTGCCCTCGCCCTCGCCGTAGATCGCGCCGCCGGTGGAGACGAAGACGATCCGCCGCGAGCCCGCCGCGTGCATCGCCTCCAGCAGGTTGGCGGTGCCGCCGACGTTGACAGCGGCGTCGAAGGCGGGGTCCTCGAGCGACTTGCGCACGTCGATCTGCGCCGCCAGGTGGAAGACGATCTCGGGCTGCGCCGCCGCGACCAGCTCGGCCAGCTTCGCGGCCTCGCGGATGTCGAGCTCGGCCAGCTCGGCGCCCGCGGCGAGGGCGCCGTCGAGGTTCTCGCGCCGTCCCGTCGAGAGGTCGTCGACCACGGTCACCTCGTCGCCGCGCGCCAGCAGCGCGTCGACCAGGTTCGAGCCGATGAAGCCGGCGCCGCCGGTGACCAGAGCCTTCATTAGCGCGCCGATCCTAGAAGGATCGGCGGAGGGGAGCCGGGGCGGTACGGCCGAACGCCCCTGCTACCCTCGCCGCCCCATGAGGCTGATAGTCACCGAGAAGAACAACAGCGCCAAGAAGATCGCCGACATCCTCGGCCGCGGCGAGGCGAAGGCGGACAAAAGCTACAAAGTCCCCTTCTACACCTGGACCGACGAGAACGGCACCGAGCAGATGACGATCGGGCTCAAGGGCCACGTGCTCGGCCCTGCCTTCCCCGAGGGCTACTCGAACTGGCAGAAGACCGACCTGCACGACCTGATCGACGCCCAGCTGATCAAGGAGCCGACCGACAAAAACGTCGTCAAAGCGATCCGCAAAGTGGCCAAAGGCGCCGACGAGCTGGTGATCGCGACCGACTTCGACCGCGAGGGCGAGCTGATCGGGCTCGAGGCGCTGGAGGAGATGCTCGACGCCAACCCGAGCCTCGGCACGCGCGAGGAAGCCGACGCCGGCACGCTGCGGATCCAGCGCGCCCGCTACTCGGCGCTGACCAAGGAAGAGATCGAGCGCGCCTTCGGCGAGCTCGACACGCTCTCCTACCCGCTCGCCAACGCCGGCGCCGCCCGCCAGGACATCGACCTTCTTTGGGGCGCGACGCTGACCCGCGCCGTCTCGCTCGCCAGCCGCCGCTTCGGCTCCAACTTCCTCTCGGTCGGCCGCGTGCAGAGTCCCACCCTGGGCCTGATCGTCGAGCGCGAGATGGAGCGCCGCGCCCACGTCGCCAAGCCGTTCTGGGAGCTGTTCGCCAAGTTCCAGCACGCCGACGGCAGCTTCGAGGCGCACCACGCGACCGACAAATTCTGGGAGAAGGCGGAGGCCGACGCCGCCCTGGCGGGCACCTCGAGCCCGGGCATGGTGAAGTCGGTGACGGCGCGCAAGAACACGCGCAAGCCGCCGACCCCCTACAACACGACCGCCTTCAGCACCGACGCCTCCAGCCGCCTCGGCATCACCCCCGCCAGCGCGATGCGGATCGCCGAGGACCTCTACATGGACGGCTTCATCTCCTACCCGCGCACCGACAACACGGTCTACCCGGCCTCGCTGCCGGTGCGCGAGCTGGTCTCCTCGCTGGTCCGCGTGAACGAGTTCTCCGCCGCCGCCGGCCTGCTCGACGGCGAGCTGAAACCGACCCGGGGCAAAAAAGAGACCACCGACCACCCGCCGATCTATCCGACCCAGGCGATCCATCCCGGCGCCCTCGAGGGCCCCAAGAAGCGCGTCTACGAACTGGTCGTGCGCCGCTTCCTCGCCACCTTCAGCCCGCCGATGATCACCGAGTCGACCCGGGCCGACATCGAGGCCGGCTCGGAGACCTACTTCGTGCGCGGCTCGGTCGTCGTCGACCCCGGCTACGCGGCGATCTACACCTACGCCCGCTCCGCCGACGAGGAGATCCCGGCCCTGCAGGAGGGGCAGACCCTCGAGCTCGACGGCGAGCCATGGCTGGTCGACAAGGAGACCCAGCCGCCCTCGCGGATCTCGCAGGCCAAGCTGATCGAGATGATGGAGGAGCGCGGCCTCGGCACCAAAGCCACCCGCGCCGACATCATCCAGAAGCTCTTCGACCGCGGCTACGTCTACAGCAACCCCCCCGTCCCCTCGGAGACCGGGATCGCCCTATATGAGGCGTTCAAGAGCTACGTGCCGGCGATGGCGACCCCGGAGATGACCGCCCAGCTCGAGGCGGAGATGGACCGGATCGCCGCCGGAGAGATGAGCAAGGGCGAAGTGGTCGGCGAGAGCCGCGACCTCCTGCACAAGACCTGGACCGAGATCGACGGCAGCCGCGAGGACCTCGCCAAAGTGATCTGGAAAGGGATGGACGAGGACCGCATCCTCGGACCGTGCAAAGTCTGCGAGGAGGCCGGGCGCAAGAAGGAGGACGGCTCGCCCCACATGCTGCGCATCATCCGGGCGAAAAAGTCAGGAAAAAGGTTTGTGGGATGCAGTGGGTGGACCCTCGACGATCCCGAGTCCTGCGACCAGACCTTCCCGCTGCCGCAGCGCGGCGACGTCTTCAAGCTCGAAGACCGCTGCTCGGTCTGCGGCGAGACGCCGCGGCTCAAAGTCGTCCCCTTCCGCGGCCGCCCTTGGAACCTCTGCCTCAACGACGACTGCGAGTCGATGCAGGAGATGAAGAAGCGCCGCGCCGAGCGCGAAGCGGCGAAAGCGGCGAAGAAGGAGATGGAAGAAAAGGCGCCGCCGGACAAATCCTCCACCGCGACTCGCAAGCGGAAAAGGGCCAAAGCAGCGGCCAAAGGCTGAGGCTCGGGGCGTTGTTCATCTCGCTCGAGGGTGTCGACGGGTCTGGCAAGAGCACCCAGGCCGGCCTGCTCGCGGCGGCGCTTGGGCACGAGACTCTGCAGATCCGCGAGCCCGGCGGGACCGACGCCGCCGAGCGGATCCGCGATCTGCTCGCCGATCCGGCGCTGGAGATCGACCCCTTCGCCGAGCTGCTGCTCTTCTCGGCCGCCCGCGCCGACCTGGTCACCCGCGTGATCCGTCCCGCCGTGGAGGCAGGCCGCGACGTCGTCGCCGACCGCTTCGCCGACTCCAGCGTCGCCTACCAGGGGGGAGCGCGAGGGCTCGGCACCAGCCACGTGCTCTCGCTGGTCGACACGGCGATCGACGGCCTCTGGCCCGATCTGACCCTGTACCTGCGGATCGACCCGGAGAAGGGCCTGGCCCGGGCCGAGGGCGACGACCGCTTCGAGGCGGAGGGGCTGGAGCTGCAGCGCGCCGTCGCCGAGGCCTACGACGAGATCGCCCAGATCGCCTCGGACCGTGTCGCGACGATCGACGCCGAGGGGAGCGTCGAGGAGGTCCACAAGCGGGTGATGGAGGCCGTCGCTCGGGCTCGATGAGTGATTGTGTGCCCTATAGCCCCCCAAATCCTTCAACGAACGACTGAGCAACAGCCGCGCGCGCAGGTCGCGTTGAGCGCAGCGTTGGAGGCGGGACCCACGCATGCGTATCTCTTCAGGGGCCCGCGAGGCGCGGGCAAGCGGGCGGCGGCACGGGCGTTTGCGGCGGAGATCCTCGCGGGGGCGGCCGAGGACCCGGACGACGCGCGCCGCCGCGCCCTGCTCGATCCCTCGCCGCACCCGGACCTCGTCTGGCTGGCGCCGAAGGGCGCGCAGCACATGGTCGAGGAGGTGCGCGAACGGGTGATCCGCGCCGCCGCCTTCCGGCCGTACGAAGGCGGTAAGCGCGTCTTCGTGATCGAGGCCGCCGAGGCGATGCGCGACGAGAGCCAGAACGCGCTGCTGAAGACGCTCGAGGAGCCGCCCCAGTTCGTCCACCTGATCCTGCTCACCTCCGAACCGGCCGCCCTGCTGGAGACGATCGCCTCGCGCTGCCGGGCGGTCGACTTCGCACCGCTGCCGCCCGAGGCGGTCGAGGCCGCGCTGCGGGAGGAGGGGGGAGATCGCGAGGAGATCGCCGCCGCCGCGCGCCTCTCCGCCGGCGACATCGAGCTCGCCCACCTGCTGCTCGACGAGACCGGCCGCAAGCTGCGCGCAGAGGCCGAGGGCCTTGCAGGCGCGGCGCTCGGCGACGGCGACGCCGAGGCGTCCTGGCGGGCGATGCTGAAGAGCGCCGAGGCTGCCGGCGACGACGCCGAAGCCGCCGCCCGCGAGGCCCTCGAGGCCGACAAGGAGGCGGGCGTCAAACGCTCCGCCCGCGACATCGCCGACGCCGCCAAGCGCGCCGGCCGCCGCCGCCGCACCGAGCTGCTCGACCTCGGCCTCTCCCTTGCCGCCGCCTGGTTCCGCGACCTCGCCGCGGTCGCCTCCGGCGCTGCCGACGTCGCCTACAACCGCGACCGCCTCGCCCGGCTCCAAGCGCAAGCCGCGGGCCTCGACCCCGCGACCCCCCGCCGCGCCGCCGAGCAGGTCCAGGACACCCGCCGCCGCCTAGACCTCAACGTCTCCGAGGAGCTAGCCCTGGAGGCGCTCTCGTTCCGCCTCGCCGCCGTTCTCACCTGAGCGCGCCTGCTCGCGCGCTTGCTCCAGCGCGCGCTCCTGGGCGAGGCGGGTTATCTGGGCGGCCTGGCGGGACATGATCACGCTGAAGTTGAGCGCCAGGCCGAGCAGCAGCAGGATCAGGATCGAGAAGAGGGCGACGTTGGTGTTGCGCACTCCCATCAGGTCGGCGACGACTTCGAGCAGGCCGGGGAAGGCGGCGCCCGCGAGCATGCCGAGGCCGGCGACGAACCAGATCACGCTGTAGCGCTCCTGCAGGCGGTCGCGCCGGATCAGCTCGAGGATGAAGACCATGAAGGCGATCGCGATCGCCGCGGCGAGGATCCGCGTCTGCGAGGTGAGGTGGACTGAGGGTCCCCCCTGTGCGACCGCGAGCAGCGTCGGGTTCATCGCTCGGCCCCCGGCGCCTCGCGCCGCGGCCGGAACTGGCCGACCAGCAGCACGATCATCCCCTTGAAGATGAAGAAGGCCGAGCGCAGCGGCGTCAGGAAGGAGGTGCCGCCGGCCCGCTCGAGCATCCGCACCGGCACCTCCTCGACCCGCAGCCCCTGGCGCACCGCCAGCTGCAGCGACTCGATCTCGGCGAAGTCGGGCGAGTAGTTCTCGCTGAACAGCTCCATCACCCGCCGGTTCGCCGCCCGCATGCCGCTGGTCGTGTCGGTGAAGCGCTGCCGCGTCGCCAGGGTGAGGAAGAAGCGGAAGACGCTGGTGCCGATCCGCCGCGAGAGCGTCGGTTGGTAGTCCTCGCCGTCGGCCTCGCTCGTGCTCGCGTCGCCGCCCGCCTCGCGGTAGCGCGACCCGATCACCAGGTCGGCCCGGCCCGCGCGCACCTCTTCCAGCAGGCGCGCCACCTCGGCGGGCGGGTGCTGGCCGTCGGCGTCGAGGTGGGCACAGAAGTCGTAGCCCTCGCGCAGCGCGTAGAGGTAGCCCGTCTGCAACGCCGCCCCCAGCCCCTGGTTGAAGGGCAGCGAGGCGACCGTCGCCCCCGCCTCGGTCGCCCGCTTCGCGGTCGCGTCGAGCGAGCCGTCGTCGACGACGAGCACGTCGACCTCGGGCAGGCGCTCGCGCACGCCGGAGATCACCGCCGCGACCGAGTCGGCCTCGTTCCAGGCCGGGATGAACACCAGGGTCCTCACTGCGCCGATTCTGCCACGCGCGCCCCCCGCCTCCGCCCATCCGACATTTACCCCACTCTGGGGTGGTCAACGTCGGATGCGCCCGGACGTCTGGGCGGGCGTTGTGTTAGTACCTCTTCATGAAACGGATTGGCCTCAGGCTCTGGCTGGTCGGCGCCTTCGTCGCCGTCACCCTGCTCACCGCCGGGGTCGTCTACCTCTTCGGCGACCGGCCGCGCGCCGTGCTCGGCGCGATCGCGCTCGGCACCCTGGCCGGCTTCCTGATCGCCGTCGGCACCTCGCACCGGGTCACCCGCATCTCCCGCGCCGCGGGCGAGCTCGCCGCGGGCGACTTCGACGTCTCGCTCGAAGCCGGCGGCCGCGACGAGATCGGCGACCTCTCCCGCGCGCTCGACTCGATGCGCGCCTCGCTGAAGGAGAGCGTCGGCGTGCTCACCGCCGACCGCGACAAGCTGCAGGCGATCTTCGACGGCCTCACCGACGCGGTGATCGTCGTCGACGACGACGGCACCGTGCGCTTCTCCAACCGCGCCGCGAGCAAGCTGCTCGACCCGCTCGGCCGGCCGCCCGACTCGATCCAGCCGCACCTCAAGCGCGCCGCCGACCTCGGCTTCGCCGCCCACCCGGCGCTGCGCATCGGCGACCGCGCCTACGCGATGAGCGCCCGCTCGCTGCCCAAGGAGCGCGCCGTCCTCGTCGTCGCCCGCGATCGCACCGACGAGATGCGCCGCGAGCTGGCCGAAGCCGACTTCATCTCCAACGCGGCGCACGAGCTGCGCAACCCGCTGGCCGGCATCTCCAGCGCGATCGAGGTCCTCCAGGAGGGCGCCAAGGACGACCCCAAAGCGCTCGACCACTTCCTCGGCCGGCTCGCCGAGGACGCCGAGCGGATGAACCGGCTGACCCGCTCGCTGCTCACCCTCGCCCGGGTCGAGTCGCTCGGCGCGGGGGAGAGTGAGGACGTCGACGTCGCCGCCGCGATCCGCGACACGGTCGAGGCGGTGGACACCCCGAGCCACATCGAGCTCGGCACCGAGGTCGAGCCCGACCTCCACGCCACGGGCGACCCCACGCTGCTGCGCCAGGTGATGATCGGCTTGCTGACCAACGCCTTCAAGCACACGCCGCTGCCCGGGCGCGTTACCGTACGCGGCCGCCACGACGGCGAGAAAGAGGTGGTTCTGGAGGTGATCGACACTGGGCCGGGGATTCCAGAGGCGGAGATCGAGCGCGTATTCGAGCGCTTCTACCGCCGCGACGAGTCGCGCGTGCAGGAGGGCTTCGGCCTCGGCCTGGCGATCGCCCGCCGCATGGTCAGCGTGATGGGCGGCGAGATCGGCGCCCACTCGGTCGAGGGCCAGGGCAGCACCTTCTGGGTCCGCCTCCCGGCGGCGCAACCGACCCGCACCCCGGTCGCATGAGGCGCGGGCGGCCACATCGAGGAGGGGGACCGCGATGAGCAGCGGACGCATCCTGATCGCCGACGACGAGCCCTCGGTGCGCGACTCGGTCGGCTACGCGCTCGCCCAGGAGGGCTTCGAGGTGAGCGCCGCCGCCGACGGCGAGGAGGCGACAAGGATGGTCGGCGACGGCATCCCCTACGACCTGATCATCCTCGACATCATGATGCCGGGGCAGAGCGGGCTCGACATCTGCCGCGACGTGCGCTCGCGCAGCGCCGTGCCGATCATCCTGCTCACCGCCAAGGACGCAGAGGTCGACAAGGTCGTCGGGCTCGAGGTCGGCGCCGACGACTACGTCACCAAGCCCTTCTCGGTGCGCGAGCTGCTCGGCCGCGTGCGCGCCCAGCTGCGCCGCCGCGAACTCGACCGCGCGCCGCTCTCCCAGGCGGTCAAAGTCGAAAGCGGCCCGGTCGCGATCGACCTCGTCCGCCACGTCGCCACCGTGCGCAGCGAGCCGGTCAACCTGACCCGCTCCGAGTTCCAGCTGCTGCGCCTCCTGGTCGGCCGCGCCGGCGAGGTCTTCCCCCGCCGCCAGATCATGGAGGAGCTCTGGCAGACCGAGTTCGACGGCGACGAGCGCGCCTGCGACGTCCACATCTCCAACCTCCGCCAGAAGGTCGAGCGCGACCCCCAGAACCCCGAGCTCGTCCTCACCGTGCGCGGCGTCGGCTACAAGTTCGAACCGTCTTAAATACCGGTTATCGTCTTTTTCTCGCCCTTAAACGGGAGAACCCTGACGAAAGGCAGTCGTGGCGGACGTTAAGCAGGGCTTCTCGGACGAACCGGAGATCTTCCGACCAGCCGACGCCGATGCGGCGGGTCGCGCCATGCGCCGCGGTGAGCTGCGCCGCCTCGCACGCGGCCTCTACACCTGGAACCTCGACGAGCCGCCCGAGCAGCTGCTGCGGCGCCGCTGGATGGACGTCGCGGCTCTCTACTTCCCGGGCGCCGTGCTGGTCGGCCGCTCGGCCGTGGACGCCAGGCCCGCCTCCGACGGCTCGCTCTTCCTCGACTCTGGCCGGAAGCCGGCGCACCCCAATGCCGTGCGGCTTCCAGGCCTTGCCCTCAAGCCGTCCGCCGGCCCGGGCCCGATCCAGGGCGACATGCGGTTCGGCAGCCTCCACCGGAGCGGCGAGGCGCGTACCGCTCTGGAGAACATGCGCCCATCCCGTGCCCGCGCCGGCATCGCCAGGACTCTCACTGCCGCCGAGCTGGAGGAATGGCTGGAGCGGATCGCCCGCAACCGCGGCGAGGAGGACCTGCTGCGAATCAGGGACGAGGCCCGCGAGATCGCCCCGGCGCTCTCCGCCAAGGCGGAGCAGCGCCGGCTCGACGATCTGATCTCCGCACTGCTCGGAACCGGCGAAACCCGCCTGGTAACGGAGTCAGGCTCGGCGAGGGGAAGTCGGCAGCCGTTTGACGCGATGCGGGTCGGGCTGTTCGAGCGGCTGCACGGTGCCCTCGCCGGCCACGTCGCGACGCTGCGCCCCGAGCCCGCCGACCCGGAGCGCGTCTTCGCTTTCTTCGAGGCCTACTTCTCCAACTTCATCGAGGGCACCGAGTTCGAGGTCGAGGAGGCGGAGGAGATCGTCTTCCGCGGCGCGATCCCGGCCGAGCGGCCCGCGGACGCCCACGACATCCTCGGAACCTTCGGCGTCGTCACCGATCGCGAGCTGCGTACCCGGGTCCCCACCGACGCCGACGACTTCGCCGAGCTGCTCAGAACGCTGAACCGCCGCATCCTCGAGGAACGTCCGGAGAAAGCCCCGGGCGAGTGGAAGCAGCGTGCCAACAGGGCCGGTGCCACTAGCTTCGTCGCTCCCGACCTCGTCCCCGGCACTCTGAACGAGGCTTGGCGCTTCTACGAGACGTTGCCCGCCGGCTTCTCCCGGGCGGTATTCGCGATGTTCGCGGTCAGCGAGGCCCACCCTTTCGCCGACGGCAACGGCCGCGTCTCCCGCGCCCTTCTCAACGCCGAGCTGAGCGCCGCGGGCCAGTGCCGGATCCTCATCCCCCTCTGCTACCGGGCCGACTACCTCGGCGCCCTGCGCGCGATGAGCCGCCAGAGCAATCCCGAGCCGCTGCTGCGGATGGCGGGCCGCGCCCAGCACTGGGCGTCGCTCGTCGATTGGTCGACGATGCCGCAGGCCGTGGACCAACTGCGCCGCTCCAATGCCCTCGTGCCGTCCGACGAAGCCGAGGAACGAGGCCTGGTGCTCAGGGACCCGACTCCCGCTCCGGGCGATGCCCCATAGCCATGTCCTCCGTGCCCTCATCAAGCTCGCCGGCGCGCAACGCCTCCTCGGCGGTCTCCAGCTCGTCGCGGCTGGGGAACGCCGGGCCGGCGAGCATCGCGATCGCGCCCGGCAGGCTGGAGACGATCAGCGCGGCGAGGCCGACCAGGGTGAGGAGCGTCGCTTCGGTCGCGTCGTAGCCGGCCTCTCCCAGCAGCAGCACCATCCCTCCCTCGCGCACGCCGAAGCCGGCGATCGAGATCGGTATCAGCGTGATGACCAGGCCCAGGGGCGCGACGACGGCGAGCAGCGCCAGAGGGACCTCGATGCCGATCGACTCGGCGATCACCCGGAGCGTGACCACGGCAATCCCCTGGAAAGCCAGCCCCAGCAGCGTCGCCAGGACCAAGATCCGCGGCCGGCGGCGATAGAGGTGGAGGGTCTCGCGCGTCTCGCGCGCCCAGCCGAGCACCCGCTCCGGCAGCCGCCGTGCCAGCCAGTCGCCGCGGTGCATGGCGGTGCGCAGCAGCAGCGCCGAGGCCGCCAGCCCGGCGACCGTCACCCCGAGCAATCCCAGCGCGAGCGAGCCGGGGACGGCGCTCGGGTCGACGGCCAAGGCGATCCACGCGATCGCGACCAGGCACCAGAACGCCATGAAGCGGTCGACCACGACCGAGAGCAGGGCGCGGACGAGCGGCGGCCCCGGTTTGGCCAGCAGCCAGGCCCGAGCGAAGTCGCCGCCGAAGGAAGTGGGCAGGAAGTTGTTGGCGAAGGTGCCGACCAGGTAGGCGCGGATCGTGGTCGGCAGAGGACGCTCCAGGCCGGCGCCGCGCAGGAGCAGGCGCCAGCGCAACCCCGCGATGACCTGGGAGACGAAGAGCATCGCCACGGCCGCGGCGAACAGCACCCATGAGCCTTCGTCGAGTTGGTCCGCGGCGGCGGACCAGTCGACCAGCGTCGCGATCAGGCCGAGCAGCAAGATCGTGACGAGCGCTCGGAACCAGACCGAGCCGACCACGCGGCGGAGCTGTGCGGCGATCACCATTGCCGCCCGACTACAGTTTCGCCTCGATGACGACGAGGGCCGACGCCGCCGAGAGCTCCCCGGCTCCTCACTGCGAGCCCTGCTCCCGGGTCCTCGACGAGGTCCAGGACAAGATCGAGGGCCTCCTGCGCGGGATCGCCCCCGGCACGGGCGAGCCGGTGCTGCTCGACGTCGGCTGCTGGGACGGCGAGTCCAGTCGCCGCTGGGGGGAAGCGATGCGGACGCAGCGGCTGCTCGGCGTCGAGGTTTACGAGGAGCAGGCGCGCCGCGCGGAGGAGCGCGGCCTCGAGGTGGCGCGCATCGACCTGGAAACCGAGCGCTTCCCATGGGCGGACGGCAGCGTCGACGTCGTCGTCTGCAACCAGGTGCTCGAGCACCTGAAGAACGTCTGGCTGCCGATCGGCGAGATCCACCGGGTCCTCCGTCCCGGAGGTCATGCGATCCTCTCGGTGCCCAACCTGGCCGCCTTCCACAACCGGGTGCTGCTGGCGCTGGGCCGCCAGCCGACCTCGATCCGGGTCTTCGGCCCGCACGTGCGGGGCTACGCGTTTCGCGAGTTCTGCGAGTTCGTCGAGCGAGGCGGCGCCTTCGCGATCGAGCGCCGCCGCGCCGCCGGCTTCTACCCGCTGCTCTCGCCGTGGAGCCGGCCGCTCTCGGCGCTCTGGCGCGGAGCCGGCCACACGACGATCGTCCTCGCCCGCAAGACGGACATGCCCCCCGTCTGGAGCGAGTACCTCAGCGATGCCGTCGGGAGCGGGATGCAGACGTTCTATGGGGACGCCCCGGCGGTCGGATAGGAGGCCTCGACCAGCTCCAGCGAGCTCTCGATCGAGAGCGCCTCGCGGTTGCGCTCGTACCACTCGCGGGTCGAGCGGCGCAGCCCGGCGCCGCCCCGCACCGCGGCGAGGATCGCCCGCGCCAGCTCAGCTGGCTCGCGCGAAGCGGCGACGAAGCCGTTGACGCCGTCCTCGACCAGCTCGGTCGCCGCGTTCTCGCTGCCGGCGACGACGATCGCCGGCGTGCCCAGGTAGGCCGCCTCGACCACGACAAGGCCGTAGCCCTCGCGCTCGGAGGGGTGGAGCAGGCAGGAGGCGGCGGCGATCGTGTGCTCGACCTCGGCGCCCTCGACCCGGCCGCGCACCTCGACCGCGCCGTCCAGCCCCAGCTCGGTCACCGCCGCCCGCACCGCGTCCGTCTCCGGCCCGTCGCCGAGGATCGCGCAGCGCAGCTCCGGCAGCTCGCGCCGCGCAGCCGCCACCGCCGCCGGGATCGCGGTCACGTGCTTCTCCGGGATGTGCCGTCCCGCGAAGACGACGAGCGGCGTCGCCGGGGCCTCCGAACGGGGCGCCGCGCCCCCGGGTCGCGGCCCGGCGTACTCGCCGGTCAGCCGCACGATCGGCGCCCCGCGGCCGGCCGCGGGCAGTCGCCGCTCGACCCCACGCGAGAAGCAGAAGCTGCGCTCGGCGAGGCGCAGGCAGAGCGCCTGCACGGCGTGGCCGATCCGTCCCGCCACGGGCCCCAGGTAGGAGCGCCAGTACTCGCGGGTCCATAGCTCGTGCCAATCGATCACCAGCACCGCCCGCGAGCGCCGCAGGCGCAGCGCCGCCGCCGCCGCGAGCACCGAGAAGTAGGGGAAGGAGGCGGTGTGGACGGCGTCGTAGCGCCGCCCGTGGCGCAGCAGATGCCAGAAGACGCCCCAGCCGAAGCGCAGCGGCGGGCCGATCCTCCGCCGCCCCGAGCGCGTGTAGAGGTCGCCGCCGGGCGCCACCGCGATCGTCGCGAAGGGCGTCCCCGGGCCCTCGGCGCCCCACTGGCGCCGGGTCACGTAGGTGACCTCGTGCTCGCGCGCCAACCGCTCGCCGAGGTTGCGGTACCAGCGCTCGGCGCCGCCGACCGTGTGCGGGTACAGGCAGTCGTAGACCAGCGCGATCCGCATCGTCGCCGCAAACCTACGGCACGGGGAGGGCGGGTTCGGGCACCGAGAGAGCGCGTTCGTAGGCCGCCAGCGTCCCTCGCGCCGTCTTCGCCCAGGTGAAGCGCTCCGCCTGCTCCCGCCCGGCGGCCCGCAGGCGCTCGGCCTCGGCCGGGTCGGCGAGCAGCGCCTCGATCGCCGCCGCGATCTCCGCCGGGCGCTCGGGGTCGAAGAACCGCGCCGCGTCGCCCGCCACCTCGGCCAGCGATCCGCGCGGCGAGCAGGCCACCGGCACGCCCCGCGCCATCGCCTCCAGCACCGGCGCGCCGAAGCCCTCGTACAGGGAGGGGAAGACGAAGACCGAGGCGGCGGCGTAGAGGCCCTCGAGGTCCTCGGCCGAGACCCAGCCCGGGAAGCGCACGTCACCCTCGATCCCCAGCTCCGCGGCAAGCCGGCGCAGCTCCTCGCCGTGGCCGGTCGCGTAGCCGGGCAGGACCAGCAGCGGCCGTCGCTCGGCCGGGATCGTCGCCAGCGCCTCGAGCAGCCGCGCCAGGTTCTTGTGCGGCCGCATCGCCGAGAGCGAGAGGACGACCGGCCGCTCGCCCAGCTCCAGCCGCGCCCGCGTCGCGCCCGCGTCGCCCGCCGTCGCCGGCGGGTCCCCGTGACCCTGCAGCACCACGTCGACCTTCTGCGCCGGCGTGCCGAGCAGGCGGACCAGGTCGTCGCGCGAGCTGGTCGATGGCGCGATCACCCGGTCCGCCCGCGCCACCGCCAGCCGCACCAGCAGCCCCATCGCCTGCGCCGCCACGCCGAAGTGCGCCTCGGGGTGGATGCGGTGGATCAGGTCGTGCACGGTGACGACGCGCCGGTACCGCCCCCGCGCCGGCGAGGTGTTGGCGAGGCTGTGCATCAGGTCGATTCCGGCCCGCGCCGCCAAGCGCGGCAGCAGCAGCTGCTCGCCGGCTACCCACTCGGCCCGCCGCCGCGCCCGCACCGGCACGGTCACCGCCGGGACCAGCTCGCCCCACGGGCCGCCGCCCGTCTCCGCCGCCTCGCGGTTGACGAAGGCGGTGATCCGCAGCTCGGGCCGCTCCGCCAGCAGCGCCGGGATGAACTCGCGCGCGTAGGCCTCGGTCCCGCCGGTCTCGCCCGGCACGAGGTAGACCAGGTTGAGGCCGAGGTGGGCTGGGAGCCGCCGCATCGGCGGTATTCTCGTCACATGGAGAGCGGCATCGAGTCGCCGGCGGGGCGGGCGGTCGACGGCGACCCCTCGGCGGAGCCCCTGGTCTCGGTCGTCATCCCCTGCCTGAACGAGGCCGAGAGCATCGAGGAGTGCGTGCGCTCGGCCCGCCGCGTGCTCGACGAGAGCGGCCTCTCGGGCGAGGTCGTCGTCGCCGACAACGCCTCCGAAGACGGCAGCGGCGAGCTCGCCGAGCGGGCCGGCGCCCGCGTCGTCCACGAGGCCCGCCGCGGCTACGGCAGCGCCTACCTGGCCGGCTTCGCCGCCGCGCGCGGCCGTTACATCGTCACCGCCGACGCCGACCAGACCTACGACTTCGCCGAGATCCCCCGCTTCGTCGAAGAGCTCGAAAAGGGTGCCGAGATGGTGATCGGCAACCGCATGAACAACATCCTGCCCGGGGCGATGCCCTGGCTGCACCGCTACATCGGCAACCCGGTGCTGAGCGGCTTCCTCAACCTGCTCTACCGCTCCGGCGTGCACGACGCCCACTGCGGCATGCGCGCCCTGCGCCGCGACGCCCTGCCGCGCCTGCGGCTGCGCTCGACCGGGATGGAGTTCGCCTCGGAGATGGTCGTGCGCGCGGTCAAGGAGGAGCTGAAGATCGCCGAGTTCGACATCGACTACAGCCCGCGCGCGGGCGAATCGAAGCTCTCCTCCTTCAGCGACGGCTGGCGCCACCTCAAGCTGCTGCTGGTCAACAGCCCGACGGCGCTGTTCATGGTGCCGGGGATGGCGATGCTCGCCCTCGGCCTGCTGGGGATGGCGCTCTCGCTCTCGGGCGTCTCCCTCTTCGGCCGCGAGTGGTACATCCACACGACGATCGCCGCGGCGCTCTTGACGATCGTCGGCGCCCAGGTCGTCACGCTCGCGCTCAGCGCCCGCGCCTTCGCCGTCGAGGCGCTGGGCGAGAAGCCGGACCGGGTGCTCACCTGGGGACGCGAGCACGTGCGGATCGAGCACGCGCTCCTCGCGGGCGCGCTCGTCGTCCTCGCCGGGCTGGTCATCGCCGGCGTCATCGTCGGCACCTGGATCGGCCGCGGCTTCGGCGAGCTCTCCGAGGACCGCCTGATCGTCTTCGCCGCGGTGCTGATCATCCTCGGCCTGCAGGCGATCTTCTCCGCCTTCTTCCTCAGCATCATCAGCCTAGCCCGCGGCGCCCCGCCGAGCTGGCCGGACTAGGGCAGGCTGCCCGCCGGTGCGAGCCATACCGACTCGAACTCCATCACCTCGGCGAGCCTGTCGTAATCGCTGTCGTAGTGAATTACGGCCGCACCGAGCTCTTGGGCGGCCGCCGCTACGAGGTAGTCGACGATGGGCAGGCGTTGCGTCCCGGCCGAGCGATGGGCAAGGACCCGCATCCCCGCCTCGGCGGCGCGGAGAACCGCGGTTGTCAGCGGTGCGGGGCGAATCGTGTTGAGCTGTTCCGCAAGCCGGTCGAACCCATCGCCGCCGCGAGCACTAAAGAGGATCTCGAGGCGAACGAGCGGAGAGATTCGCAGGCGGTCGCCTAGAAGCGCTGAGAGCCACTGATCGCGAACGGCCGAATCGCCGGCTCGCGCCCATGCCGAGGTATCGATGAGCAGCGGCAGCTCGCCCCAGGCCGCCTCGTCAGCGTGCGGGCCAGGCATAGTGCTTGCCCTCCCGCAGCGCAGCCTGATCCCAGGGTGCCGACTCGGGACTCCGGAAGGCGTCGGCCAGCTCGTTCAGCAGCTCATTGCGCCTGGCCTCGTCCGCGGGGACCGCGGCGAGGTGCCGCGCGCCGGCAATCGCCAGCTCTCGCACCTGCTGAGACCTGGGTAGGCCGGCGGGCATGTGCGGCTCGGCTGCGCGGAGAGCGGCTGCCAGCTCACGATCCTCGGTGACCTGGATGCGGTGGTGTCGGGTTGGCACGCGATCAAGTGTACCACCCGAGCACCACCCACGATCGGCTGGATACTCCAAACCGAAAAATAGATACTCCCAGGCCCCTGCTATCTATCTGGCGAGGGCGGCAACACTCTCGCGTACTACCCGAGCGGCGTGAGGGAGCCGTCGCGGGCGAGCTGCTCGGCCTCGCCCGGCTCAGGCGAGTAGATCTCGACCTGTACACCTGGCTCGTCGTCGAAGACGACGTAGGCGTTGTTGTTGGTGCCGAGGAGGAGATCGAAGCCCTGCTCGTTCTCGACGGTGCCGCCGTTTTCAACAGCCGACCGCTGCAGGGCGGCCTTTGCGTCGGCCAGCGGATAGGTGCCGACCGAGACGAACTCGGCGCTCTCGTCGCCCGCCTCGGCGTCGCCGGTCAGGTAGCGGATGTAGATGCGGCCGTCTTCGGTCGTGGTCAGCTCGTAGCTCTCGGTGTCCTCGCGCGGGCCGACCCAGTAGGCCGTGCCGCCGAGGCCGCTCGCCTCGGCCAGCAGCTCGGCTTCGGAGAGGGCGACCGCCTCCGCTTCGGCTTCGCCGGTCGTGGAGGAATCGTCACCGGAGTCGCCGCCGAAGAGGACGATCGCGAGGACGACGACGCCGGCCGCGATCAGCCCCGCCAGCACCCAGCGGCGCACTTTGTTGACGTCCATGCCGTCCCCGGTTCCCTGCTCGCCTCGCTCGTCCACGTTTTCTCCCTGCTCCGCCGCCATTTCGCGGGCGCCAGTCTAGCCGCCGCACCCGACCCGCGTGAAAGAATCCCGCCGCGATGGACCTCCTGCTCTGCTGGCTGATCGCGCCGGCCGGCCTGCTGCTGGCGGTCGTCGGCCTCTCGCTGCTGGTTGAGCGGGTGACCGGGCTGGTCCTGCCCTGGACGCTGCGCCCGGCGATGGGGATGGCCGTGGCGATCGTCCTCGCCCAGTTCGGCACCGCCACCGGAGCGACGGCGAAGCTGACCCTGCCGGCGATCCTGGTCCTCGCCCTCGTCGGCCTCTACCTGGGCCGCGACCTGCCGCAGCGCCGCCCCACTCGCACAGAGGTCGGCGTCGCCCTCGGCGTCTTCACCCTCTTCGCCCTGCCGTTCATCGTGATCGGCGAAGCGACCCTCGCCGGCTACATCAAGCTCGACGATACCGCCACCTGGCTGGGGATCACCGACCACGTCTTCGAGCACGGACGCGGCAACCTGGTCGAACCGGCCGAGTCGACCTACCAGCAGGTGCTGATCGACTACCTCGGCGGCAGCTACCCGATCGGCGGCTTCGTGCCGATGGCGCTGATGGGGAAGCTCTCCGGCCAGGACATCGCCTTCCTCTTCCAGCCCTCGATGGCCTTCGCCGTCGCCGCGATGGCGCTGCTGCTCTTCGAGCTGGCCCGGCGCGTCCTGCGCGGCGACGAGCGGATCGCCGCCGCGATCGCCGTCTTCGCCTCGCTCGCCTCGCTGCTCGTCGGCTACTACCTCTGGGGCGGGGTGAAGGAGATGGTCGTCGCCGCGCTCTTGCCGCTGGGCGCGCTGCTCGCCGCCTGCGCCGCCGACGCGGGCTGGCCGCGCCGCGCCTGGGCGCCGCTCGCGATCGCCGTCGCGGCGATGATCGCCGTGCTCGGCCCCGGCGGCGCGGTCTGGGTCCTGCCGACCCTGCTGCCCGCCGCCTTCGTCCTCTGGCGCGCCGCGGGCCTGCGCCGCGTCCTCGCCGTCGCCCTGCCGCTCGCCGTCTTCTCGCTGCTCCTCGTCCTGCCGGTGATCTTCGCCCCGACGGGGACCTTCGACCCGCTCAACGGCGGCG
>DATDBO010000063.1:0-28695 GCA_036524775.1 Solirubrobacterales bacterium
TTGAGTATCCGCCCGTTCGAGAGGGTCCCCGTCCTCCTCCTCCATCGCGGGGCATACTGCGCGTGGTGACCACCGTTCGGTTGGAGCTTGAATATGACGGCAGCGGGTTCAAGGGCTGGGCGGCGCAGCCGGGGCTGCGGACCGTGCAAGGAGAGCTGGAGGCGGCGCTGGCGACGGTGCTGCGCGAGCCGGTGCAGCTAACCGTTGCCGGGAGGACCGACACGGGGGTGCACGCACTGGGACAGGTGGCGAGCTTCGTCACGGAGGTGGAGGTGCGGGAGGACCTGGCGCGGCGCTTGAACGGGGTCGGCCCCGACGACTTGGCGGTCACCGCCGCGACGGCAGTCGAGGACGGCTTCGACGCGCGCCGCAGCGCCAAATCCCGCAGCTACCTCTACCGCGTCCTGGCTCGTTCCTCCCCGAGCCCCTTCGAGCAGGCCCACGCCCTCTGGTGGCCCCACCGCTGCGACCTCGAAGCGCTGCAAGCCTGCGCCGCGGCCCTCCCGGGCATCCACGACTTCACCGCCTTCACCCCCACCCAAACCGACCACGTCCGCTTCGACCGCGACATCCTCGCAGTGAGTTGGAACCGGGAGGGCGACCTATTGACGTTCCGCATAACCGCAGACGCCTTCATGCGCAACATGGTCCGAATCCTGGTAGGCACCATGCTCGAAGCAGCCGACGGTCGCCGCACGCTGGACAGTTTTACGCAGCTCCTGCAGGGTGCTACGCGATCAGACGCCGGCGATACCGCTCCGCCTCACGGCCTCTACCTGGAGAAAGTCAGCTACTGATCGTGAGCTGATTTGGCTCGTGAGGAGGTGGTGGGGGTGTCCCGGCGCGCAGCGGCGTCCTGTTTTTCGCCCGCACGCAATCTCGGACGGCCGTCAGCGATTCAGGCGAAAAACCCAGCAAGCGGCGGGACACCCCCACCACCTCCCCCCACCGCTAAACGAGCTCGAGATAGACCATCTCGGTGCTGTCCGAGCGGCGCGGACCGAGCTTGACGATCCGCGTGTACCCGCCAGGTCGCTCCGTGTAGCGCGGCGCGACCTCCTCGAACAGCTTGTGCACGATGAACTTGTCGTTGTGCAGCGTCGCCAGCGCCTGACGCCGCGCGTGCAGGTCGCCGCGCTTGGCGAGCGTGATCAGCTGCTCGACCTCGGGCTTGACCGCCTTGGCCTTCGCCTGGCTGGTCTTGATCCGCTCGTGCTCGATCAGCTGCTTGGAGAGGTTGGAGAGCAGCGACTCGCGATGCGCCGCGTCGCGGCTGAGCTTGTTTCGCTTCCTGCGGTGGCGCATCGGGCTCCTCGCTCTCGCCGCTTCCTCAGTCCGCCTGGAGGTCGAGGCCGCGGGCCTGCAGGGTCTCGATCACTTCCTCGATCGACTTCGAGCCGAAGTTGGGGATCGCGTTGAGCTCCGAGCGCGTCTTGCGCACCAGGTCGCCGACGGTCTGCACGCCCGCTCGCTTGAGGCAGTTGTAGGAGCGCACGCCCAGCTCCAGCTCCTCGATCAGGATCTCGTCGAGGCCGTTGCTCGCCGCCGTCCCGGCTCCGTCGGCACCTCCGCCAAGCCCGTCGCCGGGCAGGGGCGCGGCGATCGCCTCGCGCGCGGTCAGTTCCTCGACCCGCTCGGCGTCGGTGAAGATCGCAAGCGTCTTGATCAGGATCTCGGAGGCCTCGCGCAGCGCCGCAGCGGGCTCGATCGAGCCGTCGGTCTCCAGCTCCAGGGCCAGTTTGTCGAAGTCGGTTCGCTGGCCGACGCGGGCGGTTGCGACCGAGTAGGACGCACGCCGGATCGGCGAGAAGATCGAGTCGATCGGGATCACGCCGATCGGGTGTTCGTCGGACTTGTTCTCCTCCGCCGGCGAGTAGCCGCGGCCGCGGCCGATCGTCAGGTAGACCTCGAGCTTGGTTTTTTTCTCCAGGGTCGCGATCGGCGCGTCCGGGTTGAGGATCTCTACGCCCGAGGGCAGGTCGATGTCCTTCGCCTTGACCTCGCCCGGGCCGGTGGCGACCAGCGGCGCCTCGACCTCGTCGGCGTCCGTGTGCATGCGGACAACCAGCTCCTTCAGGTTGAGGACGATGTCGGTGACGTCCTCCTTGACGCCGGGCACGCTGGAGAACTCGTGCGCGACGCCCTCGATGCGGACGCTGGTGACGGCGGCGCCGCCCAGCGAGGAGAGCAGCACGCGCCGCAAGCTGTTGCCGAAGGTGTAGCCGAAGCCCTTGTCGAGGGGCTCGATGGTGAACGTGCCGTGGCGGTCATCCGCCTTCTCTGCGGTGATCCGGGGGACCTGAAAGTCAGTGGTCATGAGTTCCTTGCGTATGGGGTGTTACAGAATCTTGTCCGGGCTACTTGGAGTACAGCTCGACGATCAGCTGCTCCTGGACCGGTGCCGAGATCTCCGCGCGCTCGGGGTAGCGCAGGACCTTGGCGGTAAGCGAGTCGTGGTCGGCCTGCAGCCAGGCCGGCACGGTCGAAACCAGCTCGGTCGCCTTGCGGATCGTGTCGGTCGCGGCGGAGCCCGCTTTGATCGAGATCACGTCCTCGGGCCGCACCTGGTAGGAGGGGACGTCGACGCGGCGCCCGTTGACCTGCCAGTGCCCGTGGCGAATCAGCTGACGCGCCTGCCGGCGCGAGGCGGCAAAGCCGAGCCGCACGAGGACGTTGTCGAAGCGCGACTCGAGCAGGCGCAGCAGGTTCTCGCCGGTGACGCCGTCCTGGCGCGAGGCCTTCTCGTAGTAGGCGCGGAACTGGTTCTCGAGCACCTGGTAGTAGCGGCGCGTCTTCTGCTTCTCGCGCAGCTGCACGCGGTACTCGGACTGGCGCATTCGACCGCGGCCGTGCTCGCCTGGCGGGTAGGAGCGGCGCTCGACGCCGCACTTGTCGGTGAAGCAGCGCTCGCCCTTGAGGAAGAGCTTCTGCCCCTCGCGACGGCACTGCTTGCACTGCGCTCCGGTGTCGCGGGCCACTAGACGCGCCTCCGCTTCTTCGGCCGGCAGCCGTTGTGGGCCTGCGGGGAGACGTCCTTGACCGTGGTCACATCGAGGCCCGCGGCCTGTAAGGAGCGGATCGCCGTCTCACGGCCCGAGCCGGCGCCCTTGGCGAACACCTCGACTTTTTCGAGGCCGTGCTCCATGCCTTTCTTGGCCGCCGCGTCGGCGGTGACCTGGGCAGCGAAGGGGGTCGACTTGCGCGAGCCCTTGAAGCCCGCCGAGCCGGCCGACTCCCAGGCGATCACGTTGCCCTGCATGTCGGTCAGGGTGACGATCGTGTTGTTGAACGAAGTCTTGATGTGGGCCTGCCCGTAGGCGATGTTCTTTTTCGTCCGCCGGCGGGCACGGCCTTTGGCTGGTTTTTTCGCGGCTGCCATCTTGATCAGCCCGCCGTCGGCGCCTTGCGCCTGCCGGCGACGCTCATCCGGCGCGGGCCCTTGCGACCGCGCGCGTTGGTCTTGGTGCGCTGACCGCGGACGGGCAGGCCGCGGCGATGGCGCAGGCCGCGGTAGGAGCCGATCTCCATCAGTCGTTTGACGTCCTGCGAGCGCTCGCGCCGCAGGTCGCCCTCGACCTCGCGCCGCTCGACGGCCTCGCGCAGTTTCACGACCTCGTCCTCGGTCAGGTCCTTGATCTTCGTATTCGGGTCGACCTTGGCCTCGGCGAGGATCTCGCCCGCGGTGGAGCGGCCGATGCCGAAGATGTACGTGAGGCCGACCTCGGCCCGCTTATCTACCGGGATGTTGATTCCCGCGATCCGCGCCATCGCTCAGCCCTGCCGCTGCTTGTGGCGCGGGTTTTGGCAGATGACGAGAACCGCGCCGTTGCGGCGGATCACCTTGCACTTTTCGCACATCGGCTTTACGGAAGCTCGGACCTTCATCGCTCCGGGGGTGGTCGGACTACAGGACTCCCGCCCGCCCCATGAGTCGGACAGGCAGGCACAAACGGCCCTTTGGGCCGAACGGGAAAGATAGCAAGGGACAGCCCGCCGAAGCGCTGCCGGGGCACTCGCCGGAGCGCCTACTCCTCATCGTGCCAGGGGGTGAGGATGCGGGGGCCGTCGGCCGTGGCGGCGACGGTGAACTCGAAATGGGCGGCGAGCGAGCCGTCCTCGGAGTAGACGGCCCAGCCGTCGTCGCCCATGCGGACGAGCGGGCCGCCGGCGTTGACCATCGGCTCGATCGCCAGCACCGCGCCCTCCTCCAGCTCGGGCCCCTTGCCGGGCTCGCCGAAGTTGGGCACCTGCGGGTCCTCGTGCATGTCGCGGCCGATCCCGTGGCCGACCAGGGTGCGGATGATCGAGAGCCCCTCGATCTCGACCGCACGCTGGATCGCGGCGGAGACGTCGCCGAGGTGGTTGCCGGGCTGCATCTGCTCGGCGCCGGCGAAGAGCGCCGCCTTGGTCACGTCGAGCAGCTTGCGCGCCTCCGGGGTGACCGAGCCAATCGGCACGGTGATCGCCGCGTCGGCGACCCAGCCGTCCTTGATCACGCCGACGTCGATCGAGAGCACGTCGCCGCGCTTCATCTCGTAGGGGCCGGGGATGCCGTGCACGACCATCGAGTTGGGCGAGGCGCAGATCGAGCCGGGGAAGCCCCGGTAGCCCTTGAAAGCGGGCTCGGCATCCTGCGAGCGGATGAACCTCTCCGCCGCCGCGTCGAGCTCCTCGGTGGTGACGCCGGCGCGCGCCTTCGACTCGAGCATGCGCAGGCAGCGCACCAGGATCTCCCCCGCGGCCGCCATCTGCTCGACCTGCTCGGGGGTCTTCTTGATGATCATCCGGTACACGCTAGAACGTCCCCCGCAGGGGCTCAGATCGCCTCGTCGGCTTCCAGCTTCAGCGTCGCCAGGCAGCGCCGCAGCTCGTCGGCGACCTCGTCCGGAGAGGCGCCGCCGTCGATCCGGCGCAGCAGGCTCTGGTGGTCGTAGAGCTCGATCAGCGGCTCGGTCTTCTCGTGGTAGGTCTCCAGGCGGTGGCGGATCACCTCCGGCTCGTCGTCGTCGCGAACGACCAGCTCGCTGCCGTCGACGTCGCAGACGCCCTCCTTCTCAGGCGGGTTGAGCTCGACGTGGAAGACGTGGCCGTTCTCGACACAGGTGCGGCGCCCGCCGAGGCGGCGCATCACCTCCTCGTCGCTCGCGTCGATCAGCAGCACCCCGGTCAGGCCGCGGCCGAGCTCCTCGAGCTTCGCCGCGAGCGCCTCGGCCTGCGGCACGGTGCGCGGGAAGCCGTCGAGGATGAAGCCGTCGGCCGCCTCGGCCGAGTCGATCCGCTCGGCGATCGCGCCGACGATCACCTCGTCGGGGACGAGGTCGCCGCGGTCCATGTACTCCTTCGCCGCCCTGCCCAGCTCGGTCTCGTCGCGCACCGCCGCGCGCAGGATGTCGCCGGTCGCGTAGTAGGGCAGCTTCAGGTCTTCCTGCAGCCGCTCGCCCTGCGTGCCCTTCCCGCTCCCCGGCGGGCCCAGAAGTACGAGATTGAGCTCTATTTGAGGAAGCCCTCGTAGTTGCGCATCATCAGCTGGGCCTCGAGCTGCTTCACGGTATCCAGGGCAACGCCGATCACGATCAGGATCGAGGTGCCGCCGAAGAAAAAGTTGGCCGAGGTCTGGCTGATCAGGATCGTCGGCAGCGCCGCCACCGCGCCGAGGTAGAGGGCGCCGGGAAAGGTCAGGCGGGAGAGGATGCGATCGAGGTATTCGGCGGTCGGCCGGCCGGGACGCACGCCGGGGATGAAGCCGCCGTATTTCTTCAGGTTGTCGGCTTGGTCGACGGGGTTGAAGGTGACCGCCGTGTAGAAGTAGGTGAAGATGATGATGAAGAAGACCTCGCCCGCGACGTAGGCCCACCCGTTGGGGCTGAAGAAGGCGGCGAAGTCGAGCGCGGCGGGGGTGTTGAGCAGCTGGCCGATCGTCGGCGGGAAGGCCATGATCGAGGCGGCGAAGATGACCGGGATCACGCCGGCCATGTTGACCCGCAGCGGCAGGTAGGTGGAGCCGCCCGAGGTCATTTTGCGCCCGACCATCCGTTTCGCGTACTGGACCGGGATGCGGCGCTGCCCCTCCTGGACGAAGACGATCGCGACGATCACCGCCAGCGCGACAAAGGGCATCATCACGACGAAGACCTGGTCGGGGTTGGTCCACCAGGCCTGGATGCCGCCGGGCAGGCCGGAGACGATCGAGGCGAAGATCATCAGCGAGATGCCGTTGCCGATGCCGCGTTGGGTGATCAGCTCGCCGAGCCACATCAGGAGCGTGCAGCCGGCGGTCAGGCAGATCACGATCAAGAGCACTTTCGCCCCGGCGAGCTGGCCGATCGCGTTGCCGGCCCCCGCCTGCTGGCCGAAGGAGCGGAAGAGGAAGACGAAGCCGAAGGACTGGGCGAAGGCCAGGCCGACGGTGAGGTAGCGGGTGTACTGGGTGATTTTCTGCTGGCCGACCTCACCCTCTTTCTGCAGTTTCTCCAGCGAGGGCACGACCACGGTCAAGAGCTGCAGGATGATCGAGGCCGTGATGTAGGGCATGATCCCCAGCGCGAAGAGCGAGAACCGTTCGAGCGCGCCACCGGAGAAGAGGCTGAGGAAGCCGAGTACGTTGCTGCCGGCGAAGTTCTCCGAGAGTTCCTTGACGGCGCCGGCGTCGACGCCGGGGGCGGGAATGTAAGCGCCCATCCGATAGAGCAGCAGCATCGCCGCCGTGAACGCCAGCTTCTTGCGGATGTCCGCAACGCTGAAAGCGTTCGCAATAGTCCTGAGCATTACGGCTCCAGAGTGTGACAGGAACCGCCGGCTGCCTCGATCTTCTCTTTGGCGGCGGCGCTGAAGGCGTGCGCGTGGACGTCGAGCTTCTTCGAGATCTCCCCGCGGGCGAGGATCTTGACCGGATCGGAGCGCTTGGCGAGGCCCTTCTCCTTCAGCGTCTCGGGCTTCACCTCGGCGCCGGCGTCGAAGCGCTCATCGAGGTCGCCGACGTTGACCGGCTGGGTAGAGGTGCGGAATTTCTCGAACGGCATCGACTGCTTTTTGTGCGGCCCGCGAAGCTTTCGCATCCGCATGTGGATCGGGTTCTGGCCGCCCTCGTAGCCGGCCTTCTTCTTCGCGCCGGAGCGTGAGCCGTACCCCTTGTGCCCCCGACCGGAGGTCTTCCCCAGCCCGCTGCCCTCGCCACGACCCAACCGCTTGCGCGGCCGTTTAGACCCCGGCTTGGGCGAAAGGTTATGAAGCCCGATCTCCAACGAACGCTCGCTTGGCGTGTCCTTCTCTTTCGAAGCTTTCTCAGCCACCGTCGACCTCCACCAAATGCGAGACCACGTTCAGCTGCCCCTGCAGCTGTGGAGAGTCTTTGCGCTCAGCGGTACTGCCGATCTTGCCCAAGCCAAGCGCATAAAGCGTCGCTTTCTGGCTCGGATTGCTCCCGTTCGAAGACTTGATCTGCTTGATCGAGATCACGACGACTCCTCAGCTTTGGGCTCCTCGGCGGGCGTATCACCCGCGGGTGGCGTCGGGGAGGGGGTGCCCGCGGCGGAAGCGGCGTCCGTTCCTCGCCCCTCAGGCTCAGCAGCCTCCGCCGACTCACCTGGCGAGGAACCCAGCGCAGCCGGGGGCACCCCCTCCCCGGCGACAGGACCCGCGGCTGAAGCCTCCGAACCCTCGGCCGAAATCGTGGTGGCGCCGTTGGACTTCTCAATCCCAAGCACCTGGGCAACCGTAAGTCCCCGCAGCTCAGCAACCTCCTCAGGCCGACGCAGACGAACCAAGCCGTCCATCGTCGCCTTCACCAGGTTGATCGGATTCTGCGTCCCGATGCTCTTGGTAAGAACGTCCCGCACCCCGCCAAGCTCGAGCACCGCCCGCACCCCCCCGCCGGCGATCACGCCGGTACCGGGACTCGCCGGCCGCAGCACGACGTGGCCCGCCCCGTAGCGGCCGATGATTTTGTGGGTCAGCGTCTGCCCGTATTTGGGCACGCGGATGAGGCTCTTACGCGCGTTCTCGACCGCCTTCTGGATCGCCAACGGCACCTCGCGCGCCTTGCCGTAGCCGATCCCGACGACGCCCTCTTCGTCGCCGACGGCGACCAGCGCGGTGAACGAGAAGCGACGACCGCCCTTGACCACCTTGGCGACGCGGTTGATCTCGATCACCCGCTCCTGGAGATCCAGCCCCCGGGGGGAGACGGTCTCCACGTTGGTCATGTCCATGCCCTTCATCGGACGGAAGAAGGTAGCGGGTTTGCCGTGGCGGCCATCAGAACTTCAGGCCTTTCTCGCGGGCGCCTTCGGCCAATGCCTTGACGCGGCCGTGGAACTTGTAGCCGCCGCGGTCGAAGACGCAGCTCTCGACGCCGGCTTTCTTGGCCCGCTCGGCGAGCAGCTCCCCGGCCTTCGTCGCCTGCGCGCTCGCCGAGAGCTTGCGCAGCTCGGGCTCGGTCCAGTTGACCGCGGCCAGGGTCTTGCCGGCGGCGTCGTCGACGAGCTGGGCGAAGACGCCCCGGTTGGAGCGGTAGACGGAGAGGCGCGGCCGCTCGGCGCTGCCGATGATGCGGGCGCGAACCCGGCGGCGGCGGCGCAGGCGCTGCTGGCGCTTGGTCATCACCGTCATCGCTAGGCCCTCTTTCCGACCTTGCGCATCACGTGCTCGTCGCTGTAGCGGATGCCCTTGCCCTTGTAGGGCTCCGGCGGGCGGCGCTTGCGGATGTCTGCCGCAACCTGGCCGACCAGCTGCTTGTCGATCCCGCGCACGACGATCTCGGTCTGCTGCGGCACCTCGAACTCGATGCCCTCGGGCGGCTCGACCGCGACCGGGTGGGAGTAGCCGAGCGCAAGCTCGAGGCTCTTGCCCTTCAACTGGGCGCGGTAGCCGACGCCCTGGATCTCCAGCCGCTTCTCAAAGCCCTCGGTGACGCCCTCGACCATGTTCGCGATCAGGCTGCGGGTGAGGCCGTGCAGAGCGCGGTGCTCGCCGCGGTCGGTCGGGCGGCTGACGGTGACGGTGCCGTCGTCCTGCTCGACCTTCATATCGGCGGCGAGCGCCTGCGTCAGCTCGCCCTTCGGGCCCTTGACCGCGACCCGCCCAGGGGCAACCTCGACCGTGACGGCCTCGGGGACGGGGATGGGCTTTCTGCCGATGCGGCTCATGACTCGGTTCTCAGACTCACCAGACGTAGGCGACTACCTCGCCGCCGACGCCCTTCTGCTTCGCTTCGTGGCCGGTCATCACGCCGACCGAGGTGCTGATGATCGCCGTTCCGGTGCCGCCGTCGACGCGCGGAACTTCCTTGTGGTCGACGTAGCGGCGCCGGCCCGGGCGCGAGATCCGCTCCAGGCCGAGTATCGCCGGACGGCGATCCTCGGTGTACTTGAGCCGGATCTCGAGCGCCTCGCCGACGTTCGCCGGCTTGCGGGCGAAGTCGCGGATGTAGCCCTGCTCCTTGAGGATGCGCGACATCTCCTCCTTCAACCGGGAGGCGGGAATCTGCACGTCGTCGTGGCCGGAGCCGAGCGCGTTGCGGATCCGGGTCAGGTAATCGGCTATCGGGTCGTTCAGCATGGTTCGGTAGGTCCCGTCTTCACCAGCTCGACTTGGTCATCCCGGGCACGTAGCCCTCGTGGGCGGCCTCGCGCAGGCAGATCCGGCAGAGGCCGAACTTGCGGAAGTAGCCGCGTGGGCGCCCGCAACGGCGACAGCGGTTGTACTCGCGGGTCTTGAACTTCTGCTTGCGCGATTGCTTCACCTTCATCGAAGTCTTAGCCATCCTCTGAAGTCTCCTCGCCGGCCGCCTCGGCGGCCTCGTCGCTCTCCCCCTCGGCGTCTCCCTCGCCCTCCTCGCCGACCTCCGGCTCGGGCTTGGCGTACGCCTCGGGGTTCTCCTCTTTCAGCTGCTCCAACGCGGCCTGCTCGGCCTCGGCCCGTTGGCGGGCCTCCTCCTTGCGCTTCTCCTCCTCGGCCGCCGCCTCCGCCTCGGCGTCGCGGCTGCCGGGCCGGCCCTCTTTGGCGAAGGGCATGCCCAGCCCGAGCAGCAGCTCGAACGCTTCCTCGTCGGTCTGCGCCGAGGTGGCGATGGTGACGTCGAGGCCGCGCACCTCGTCGATCGAGTCGTAATCGATTTCCGGGAAGATCAGCTGCTCCTTGACGCCCATCGAGTAGTTGCCGCGGCCGTCGAAGGAGCGCGGGCTGAGGCCGCGGAAGTCGCGGATGCGCGGCACCGCGATCGAGGTAAGACGGTCGAGGAACTCCCACATGCGGGCGCGGCGCAGGGTGACCGAGAGACCGACTGGCATCCCCTCGCGCACCTTGAAGGAAGCGATCGACTTGCGCGCCCGCCGCACGCTCGGCTGCTGGCCGGCGATCGTCGCCAGCTGCTCCTGCGCCGCTTCGAGCATCTTCGCGTTCTGTTTCGCCTCGCCGACGCCCATGTTGAGCACGATCTTCTGCAGGCGCGGCACCTGCATCGCGCTCGTGTAGCCGAACTTCTTGGTCAGCGCCGGGACGACGTCCTGCTCGTAGCGCTCGCGCAGGCGCGGCGGCGGGGCAGCCTGGGTCTGCGACGTGGTCGCCGCCTCCATCAGAACGTCACCCCGCTCCGCTTGGAGAACCGCTCGCGCTTGCCGCCTTTGTCGCGGCGCACGCCGATGCGCGTCGGCTTGTTGTCTTTGGGGTCGAGCAGCATCACGTTGGAGACGTGGATCGGCCCCTCCTTGTCGACGATCCCGCCGAGCTGGGAGCCCGCTTTTTTCGAGTCCTGGGTGGGGCGCGGTTTTTCGTGCCGCTTGACCATGTTGAGGCCCTCGACGTAGACGAAGCTGCGCTTCGGCTCGGTGCGCAGCACGCGGCCGGTCTTGCCGGAGTCCTTGCCGCCGATCACCTTGACCATGTCGTCGGCCCTGATCCGCATCGCCTTGGCCATCGCTAGAGCACCTCCGGCGCCAGCGAGACGATTTTCATGAAGTTGCGCTCGCGCAGCTCGCGCGCCACCGGCCCGAAGATGCGGGTGCCGCGCGGGTTGTTGCTGGCGGGATCGATCAGCACCGCGGCGTTTTCGTCGAAGGAGATGTAGGTGCCGTCGGAGCGGCCGAGCTGCTTCTTTGTTCGCACGACCACCGCCTGGACGACCTCGCCCTTGCGCACGCCGCCCTGCGGGCTGGCCTGTTTGACCGTCGCCGTGATCACGTCGCCGACGCCGGCATAGCGGCGGTGCGAGCCGCCCTTGACCCGGATGCAGAGGATCTCCCGCGCACCCGAGTTGTCGGCGACCTTCAGTCTGGACTCCTGCTGGATCATCGCTCTACTTGGCCTTCTCCAGGA
Source organism: Solirubrobacterales bacterium (assembly GCA_036524775.1). GTDB lineage: Bacteria > Actinomycetota > Thermoleophilia > Solirubrobacterales > 70-9 > VRUE01. The sequence continues at coordinate 11,311 of DATDBO010000063.1, forward strand.
CCTCGACCAGGCGCCAGCGCTTGGTCTTCGACATCGGCCGGGTCTCGACGACGCGAACCACGTCGCCCTCGCCGGCCTCGTTGCGCTCGTCGTGCGCGTGCAGCGTGCGCGAGCGCCGGATGACCTTCTCGTAAGTCGGGTGACGGCGGACGATGTCGACCCGCACGGTGATCGATTTCTGCCCCTTGTCCGAGACGACGATCCCCTGCCGCACCTTGGCGGCATTGGAGTCCTTCTCGGCAACGGGCGTTCCGGTCCCGGCCTGGTGCTTTGCCTTGGCCCCAGCCCGCTCCTTACGCCGTTCGGCCCCACGCCGCTTCCGCTCGGCCAACCGAGCAGCCGTCCGCTCCTCAGGCGTCTGCTGCGGCTTGGCCTCATGCGGTCTGCGCGACCGCTCCAACCGCCGCTTCTCCTTCCAGGGAAGCTCATCCTCTTCAGAGGCCGGAGCCTCCTCACCAGAATCAGACTCATCTGACGGGGGTGGCGTCGGGGAGGGGGGGTCCGAGGCGGACGCGGCGTCCGTTCCTCGCCCCTCCGACTCCTCAACCTCACCCTCCTGCGCCTCTGGCGAGGAACCCAGCGCAGCCTCGGACCCCCCCTCCTCGGCGACAGGACCCGCGTCCTGAGGCACCTCGTCCTGGGCGGTCTCCTCCTGCTCGGTGCTCTCGTCTTTTTTCGTCTCGTCCTCAGCCATTTATTTCCTCAGCTCTCGATCCACATCGATCCCACGCTCTTTCGCAACGGTCAGCAGCCGCGCGATGTCCCGCTTCGCGTCGCTCAGCCGCGCCGTGTTCTCCAGCTCGCCCGTCGCGTGCCGGAAGCGCAGGTTGAACGACTCCTGCTTGGCGTCGATCAATTTCGCCACAAGCTCGTGGTCCTTCATGTTGTGCGCCTCGGATGCCTTCATCAGGCCTCGGCCCCCTCGCGCATGACGAACTTGGTCTTGACCGGGAGCTTGTGCCCGGCCAGCCGCAGCGCCTCGCGGGCGAGGTCCTCGGGGACCCCGGCCAGCTCGAACATCACCTTGCCCGGCTTGACCACCGCGACCCAGCCCTCGGGGTTGCCCTTGCCCGATCCCATCCGCGTCTCGGCGGGCTTCTTGGTGTAGGGCTTGTCGGGGAAGATGTTGATCCAGACCTTGCCGCCGCGTTTGATCTTGCGCGTCATCGCAATACGGGCGGCCTCGATCTGGCGGTTGGTGATCCAGCCGCGGTCGAGCGCCTTGAGGCCGTACTCGCCGAAGGCGACGTGGCTGCCGCCCTTGGTGTTGCCGCGCATCCGGCCGCGCATCTGTTTGCGGTGCTTGACCCGCTTCGGCATCAGCATCAGCGACCGCCTCCCCCGCCGCCGTCGCGCCCGCGACCACCGCGATCGCCGCGCCGCTGACCGCCGCCCTGCTGCGGCTCGCCGTCGGCGGGGACCTGGTCGGAGCGGAAGCCCTCGGGCATCACTTCGCCCTTGTTGATCCAGCATTTGACGCCGATCCGGCCGGCGGTCGTGCGGGCCTCGTAGAAGCCGTAGTCGATGTTGGCGCGCAGCGTGTGCAGCGGCACCCGTCCGTCGGAGTAGCTTTCGGTCCGCGCCATCTCCGAGCCGCCGAGCCGGCCGGAGACCTGCAGCTTCACGCCCTTGGCGCCGGAGCGCATCGCCGAGGTGAGGGCGCGTTTCATCGCCCGCCGGAAGGCGACCCGGTTCTGCAGCTGCTCGGCGATCGACTGGGCGACCAGTTTGGCGTCGAGCTCGGGGCGCTTCACCTCGCGGATGTTCACCTTGACCGGCTTGCCGGTCAGCTTGTGCAGCTCCTTGCGCAGCGCGTCGACTTCGCTGCCCGACTTGCCGATCACGATGCCCGGGCGGGCGGTGTGGATGTCGACGGCGACCTCGCCGCGGCGCTCGATCGTGATGTCCGAGAGCCCCGCGTGGGCGAGTTTGCCCTCGATGTGGGAGCGGATCGAGAGGTCCTCGGCGAGCACGTCGGCGAAGCCCTTCTCGTCGAACCAGTTCGATTTCCAGTCGTGGATGTAGCCGACGCGGAAGCCGCCGGGGTGGATCTTCTGTCCCATCAGGCCTCCTCCTCCGGGCTCAGCGCAACGGCGATGTGGCTGGTCCGCTTGTTGATCGGGGTCGCCCGGCCAAGCGCCCGCGGCCGGTAGCGGCGCAGCGTCGGCCCTTCGTCGACGGTGATCTCGGTCACCCGCATCTCGTCGGCGATCAGGTCGTGGTTGTTCTCGGCGTTGGCCGCCGCCGACTCGATCAGCTTGCCGATGTCGCGGGCGGCGCCGCGCGGCGAGAACTGCAGTAGGGCGCGGGCCTTGTCGATGTGCAGGCCACGCACCTGGTCGGCGACCAGGCGCGCCTTGCGCGGGGCGACCCGCACGTAGCGCGAGCTGGCGCGAACGACCAGCGGGGCCGGCTTGGCCTTTGGCTTCGGCGCCTCTTTCTTCGCCGGCTCTTTTTTCGCGGCTTTGGCGGGGGCTTTTTTGCCCTCGGCTTTCTTCTCCGCTTTCGGGCTCGTTTTTTTCGACTCGCCTTTGGCTTTCGCTTTTTTCGGCGCGTCTTTTTTGGCAGCGGCTTTTTTCGCCGGCGCTTTTTGGGCTTTTTTCGCTTTTGTGTCTTTTTTATCGTCGGCCATCGTTACTCGCCCTTGCCCGTGCCGGAGTGGGCGCGGAAGGTCCGCGTCGGCGCGAACTCGCCCAGCTTGTGGCCGACCATCGACTCGGAGATGAAGACCGGGACGTGCTTGCGGCCGTCGTGGACGGCGATCGTGTGGCCGACCATGTCGGGGAAGATCGTCGAGGTCCGCGACCAGGTTTTGACCATCTGCTTCTGGCCGGACTCGTTCATCGCCGAGATCCGCTTCATCAGCGCCGCTTCCACCCACGGCCCCTTTTTGGTCGAACGTCCCATCGTCTCGGCCTACCTCTTCTTCTTCCCGCGGCGACGGCCGCGCACGATGTAGCGGTCGGACTGCTTGCCCTTCTTGCGGGTGCGGTAGCCGAGCGTCGGCTTGCCCCAGGGGGTCACCGGGTGACCGCCGGGGGTGTGGTGGGCCTCGCCGCCGCCGTGTGGGTGGTCGACGGGGTTCATCGCCACGCCGCGCGTCTGCGGCCGCTTGCCCTTGTGGCGATTGCGGCCCGCCTTGCCGACCTTGACGTTCTGGTGCTCGGCGTTGGAGAGCTGGCCGACGGTGGCGCGGCACTCGGCGCGGACCAAGCGCATCTCCGAGGAGGGCAGGCGCAGGGTGACCATCTCGCCCTCCTTGGCGACAAGCTGGATCGCGGTGCCGGCGGCGCGGCCCATCTTGCCGCCCTGGCCCGCCGTCAGCTCGACGTTGTGGACGACGGTGCCGGTCGGCATCTCGCCCAGCGCCATCGCGTGACCCGGTTTGATGTCGGCGCCCTCGCCGGACTGGACCGTGTCGCCGGGCCCGAGGCCGGCCGGGGCGAGGATGTAGCTCTTCTCGCCGTCGGCGTAGTGCAGCAGGGCGATGTAGCAGCTGCGGTTGGGGTCGTACTCGATCCCCGCCACCTTGGCCGGCACGCCGTCCTTGCGCCGCTTGAAGTCGATCTTGCGGTAGCGCCGCTTGGCGCCACCGCCGCGATGGCGGGCGGTGACGCGGCCGTTCGAGTTGCGCCCGCCGCTCTTGCGCAGCCCTTCGGTCAGCTTGCGCTCTCCCGGCTCGGCGCTGGTCAGCTGCTCGCGCAGGGGGTAGGTGGCGAAGCGGCGCCCGGGGCTGGTCGGTTTGGTCTTGCGGTTCGGCATCGCGATCTCCCTAGGCGGTCTCGGCGCCTTCGAACAGCTCGATCCGATCGCCCGGCACGAGCTGGACGATCGCCTTCTTCCAGGCCCGGGTGCGGCCTTTCTGCAAGTTGCGCCGCTTCGGCTTCGCCCGCACCTTCGAGGTGCGCACCTGGGCCACGCCGACGTCGAAGATCTCTTCGACCGCAGCGGCGATCTGCGTCTTGTGGGCGCGGTCGTTGACCCTGAAGGTGTACTTGCCCTCGGCGATCAGCGCGTAGCTCTTCTCCGAGACGACCGGGCGGATGATCACGTTGCGCGCGTCCATCAGCCGAGCCTTTCCTTCAGCGTCTCCAACGCCTTCTCGGAGATCGCGAGGGAGGCGGCGCCGATCACGTCGGCGACGCCGATCGCGCCGACCTCGGCGACCGTCACCCGGTCGATGTTGCGGAAGCTCTTCAGCGCGCCGGTCTCCTCGGCGTCGAGCACGATCAGGGTCGGCTGCTTGGCGCCCCATTTCGCCAGCGCCTGGGCGGCCGCTTTGGTCGAAGGCGTCTCGAAGGAGGCGACGTCGAGCACCGCGACGCTGCCCCGCTCGGCGTGGACCGAGAGCGCTGCCCGCATCGCCTTGCGCCGCGCCTTGCGGTTGACCTTGACCGTGTAGTGGCGCGGCTTGGGGCCGAAGGCGACGCCGCCGCCGAAGCGGTTGGGGACGCCGAGGGTGCCGGCGCGGGCCCGGCCGGTGCCCTTCTGCCGCCAGGCCTTGGCGGTGGTGAAGGCGACCTCGCCGCGGGTCAGGGTCGAGGCGGTGCCGCGCCGCCGCGCCGCCATGTCGGCGCGCGCCGTCTCGTGCACCAGCGAGTGGTGGAAGGGCTCGGCGAAGAGCTCTTTGGGCAGGTCCGCTTTGGCGGATTTGCCGAGCACGGCGGCTTTAGCCATCGGTCCTCACCTCGATCACGGCGTTGCGCGATCCGGGCACCGACCCCTTGAGCAGCAGCAGGTTGCGCTCGGCATCGACCTCGGCGACTTCGAGGCCGCGCTGGGTCGTTCGCTTGTTGCCCATCTGGCCGGGCATCTTCTGCCCTTTGAAGACGCGGCCGGGGAAGGCGCTGGCGCCGATCGAGCCCGGCTGCCTGATGTTGTGCGAGCCGTGGCTGACCGGGCCGCGGCTGAAGTTGTGGCGCTTGATCCCGCCCTGGAAGCCCTTGCCGATCGAGGTCCCGGAAACCTTAACCCGCTGGCCCGCCTCGAAGGCGGCGACGGTGACGTCGTCGCCCACCTTGGGGCCCTCCTCGACGCCGAGGTCCTCGTCGCGAAACTCGGCCAGGTGGCGCATCGGCGGCGCGCCGGCCTTCTTCAAGTGGCCCAGCTCGGCCTTGCTGAGCTTGCGCTCGGCGACCTCGTCGAAGGCGAGCTGCACGGCCGCGTAGCCGTCGCGCTCGGCGTCGCGGACGGCGGTCACTTTGCAGGGGCCGGCCTCGATCACGGTGACGGGGACGACGGTGCCGTCCTCGCGGAAGACCTGCGTCATGCCGAGCTTCTTGCCGAGGATCGCAGCCATGGGCGACTAGAGGCGGATCTCGATGTCGACGCCGGCCGGCAGCGAGTCGAGCCGCTGCAGCGAATCGACCGTTTTCGGCGACGGCTGGAGGATGTCGATCAGGCGCTTGTGGGTGCGGATCTCGAAGTGCTCGCGCGAGTCCTTGTCCTTGAACGGGGACTTGATCACGCAGTAGACGTTTTTCTCGGTGGGAAGAGGGACGGGCCCGGAGACGCTGGCGCCGGTGCGCTCCGCGGTCTCGACGATCTCGCGGGCAGCCCGATCTATGGCGTCGTGGTCATACGCCTTCAGTCGGATCCGGATTTTTTGGGCCGCGATCGTCGCCACGGTTGTTTCTCTTTCTTTTCTCCTTGCGCGGTCTTACCGCGCCGAAGGGGCGCCGCCCCTTGGTGGTGGGGCGCCGCCCCCGGTCGTATGTCTTTTTAGTTTTCTCGCTGCCGGCCGGCAGCGAAAGGGCGGGCTCCTGCCGCCCTCCGGGTACTACTCGATGATGCTCGAGACGACCCCCGAGCCGACGGTCCGGCCGCCCTCGCGAATCGCGAAGCGCAGGCCCTGGTCCATCGCAATCGGCTGGATCAACTCAATCGTCATCTCGACGTTGTCGCCCGGCATCACCATCTCGGTCCCCTCGGGGAGGTTGGCGATCCCGGTCACGTCGGTCGTGCGGAAGTAGAACTGAGGCCGGTAGCCGGAGAAGAACGGCGTGTGACGGCCACCCTCCTCCTTCTTCAGGCAGTAGACCTCGGCTTTGAACTTGGTGTGCGGGGTGATCGACCCGGGCTTGCAGAGCACCTGCCCGCGCTCGATCTCCTCGCGCTTGGTACCGCGCAGCAGGGCACCGATGTTGTCGCCCGCCTGACCCTGGTCGAGGATCTTGCGGAACATCTCGACCCCGGTGACGGTGGTGGTCGTCGTGTCCTGGATGCCGACGATCTCGACTTCGTCGCCGGTGTTGACGATCCCCTGCTCGACGCGGCCGGTGGCAACGGTGCCGCGGCCGGTGATCGAGAAGATGTCCTCGATCGGCATCAGGAACGGTTTGTCGAGGTCGCGCTCGGGCTGCGGGATGTAGGAGTCGAGCGCTTCGGCCAGCTCGAAGATCGCTTTTTGAGCCTCTTCGTCGCCCTCCAGCGCCTTCAGCGCCGAGCCTTTGACGATCGGCGTGTCGTCGCCGGGGAAGTCGTACTCGTTGAGCAGGTCCTTGACCTCCTCCTCGACCAGCTCGACCAGCTCGTCGTCGTCGACCTGGTCGATCTTGTTGAGGAAGACGACCACGTGCGGGACGTTGACCTGGCGAGCGAGCAGGATGTGCTCGCGGGTCTGCGGCATGACGCCGTCGGCCGCCGAGACGACCAGGATCGCGCCGTCCATCTGCGCCGCGCCGGTGATCATGTTCTTCACGTAGTCGGCGTGGCCGGGGCAGTCGACGTGGGCGTAGTGGCGGTTCTCGGTTTCGTACTCGACGTGCGAGGTCGCGATCGTGATCCCGCGCTCCTTCTCCTCCGGCGCGTTGTCGATCTCCTCGAAGCTTTTCGCCTCGGTCTCGCCTTTGCCGGAGAGCGTGGTCGTGATCGCGGCCGTCAGCGTCGTCTTGCCGTGATCGATGTGGCCGATCGTGCCGACGTTCACATGCGGCTTGTCGCGCTCGAACTTCTCCTTTGACATCGCTCTCCGTTCTACCTTTCGAAGTCGGGTTCTGTCTGACTTTGGTGATTAAGTGCTTGAAACTGCCTGGCAGCCGGGAACCTGCTGCCTGCGGGCGAACCTGGGAAATATAGCCAGATTCACGAGGTGGCTCCTACCGGCTCGCCCGCCCGGTGCTCGACGATCTCCTCGGCGATGTTGGTCGGGACCTCCTCGTAGCGCTCGAACTGCATGGTGTAGGTGGCACGACCTTGGGTCGAGGAGCGCAGATCGGTGGCGTAGCCGAACATCTCGCCGAGCGGGACGAAGGCCTGCACCGCCAGCGCGTTGCCGCGCTGCTCCTGGCCCTGAACCTTGCCGCGGCGGCGCGAGAGATCGCCGATCACGTCGCCGAGGAAGTCCTCGGGGGTGACCACCTCGACCGCCATCACCGGCTCGAGGAGGACCGGGTTGGCCTTGCGCGCTGCCTCCTGGATCGCCATCGAGCCGGCGATTTTGAAGGCCATCTCCGAGGAGTCGACGTCGTGCGAGGAGCCGTCGATCAGTTCGACCTTGACGTCGACCATCGGGTAGCCGGCCTTGACGCCGTTCTCGAGCGCCTCGCGCATCCCCTGTTCGGCGGGGCCGATGAACTCGCCCGGGATCGCGCCGCCCTTGATCTTGTTCTCGAAGACGAAGCCCTCACCCGGGGCCGGCTCGGCGTTGATCACGACGTGGCCGAACTGACCGCGGCCGCCGGTCTGGCGGACGAAGCGCGCCTCGACCTTCTTCGCGTCCTTGCGGATCGTCTCGCGGTAGGCGACCTGGGGCTTGCCGACGTTGGCGTCGACTTTGAACTCGCGCAGCATGCGGTCGACGATCACCTCGAGGTGAAGCTCGCCCATCCCGTGGATCAGCGTCTGACCGGTTTCCTCGTCGGATTCGATCCGGAAGGTCGGATCCTCCTCGCCGAGGCGCTGCAGAGCGGTGCCCATCTTCTCCTGGTCGGCTTTCGTTTTCGGCTCGATCGCGACCGCGATCACCGTCTCGGGGAATTCGATGCTCTCCAGTGCGATCGGGGCATCGGGCGCAGCCAGCGTGTCGCCGGTACCCGTTTCCTTGAGGCCGACACCGGCGCAGATGTCGCCCGAGTACACCTCCTCGATCTCCTCGCGGCTGTTGGCGTGCATCATCAGTAGCCGCCCGATCCGCTCGGTCCTGCCCGTTTTGACGTTGAGCACGCGGCCGCCCGCCTCGAGCTTGCCCGAGTAGACGCGGAAATAGGTGAGTTTGCCGACGTAGGGGTCGGTCATGATCTTGAAGGCGAGCGCAGCAAAGGGGCCGCTGTCGTCCGCGGGGCGCTCGGCCTCGGTTGGCTCGTCGTCGCCCTTGCCGGCCGGCAACAGACCCGTTACAGGCGGGACCTCGAGCGGCGAGGGGAGCAGCTCGACGATCGCATCGAGCAACGGCTGCACGCCCTTGTTCTTGAAGGAAGAGCCGCAGAGCACCGGCGTCACCTTGGTCTCGAGGCAGGCGCGGTGCAGCGAGGAGGCGATCCGCTCGTGCGGGATCTCCTCCTCGGCCAGATAGGCCTCCATCAGCTCGTCGTCGTAGTCGGCGCAGGCCTCGATCAGCTGGGTGCGGTACTGCTCGGCCTTCTCCTGCAGGTCGGCTGGGATCTCCTCGACCTCGAACTCGGTGCCGAGCTCGTCCTTCCAGACCAGCGCCTTCATCTCGACCACGTCGACGACGCCGACGAAGTCGCCCTCGCTGCCGATCGGCAGCTGGATCGGCAGCGGGTTGGCGCCGAGCCGGTCCACCATCGTCTGCACCGAGTTGAAGAAGTCGGCGCCGGTGCGGTCCATCTTGTTGATGTAGGCGATGCGGGGGACCTTGTACTTGTCGGCCTGCCGCCAGACGGTCTCCGACTGCGGCTCGACCCCGGCGACGGCGTCGAAGACGGCGACGGCGCCGTCGAGGACGCGCAGGCTGCGCTCGACCTCGACCGTGAAATCGACGTGGCCGGGCGTATCGATGATGTTGACCCGGTGGCCCTCCCACTCGCAGGCGGTCGCGGCGGAGGTGATCGTGATGCCGCGTTCCTGCTCCTGCTCCATCCAGTCCATCACGGCGGCGCCCTCGTGGACCTCGCCCATCTTGTGGGTGCGGCCGGTGTAGTAGAGGATGCGCTCGGTCGTCGTCGTCTTGCCGGCGTCGATGTGCGCCATGATCCCGATGTTGCGGGTCTTCTCTAGGGGGAAGCTGCGTGCCATGGTCGTAAGGTAAGCGTTGCCTTTATGAAGTGGGGACGAGAGAGATCAAAGAAGTCGAGGCCTTCCCGCAAGGGCCGCCGGGATCGGCGCATGAAAAAAGCCCTCGCGGGCCCGGCGAAACGCACTACGAAAAAGAAGCCTGAGCGACGCGCGATGATAGCAGTGGTGCGGCGGCGGGCAATGGTCGCTCGGGTGCGAGCGGAAGCCTTCACCCGCAGCGCCGATCGGCGCCTCAACTCGGTGCTCGTCGCGGCGCCCCGCGTGGGGGCGTGGACGCAGGCGTTGGACCGGCGCCTCAACCGGCTTCTGCAGCGAGCCTGGCCATCGATCGCCCGTGTCGGGCGCCGGATTCGAACCCTCGCCGGCCGCGTCGGCCGTCGCCTGCGGCCGCTGGGTGTCTTCCTCCTGCGACGCCTGGCTTGGCTCGAACGCCGGCTGCTGCGGGCGGCGGCGTGGTCGGGGCGGGTGGCGACCCGCGCGAGCGCCGTGCTGACGCCGCAGCGGGCGATCTGCCTCGCGATCCTCGCCGCGGCGGCCTGCCTGATCGTCGCCCAGTTCGTCGAGTACCGGGCGGTCGAGATCGGCCGGCCTGGCTACATCGGCCTGCCCGCGGCGGAGGCCCCCACGGTCGGCGGCGAGAAGGCGGGCGAAGCGCACGCCTGGCTGCTCGTGCCGGTAGCGCTGCTCGCCGCTGCGCTGGCGCTCGCCGTGTGGCGCAACGAGCGGCGGCGCGGGCTCGGCCGCGTGATCTTCCTGCTCGGCCTGATCGGCCTCGCCGTCGCCCTCCTCGTCGACCTGCCCGCCGGCCTCGACGCCGGCGCCGAGGCCACCCGCTTCTCCGGCGCCGAGGCGGTCCTCTACGACGCCTTCTACGCCCAGATCGCCGCGGCCGCGGGACTGATGCTGGGCGGCGCATTGCTCGTCCTCGCCCCGAAAGCGGCCGCCCGCTACCATGCGCGGCCGTGCCGAACACGAACCAACTTATTCGCAAGGGCCGCAAGCGCCCTAAGAAGAAGACGACGACGCCGGGCCTCAAGTCGGGCCAGGGGCGCAAGAAGAGGGTCGCGGCGCCGCAACGGCGCGGTGTCTGCACCCGCGTCGCCACGGTAACGCCGAAGAAGCCGAACTCGGCCCTGCGCAAGATCGCGCGTGTGCGCCTCACCAACGGGATGGAGGTCACCACCTACATCCCCGGCGAGGGCCACAACCTGCAGGAGCACTCGGTGGTGCTGGTCCGCGGCGGCCGGGTCAAGGATCTGCCGGGCGTCCGCTACAAGGTCGTCCGCGGCACCCTCGACGCCGCCGGCGTCTCCGACCGCAAACAGGGCCGCTCCCTCTACGGCGTCAAGGCCTCCTAGTGCCGCGCCGCTCCGCCGCACAGATCCGCCCGGTGGAACCGGACGCGCGCCACCGCAACAGGCTCGTCCAGCAGGTGATCAACAAGGTGATGAGCGACGGCAAGAAGTCGCTCGCCGAGCGGATCGTCTACGACGCGCTGGCGATCGTCGGCGAGCGCTCCAGCGAGGACCCGGTCGAGACGCTGGAGGCGGCGATCAAACAGCTGACCCCCGTGCTCGAGGTTCGCTCGCGCCGCGTCGGCGGCGCCACCTACCAGGTGCCGGTCGAGGTTCCCGCCCGCCGCGCCCGCACGCTGGCGGTGCGCTGGCTGGTCGACTTCGCCCGCAACCGCCGCGAATACTCGATGTCGGAGCGCCTCGCCGGCGAGATCCTCGATTCGATCCAGCAGCAGGGCGGTGCGTGGAAGCGCAAGGACGACATCTACCGCATGGCACAAGCGAACAAGGCGTTCGCTCACTATCGCTGGTAGTTAGCCTGGCTCCATGAGCCGGCCGATCCTCGCCGTCGACGTCGACGGCGTCATCTCCTTGTTTGGCTTCGACGAGCCGCCGGACCAGTCCGAGGCGAGGTTCGAGCTGGTCGATGGCATGGTCCACTGCATCTCGCTTCTTGCCGGAAACCGCTTGAAGCGGCTGGGCGAGCACTATGAATTGGTCTGGGCGACGGGGTGGGAGGACAAAGCGAACGACTACCTACCCAACCTGCTCGGCCTGCCGGAGCTGCCCGTCCTCAGCTTCGACGGCGCGGCGCGCTTCGGCTCGGCGCACTGGAAGCTGGGGCCGCTGGACGAGTACGGCAAGGGGCGGCCGCTGGCCTGGATCGACGACAGCTTCGACGAGAGCTGCTACGAGTGGGCACGCGATCGCGGCGAGGCGACCCTGCTCGTGCCGACCGAGTCGCACCTCGGCCTCGAGGAGGTCCAGGTGGAGGCGCTGACGGCCTGGGCCAAGGGCCTCTGAGCCCTCTACACTGGCCCGATGGAGGGATGGCTACCGATCTTCTTCCTGCTCGTCGTGCTGAAGATCCCCGTTCTCGGCGCGCTCTGGTTGATCTGGTGGGCCGCCAAGATGCCGCAGGAGGAGGGCACCACGGAGGACGACGGCGACGGCTTCGGCCGTTGGCGCCCGCAGCCGCTGGTGCCGCGCGGGCCGCGGCGCGGACCCTCTCAGGCCGCCTGCGAGGAGCGTTTGCGCTCGCGGCGGATCTCGCGCAAGTAGGGGTGGAAATCCACCTCGATCGTGTGGCGCTTCGAGCTGACGAAACGCCTGTCCATCCAGCGTTCGTAGGCGGCGATCTCCTCGCGCATCTGCGCGGCCGCAGGTAGCGCCACCTTTCCGTTGACCAGGTCGGCGATCCATTCCGCCTGGGCCTCGGCGATCGGCATGATCGGGCCGAGGGGCTGGACGAAGCCGAGGAAGTAGAGGCCGGGGTTCTCGACCGATACCGCGCGCTTGTAGAGCGGCATGCGGTTGTCGACGGCGGCGAAGACGCTCTCGTCGAGGAAGGGGAACTCGATCTTGTAGCCGGTGCAGTAGACGACGAGGTCGATCTCCTCCTCGCTGCCGTCTTCGAAGCGGACGGTGCGCCCGCCGGCGAAGCGCTCGATGTTGGGCTTGACCGCGATGTCGCCGTGGCCGATTCGCGGCAGCAGCTCCGAGGAGACGGTCGGGTGGGCCTCGAGCAGCTTGTGGTCGGGCTTCGGCAGGCCGTAGTCGGTCATCTCGCCAATCGCAGTCTTCAGCAGCCGGTTGAAGAAGAAGCGCCGCACGGACATCGGCAGATAGGTGCTGACCGGCGGCGCGGCTTCGTCGATTGGCTTGCCGCCGAGGAACTTGGGCAGGACGTAGGCGCCGCGGCGCATCGCGATGAGGGTCTTCTCGGCGATCCGCGAGGACTCGACCGCGATGTCGACCGCCGAGTTGCCGATGCCGAGCACGAGGACGCGCTTGCCCTCGAGCACGTCGGGCTCGCGGTAGTGGTGGGCGTGCATCTGCTCGCCCTCGTACTCCTCGGCGCCGGGGAAGGCCGGTTCCGGCCCGCGCGGCTTCCAGTGATGCCCGTTGGCGACGATCACCGCCCGGTAGGTCTCGGTCCGCCTCCCCTCGGGGCCCTCGACCGTGACCTCCCAGCGGGGGCCCGAAGCGCCATTCGCACCCTCCGCGGCCCCGGCGGGCTCGATGCTGACGACTTCGGTCTGGAAGGCGATCCTCTCCATCAACCCGAAGCGCGCGGCATAGTCGTCGAAGTACTTCGCCACCTGCCAGTGGCTCGGGTAGTCCGGATAGTCCTCCGGCATAGGAAACGCCCGGTAGGACATCAGCTTCCGCGCACTGTTGATGTGCAGGGACTTATAGGCCGACGAAGTCCCATTGTCGTTCTCATACCGCCAGTTCCCCCCAATCATCGACCCCTTCTCGAAGCAGTCAAAAGGGATCCCCCGAGCCGCCAGAACCTGACAAGCAGTAAGCCCGGAGGATCCGGCGCCGACAATGCAGACCTTCTCTGAACTGGCCATCCAGCCAAATCTACTCATCGCCGCTCTGGATGGGAGGGCCGGGTGCCCCTCCACCGGAACTTGTGAGCCGCCGAGCGAGCATCCCGCTGACGTGGCCGAGCGCGGGTTCCGGAGGAGGGGCACCCGGCCCTCCCACGCACAGGGGTGAACGACTTCACCCCAAGGGTCCGTAGTTACAGAGCCGGATCCGGCCGAAGCTGTGGCCATCGGGAACGACAACCCAAACGAAAGGAGACCCCCGATGACCACCAAGACCCGCAAGTTCCGTCCCTCCCCCGCCCTCGTGATCGCCTGCGTGGCCCTGTTCGCGGCCCTCAGCGGCTCGGCGATGGCAGCCAAGTTCGCCGTCCGCTCCGCTCAGATCGTCAACGGCACCGTCCGCACGGTCGATCTGCGCGACAACGCGGTCAACTCACCCAAAATCGCCGATGCCGCCGTGACGGCGACCGACCTCGGCACCGACTCGGTCGGCAGCGAGGAGATCGCGAAAGACGCGGTCAACACGGACGAGATCGCCAAAGACGCGGTCAAAGCCGACGAGATCGCCGCCAACGCGGTCACCTCCGCCGAGGTCGCCGACCAGTCGCTGACCCAGGACGACCTCGGCCCCAACTCGGTCGGCTCGAGCGAGCTCCAGGCCGGCGCCGTCCGCGCCTCCGAGCTCGGCCCGATCATCCAGGTGTCGAACAGCACCGGGATCGCCGCCAACACCACCAACGGCGTCTCGGTCCAGTGCCCCGCCGGCACCACCGTGATCAGCGGCGGCGCCCAGCCCGGCAACTTCGGAGTCGAGATGACCTCCTCGCTCCGCAGCGGCAACGGCTGGCTCTACCAGGCGAAAAACAACAACGGCGCGCCAAGCACGCTGACCGTCTTCGCCTACTGCCTCACCGGCGGTTCGAGCAACTAACCACGCCCCACCAGCTTTCGGCGGCCGGGATCGAGCAGATCTCGGCCGCCGTTTGCGTTGATGAGGAGGGGTGGGGGTGCCCCTCCAGCGGAACTTGTGAGCAGCAGAGCGACGGTCCCGCCGGCAAGTGCGGGCGCGGGTTCCGTCGGAGGGGCACCCTCACCCCTCCCCCCACCTACGCTTTGTCCTCCGAGCTCTGCTCGATCTCCTGCGCCAGCTCCTCCAGCTCCTCCGCAAAGGAAGGCCCGAAGCTCTCCACCGGAGTCTCGTCGCCGTCCACGCCGAGCTCGGCGGCGAGGTCGTCTTCGTCGAGCAGGTCTTCGTCCGACGGCGCCTCGATCGGCACGGCCGGCTCGACCGCCAGCGTGCGGTAGTGCTTGAGGCCGGTCGCCGCCGGGATCAGCTTGCCGATGATCACGTTCTCCTTGAGGCCGACGAGCTTGTCCCGTTTGCCCTCCAGAGCCGCGTCGGTGAGCACCTTGGTCGTCTCCTGGAAGGAGGCGGCGGAGAGGAACGACTCGGTCGCCAGGGAGGCCTTGGTGATGCCGAGGATGACCTCCTCGCCTTTGGCCGCCGTGCCGCCGTCCGCCTTGACCTGCTTGTTGAGCCGTTTGAGCTGACCGCGGTCTTCGAGCTGGCCGGGCAGCAGGCCGGTCGAGCCCTTCGACTCGATCCGAACCTTCTTCAGCATCTGCCGCGCGATCAGCTCGATGTGCTTGTCGTTGATGTCGACGCCCTGCGCCCGGTAGACCTTCTGCACCTCGGCGACGAGGTAGAGCTCGGTCTCGGTACGCCCGCGGATCGCCAGCAGGTCGGCCGGGTAGAGCGAGCCCTCGTTGAGCTGCTGCCCGACCTCGACCTTGTCGCCGTCGGCGACGTGCAGGCGGGTGCGGGGCGGGAAGCTGTAGGCGTGCTCCTCGCCGTCCGAAGCGGTGATGATCGCTTTCAGCGCTTTGTCGGTCTCTTCGACCGAAACCTTGCCCGCCTCCTCGGCCATCTGCGCCAAGCCCTTCGGTTTGCGCGCCTCGAAGAGCTCGACGATGCGCGGCAGGCCCTGGGTGATGTCCTGGCCGGCGACGCCGCCGGTGTGGAAGGTCCGCATGGTCAGCTGGGTGCCGGGCTCGCCGATCGACTGGGCGGCGATGATGCCCACCGCGTCGCCGATGTCGACCGTCGAGCCGGTCGCCGGGGCGATGCCGTAGCAGGCCCGGCAAACGCCGGACTCGGCCTCGCACTTGAGCGTCGAGCGCACCGGCACGACGACCTCCTCGTCGCCGAAGGCCTCGGCGATCTGCTCGACATCGGGGAGAGTGATTTCCTGGTTGCGCTTGAGCAGCTCGCGGCCGCGCTTGGTCTCGAACTTCTTCGCCGCCAAGCGGCCGAACAGGTTGTCGTTGAGCGAGCCGTCGTCCTTGCGCAGCGCCATCTCGATGTGGTCTTTGGTCTTGCAGTCCTCGTCGCGGACGATCACGTCCTGGGCGACGTCGACCAGGCGGCGGGTGAGGTAGCCCGAGTCAGCCGTGCGAAGCGCCGTGTCGGCGAGCCCCTTTCGGGCGCCGTGGGTGGAGATGAAGTACTCCAGCACCGAGAGGCCCTCCATGAAGTTGGCCTTGATCGGCCGCTCGATGATTTCGCCTTTCGGATTGGCCATCAGACCGCGCATCCCGGCCAGCTGGCGGATCTGTTTGAACGATCCGCGCGCTCCCGAGTTGGCCATCATGAAAATCGGGTTGAGCTCGTCGAGGTTGTCCTCCATCGCCTGGGCGACCTCGTCGGTCGCTTTGTTCCAGTGCGCGGTGACCGCCTCGTGCCGCTCCTCCGCGGTGATGTAGCCGTCGTCGTACTGGCCCTGGATCGCCGCCGTCTGCTTCTCGTAGCGGTCGAGGATCTCCGCCTTCTCGGGCGGTGAGACGACGTTGTTCTTGGCGACCGTGATCCCGGCCTGGCTGGCGTAGTGGAAGCTGAGGTCCTTGAAGGCGTCGAGCACGCGTGAAACCGCCGGCGCCCCGTAGGCCTCGACCAGGTCGGAGACCATCTCGTTGACGTCGCGCTTCTTCAGCGCCTGGTTGGCGAACTCGAACCGCTCGGGGTCGAACTCGTCGCCCAGCGCGTCGGCCAGCGCGCGCTCGATCTTCTCGATGAAGATGATCCGCCCGACCGTGGTCAGGAAGTGCTCGTGCCCGGCCCGCCGGTACTCGGCGAAGTCGTGCAGCTTGCAGCCGCCGTTCTCGTAGACCAGCTCGGCCTCCTGCGAGGAGCGGAAGGTCTTCGGCGCCTTGCCGTTGCCAGACGCTCCCTTGCCCTTCTTCAGTTCCTCGTCGTGCTTCGCCAGCTCATCGCCGGCGGGCCCGTAGGTGAGGTAGTAGATGCCCAGCACCATGTCCTGGGTCGGCGTCGCCAGCGGCGCGCCGTGCGCGGGCGAGAGGATGTTGTTGGCTGAGAGCATCAGCACCCGCGCCTCGGCCTGGGCCTCGGCGGAGAGCGGCACGTGCACGGCCATCTGGTCGCCGTCGAAGTCGGCGTTGAAGGCGTGGCAGACCAGCGGGTGGACCTGGATCGCCTTGCCCTCGACCAGGACCGGCTCGAAGGCTTGGATGCCGAGGCGGTGCAGGGTCGGCGCGCGGTTGAGCAGCACCGGGTGCTCGTGGATCACTTCCTCGAGCACGTCCCAGACCTCGGGCACCATCGACTCGACCATCTTCTTGGCCGCCTTGATGTTCTGCACCGCTTTGCGCTCGACCAGCTGGGCCATGATGAACGGCTTGAAGAGCTCCAGGGCCATGAGCTTGGGCAGGCCGCACTGGTGCAGCTGCAGGCTCGGGCCGGAGACGATCACCGCGCGGCCGGAGTAGTCGACGCGCTTGCCGAGCAGGTTCTGGCGGAAGCGACCCTGCTTGCCCTTGAGCATGTCGGAGAGCGACTTCAGCGGGCGGTTGCCGGGTCCGGTGACGGGACGGCCGCGGCGGCCGTTGTCGAACAGCGCGTCGACCGCCTCCTGCAGCATCCGCTTCTCGTTGTTGACGATGATCTCGGGCGCGCCGAGGTCGAGCAGCCTTTTCAACCGGTTGTTGCGGTTGATCACGCGCCGGTAGAGGTCGTTGAGGTCCGAGGTCGCGAACCGGCCGCCGTCGAGCTGGACCATCGGGCGCAGCTCCGGCGGGATCACCGGGACGGCGTCGAGGATCATCCACTCGGGTCGGTTCGGCGAGTTCAGGAACGCCGAGGCGACCTTGAGCCGCTTCACCGCGCGGGCCTGCTTCTGGCCCGTGGAGGTGTTGATCGTCTGCTCCAGCTCCTCGCACTCGGCCTGCAGGTCGATCTGCTCGAGCAGGTCGCGGACTGCCTCGGCGCCCATGCCGCCGCGGAAGTACTCGCCCCAGCCGAACGGCGACCCGAAGCGGTCCTT
>DATDBO010000064.1:0-17649 GCA_036524775.1 Solirubrobacterales bacterium
GCCGTCGCGGTGCGTCGCGGCCTCTTGCGACGCAACCGACTTTGACCGTGCTCTGGCACGTACAAAGTCGGCAGCGGCGAGGATCGCCTGCCAGGTCGATCCTCTAGGGTCCCGCGCTCGATGGAACCGACCGTCTCCGAGCTCCCCGGCTCGCGCGTCAGGGTCGAGGTCGAGGTCCCGGCCGACGACGTGAAGCGCGCCGTCGACCGCGCCGCCCGCACCCTCGCGCGCGAGATGCGCATGCCCGGCTTCCGCAAGGGCAAGGCGCCTCCCTCGCTGATGATCCAGCGGGTCGGCTTCGCCGCCGTGCTCGAGGAGGCGATCCGCGAGGGGCTGCCGGAGTGGTACGAACGGGCCCTGCTCGCCTCCGGAATCGCGCCGGTCGGCGACCCCGGCATCGAGATCGTCAAGGCCCCCGAGGAGGAGGGCGAGCCGCTCGCCTTCAAGTTCGAGATCGGCGTGCGGCCGCCGGCCGAGCTGGGCGAGTACAAGGGCCTCGAGGTCGGCAGGGCCGAGCCCGAGCCGCCGGCCGAGCTGGTCGAGCGCGAGGTCGAGCGCATCCGCGAAGGCTTCGCCAAGCTGGAGCCGGTCGAGCGCGCCGCCGGCGAGGGCGACGTGCTGCTGGTCGACTTCGAGGGCCTCCTCGACGGCCAGGCCTTCGAGGGCGGCAAGGCGAGCGATTACCTGCTGGAGCTCGGCGGCGGGCAGTTGATCGAGGGCTTCGAGGAGCAGCTCGCCGGTGTCGAAGCCGGGGAGACGCGCGAGGTCGAGGTCACCTTCCCCGAGGACTACCAGGCCGAGCAGCTGGCCGGCGAAGACGCCGTCTTCACCGTCGAGGTGAAAGAGGTGCGCGAGAAGGTCCTGCCCGAGCTCGACGACGAGTTCGCCTCCGAGGCGTCGGAGTTCGACACCCTGGAGGAGCTGCGCGCCGACATCGCCGAGCGCCTCGCCGAGGTGGTCGGACAGCGCGCCGAGCAGGACTTTCGCATCGCCGCGATCGACGCCGCGAGCGCGGAGGCGAAGGTGGACGTCTCCGAGGAGCTGGCGACCGCGCGGGCGAGCGAGCGCTGGGAGCGCGTCGAGCGCCAGCTCGCCGGCCGCGGCATGAGCCCCGACTCCTACCTTCAGATGCAGGGGAAAACGCGCGAGCAGGTGATCGAGGAGTCGCGGCCCGACGCCGAGGCCGAGCTGAAGCGCGAGGCGGTGCTGGCGGCGATCGCCGACGCCGAGGGGATCGAGGTCTCCGAGGAGGAGATGATCGAGGCGCTCGAGCATCCCGCCGAACACGAGCGGACGACGCCGCAGAAGCTGCTCGAGCGGCTGCGCGAGAGCGGCCGCGACGCGATGATCCGCGACGACATCCGCTTCCGCAAGGCGATCGACCTGGTCGCCGAGTCAGCGGTGCCGATCCCGCTCGAGCAGGCCGAGGCGCGCGAGCAGATCTGGACCCCGGAGAAGGAGCGCAAAGAGGCGGGCGAGCTCTGGACCCCGGAGTCGGAGTGAAGGCAACCCGCCGCGCCCTTTCTATAGAGTCCCGGCCATGAGCCCCCTGGTCCCGATGGTGGTCGAGCAGACCTCGCGCGGCGAGCGCTCCTTCGACATCTACTCGCGCCTGCTGAACGAGCGGATCATCTTCCTCGGCACGCAGGTCAACCAGGAAATCGCCAACCTGATCGTCGCCCAGCTGCTGCACCTCGAGTCCGAGGATCCCGACAAGGACATCAGCATCTACGTCAACTCGCCCGGCGGCGACGTCTACGCCGGTCTGGCGATCTACGACACGATGCAGTTCATCAAGCCCGACGTGCAGACGATCTGCGTCGGCATCGCGATGAGCATGGGGGCTCTGCTGCTCGCCGGGGGCGCCGCGGGCAAGCGGATGGCGCTGCCCAACTCGAAGATCCTCATCCACCAGGTTTCGGCCGGGTTCCAGGGCCAGGCGGCCGACATCGAGATCCACGCCAAAGAGATCATCGACACCCGCCGCCGCCTCGACGAGATCATCGCCAAGCACACCGATCAGCCCTTCGACAAAGTGACCAACGACACCGATCGCGACTACTTCATGACCGCGGAGGAGGCGAAGGAGTACAACATCGTCGACCGCGTCATCGAGCACCACTGAGCGCACTTCCGCCGCGTCCTCCGGAAAGCGTCCGCCTGCTGCCTTTCGCCCTAGCCCTGGCTCGGGGTGTACCTGCCGAAATATCGGGTAGTACATCTGTCCAATATTTCGGGTAAAGGCTAAATTCACCGCGGTTGCCGCCGGCATCCTGATCGGCGCGGTTTGCGGAACCCAATCGGCCTCCGCGTCGCCGGCCGGCGATCCCAAGGGGCTTGTGGGATCGACGGTGCAGTCGGTGCAAGGCTCGGCTAATGCGGCCCCGCCAGTCCCCGCATCCCCTTCTGTGCCGCCGGTAGCAGCTCCCGACGTTCCGCAGGCGCCGGGAAGGTCGCCGGCCAAGGCGCCCTCAGGCAACGCAACGCCGCCCCAGATAACGACGCCACGCCCGTCCGCGTCCCCTGCTCCCGCCTCCGACGCCGTTCGGCGTTCTGGCGAGAAAGTGGCCGCTGCCGCGGGTAGCGCGGTGGGCGGTGCTCCAGCTGTCCCCACCCGAGCCCCCGCCGCGGGCGAAGGCGGGGTGGCCGGATCCGCCGCTCGTACTCCGCCTGCGATCAGGGCCGCGGAAGAGGTTTCGGTACAGCGGTGGTTCGCCTACATCTGGCCCGCGATTGCGCTCGACGGGGATGCCGGGGATGCAATCGAGCGGGGCTGGCCGGCCGGCGTCATAGCGGCGGAGCTGTTCCGCCCTGCGGTGAACGGCGTCACTCGATTCCTCTCCGCCGTCGGAGCGGCCACGCGGGCAGGCGGCGGTTCCCCTCTTGTCCGGCGACCGGCGACCGGCGAGTCCCAGTCGGCGCTGCCCGACACGCCCGCGCCGGCCGGTGGAGGCCTCGCCTACTTCGTCCTCCTCGCAGCATTGTTGGCGGTGCTGGCGTACACGATCTGGACCGAATTCCGCACCGCGTTCCGAACCCGTCTGCACTGACCGGCGCCCTACCGTCTTCCGCAAGCATGCGCCCGCGAGAAGGGACCGAGGCGGTCTCGCCGTAAACGACGGCACGCGACAGGGCCGGGTTGCAGTCCCCTCTAAGCTGTGGGACGCGACGCCGGTAGGCAACTACCGCCCCGCAAGGAGGGGATTTCGCTTTGGCACGCCCCACAGACTCCAACGAGCAACTCCTCTGCAGTTTCTGCGGCAAGTCGCAGCGGCAGGTCAAGAAGCTGATCGCCGGTCCCGGCGTCTACATCTGCGACGAGTGCATCGACCTCTGCAACGAGATCATCGACGAGGAGCTGACCCAGCCCGGGGGCAGCGGCGTCGAGCTCGAGAACCTGCCCAAACCGCGTGAGATCCACGAGATCCTCGAGGAGTACGTGGTCGGTCAGGAGGCCGCCAAGCGCGCCCTCTCCGTCGCCGTCTACAACCACTACAAGCGCGTGCAGATGTCCGCCGAAGGCGAGGACCCCGAGGTCGAGCTGCAGAAGTCGAACATCCTCCTGCTCGGGCCGACCGGGTGCGGCAAGACGCTGCTCGCCCAGACCCTGGCCCGCATCCTCAACGTCCCCTTCGCGATCGCCGACGCGACCGCGCTGACCGAGGCCGGCTACGTCGGCGAGGACGTCGAGAACATCCTCTTGAAGCTGATCCAGGCCGCCGACTACGACGTGAAAAAGGCCGAGACGGGGATCATCTACATCGACGAGATCGACAAGATCGCGCGCAAAGCCGACAACCCGTCGATCACGCGCGACGTCTCAGGCGAAGGCGTGCAGCAGGCGCTGCTGAAGATCCTCGAGGGGACGACAGCTTCGGTGCCGCCGCAGGGCGGGCGCAAGCACCCCCACCAGGAGTTCCTCACGATCGACACGACCAACATCCTCTTCGTCTGCGGCGGCTCGTTCGCCGAGCTCGACAAGGTGATCGAGAACCGGGTCGGCGACCGCGGGGTCGGCTTCGGCGCCGAAATCTCCTCGCGCGAGAAAAAGGACAAGGGCGAGTGGTTCGAGCAGGTGCTGCCCGAGGACCTGATCGAGTACGGGCTGATCCCCGAGTTCATCGGCCGGCTGCCGGTCGTCGCCGCGATCCACCAGCTCACCCGCGACGACCTGATCACGATCCTGACCGAGCCCAAGCACGCGCTCACCCGGCAGTTCCAGCGCTTCTTCGAGTTCGACGACATCGAGCTGGTCTTCTCCGAGGACAGCCTCGACGCGATCGCCGACAAAGCGCTGGAGCGCGAGACCGGCGCCCGCGGCCTGCGCTCGATCCTCGAGGAGACGCTGCTCGACGTCCAGTTCGAGTTGCCCTCGCGCCGCGACGTGACCAAGTGCGTTGTGACCAAGGAGACGATCGTCCAGGGGCGTCGCCCCACGCTGGTCACCGAGGCGGCACAGCAGGACATCGGTCCTGCCGAGGAGGACCTGGGCGAGGAAACGGCCTAGCTCCTAGACTCGGCGGCCGATGGCCGACGAGCGTCTGGACGCGCTGAAGGAGAAGACCCGCTACGAAGCGGGCGAGGTCGAGGGGCGGGTGTTTGCGGAGTGGATGGAGGCTGGTTACTTCCACCCCGAGGCCGAGGGCGCGGCTGCTGAGAACTACTCGGTGGCGATCCCGCCGCCGAACGTGACCGGCGCGCTGCACATGGGGCATGCGCTGAACGGGGCGATGCAGGACGCGCTGGTGCGGATGAACCGGATGCGCGGGCGCAACGCGCTCTGGGTCCTCGGCACCGACCACGCCGGCATCGCCACCCAGGCGGTGGTCGAGAAGATGCTGGCCGAGGAGGGAACCTCGCGCCAGGAGCTCGGCCGCGAGGCCTTCGTCGAACGCGTCTGGGCCTGGAAAGAGGAGTACGGCTCGCGCATCGTCGAGCAGTACAAGCGGCTCGGCGCCTCGCTCGATTATGAGAACGAGCGCTTCACCCTCGACGACGGCTACGTCAAGGCGGTTTACCGCGAGGGTCACCTGGCCGTCCACACCTTCCCACGGGCCGACGAGTCGCTGCGCGACCCCGAGGCCGAAGAGGAGGTGCGCGCCGGGATCGAGCTGACCCGCCGCCTGCGCGCCTGGCGCGACCTGGTTGAGGCCCCGGCGGCGACGGTGCTGCCTGCGCGGGCCGAGGGCCCTAGGCCGCGCGAGTTCGTCGGCCGCCTCTCGCGGTTCGAGTTCGGCGAGGACGGGGGAGACCCGGTCGCCGCGGTCGGCCCGGTGAAGATCCTCGCCTCGGCCGAGATCGACGCTGCGGCGGTCGCCGCGCGGCTCGAGGCGCGGCGCGAGGAGCTGCGCTCCGAGGTGGCGCGAGCGGAGGGCAAGCTCGGCAACGAGAAGTTCGTCGACCGCGCCCCGCCCGAGGTCGTCGAGGAGGAGCGTGAGAAGCTCGCGCGCTACCGCGCCGAGCTGGAGGAGCTCTCCGAATAGAGCCGCGCGACCCCGAGGCCTACCTCGACTCGCTCGAGCCGATCGGCTGGAAGCTGGGCCTGGAGCGGATGCGCAAGCTGAGCACCCTGCTCGGCCTGCCGCAGCACCGCTTCGCCTCGATCCACGTCGTCGGCACCAACGGCAAGTCGTCGGTGACGCGGATGGTCGCTGCCCTGCTGGAAGCGCACGGCGTCTCCGCCGGCGCCTGCGTCTCGCCCCACGCGGCGCGCTGGTCCGAACGCGTGTTGATCCGCGGCGAGGAGATCGACCCGGCGCAGTTCGCGGCCGCGGTCGAGCGCGCCGCGCAGGCGGCCGAGACGGTCGACCGGGGGTTGGAGGAAGGCGAGGCCGTGACCCAGTTCGAGCTGGCGACCGCAGCGGCCTTCGTCGCCCTCGCTGCGGCTCGGGTGAAGGCAGCCGCGGTCGAGGCCGGACTGGGTGGGAGGCTCGACGCGACCAACACGATCCCCTCCAAGGTCACCGTGCTGACCTCGGTCGGCCTCGACCACACCGAGTGGCTGGGGGAGAGCGAGGAGGAGATCGCGGCGGAGAAGCTGGCGGTGCTGCGCGACCACACGACCCTGGTGCTGGGACGGGTGAGCGCGCCGGTCCGGGCGCTGGCGGAGCGGACTGCCGCCGAGCGCGGCGCCGAGCTGGTCGTCGCGCCGGAGGACCCGGGGCCGGGGATCGAGCTGCGCGCCGCCGGGCCCTTCCAGCGCCGCAACTTCGCCCTCGCCTGCGCCGCCGCCGGGGCCTTCATCGGCGAGCTCGACCGCGAGCGGGTCGCGGCGGTGGCCGCCGAGGTCGAGATCCCGGGCAGGCTGGAGCAGGTCGGAAGCAACCCGCCGACGTTCCTGGATGTCGCCCACAATCCCGATGCGGCAAGGGCTCTGGCAGAGGCACTGGGCGATATCGCCGCCGGAAAACCGGTGATCGCAGTCATCGCGGTTCTTGCCGACAAGGACGCCGCTCGAATCGCAGCCGGCCTGGCGCCGGCGGTGACTCGCACGATCTGCACCGAGATCGCTGCCCCTCGGCCGGTATTCACCGCGGCAGAGCTGGCAAGAGATTGTGAAGGCGTTGGCTTGCCCGCTGAGGCTGTTCCGTCCTTTCCGGAGGCGGTCATGCGGGCATGTCAGTGGGCGAGGGAGGTTGAAGGCGTCTTGGTGTTCGCTGGATCCCATTACCTCGTCGCGCCTGCGCGAAAAGCGCTGTGCGAGGATTGAGCCTGGATGAGCACGAAAAGCGCCGGCTCCGAACTGCTCTCGATGATGGCGCTGGTCGCCGCGGTGGTCGCCGCCGTGATCCTGCTCTTCTTCGGCCTCGGCTACCTCTTCGGCACGCTCTTCCTCTGATCGGCCCCGCGACAGGGTTGGCGGGGCAGGCGTCGAAGTAGACTCACCCCGCCTCAGCCGACGGGGCTCCCTCACATGGCTATCGCGACCTTCGGTATCAGCAACAGCGGCCTCAACCTGGTCGTCAACCTGCTCATCTTGATGCTGGTCGTCGTCTGGCTGGCGCTGATCGTCTACACGTACATGGACGCCAAGCGGCGCATCTCCGACCCCTTCTTGGTCGGCTGCGCGACGCTCGCCTCCTTCATCCCCTACCTGGGCACGGCGATCTACGCGATCGTGCGCCCGCCCGAGTTCCTCGAGGACGCGCACGAACGCGAGCTCGAGATCAAGGCGGCGGAGCTGCGCGTGCGGCAGCTGACGGAGAGCTCGTGTCCGGACTGTGGCTTCCCGGTCGAGCGCAACTACCTGCGCTGCCCCGAGTGCCGGCGCCGCCTCAAGCACCCTTGCCCGAGCTGTCGCAAGCCGGTCGACCCGAAGTGGGCCCTCTGCCCCTACTGCGAGGAACCCCTCCCAGCCGGCGAGAGAACGCGCCGGAAAAAACGGGCGCCAAGCAAAGAGCCGCCCGCGAAGAAAGAGCCGTCCGCGGCGAAAGAGCCTTCGAAACCGAAACGACAGCAAAGGAGCCCCAGCCGTGAGCCGGACCCTGATCCTCGTCAAGCCTGACGCCTTCGAGCGCGCCCTCAGCGGCGAGGTGATCGCACGGTTCGAGCGCAAGGGCCTGCGGATCGCGGCGCTGAGGACGATGGTCGCCTCCGAGGCGATCGCCGGCGAGCACTACGCCGAGCACACCGAGAAGCCGTTCTTCGGCGAGCTGGTCGAGTTCATCACCGGCGGCACGCTGGTGGCGATGGTGATGGAGGGGACCGAAGCGGTGGCCGCGGCCCGCCAATTGATCGGCGCGACCAACCCGGTCGAGGCGGCGCCGGGCTCGATCCGCGGCGACTACGCGCTCGAGGTGACCTTCAACATGGTCCACGGCTCCGACTCCGACGAGTCCGCGGAGCGCGAGATCGCCATCTGGTTCCCCGAGCTCTGAACGTAGTCCTCGCATCCGGATCTCCGCAACGCAAGGAGATCCTCGAAAAGCTCGGCATCGGCTTCGAAGTCGTCGTACCCGGAGTCGAAGAGCTTTCCGGCGGAGACCCCGAGGTCGAGGTGGTCGAGAACGCACGGCGGAAGGCCGCGGCGGTCGACCGCGACGGGCTGGTGCTCGCCTGCGACACCGACGTCGTCCTCGACGACAGGGCGCTCGGCAAGCCTGCCGACGAAGCGGAGGCGCGTGAGTACCTCGAGCGGATGTCGGGGCGGGCGCACGTGGTGATGAGCGGCCTGGCTGTTCTCGTGGATGGAGAGGAGCGCAGCGGTCTGGAGCGGACCACCGTCGTCTTCAAGCAGCTGAGCGAGGCGGAAATCGAGCGCTACGTGGCGTTCGGCGAGTGGCGGGGGAGGTCGGGCGGATACGCGATCCAGACGCTTGGCTCCACCCTGGTCGAGCGGGTAGAGGGGAGCGTCTCGAACGTCGTCGGCCTCCCGGTCGGCCTGCTGCTCGAGCTGGCGCCGGAGCTACTGCGCCGCTCCCCCTCTTAGCGCCAGCGCCTCGTCGAGGTTCTCGGCCAAGGCATCGACGACGCGAGGGTCGAAGCGGGTGCCGCGTTCCTGCACGATCAGCTCGACCGCTTCCTCGGCAGTGAAGGCATGCCGGTAGTGCTTCGCGCAGAGAAGGGCGTCGAAGGCGTCGGCAACGGCGACGATGCGGCCCTCGATCGGGATCTCCTCGCCGTGCAGGCCGTCGGGGTAGCCGTTGCCGTCGAACCGCTCGTGGTGGGTGAGGGCGATCGCCGCCGCCATCTTCAGCAGCCTGCTCTCCGACTCGGCGAGGAGCTCGTGACCGACCGTCGTGTGAGCCTCCATCCGCTCGCGCTCGCTCTCGGTCAGCCGGTCCCGCTTGTGCAGGACCCCGCCGGGCATGGCGATTGTGCCGATGTCGTGCAGCGGCGTGGCGGCACGCAGCAGGGAGATGCGATCGGGGTCGAAACCGAGTGCGGAGCCGAGCAGGGCGGCGATCGCCGCCGTCCCGGCGAGGTGGCGGCGAGCACCCGGGTTGTGCATCTCGATTGCGCCCGCGAGGCGTTCGGCGATCTCCCGCGTCGCGATCCTGAGCTGTTGCTGGCGCAGGGCGTTCGCCACCGTGATCAGCAGCTGCCCCGACCAGAGCGGCTTCGAGACGTAGCCGCAGGCGCCGAGGCGGAAAGCGTGCTCGATCACCCGCAGGTCGTCGACGGCGGCGATCACGACCAGGCCGGTGTCGGGGTAGGCCCGGACGATCTCTTCAACCAGGGCGAGGCCCGACTCGTTCGGTTTCTGAATGGCGCACAGGGCCAGATCGAAGCGCTGCCTTTGGAGCAGCTCCAGGGCCGCATCGTCGCGGGTCGCGAACCTGCACTCGTATGTCTTGCCGAGCGCGCGTTCGATCAGGTCGAAGACGTCTGGCCGCTCGTCGGTGGCCAGAACGCGCGCCTTCTCTGCGGAGCCGCCTCCCTCGGCTCTCGGTGCATCTGGTTTCTCTTCCACGGGTAATCCCGTCGGGTGAGCGAGCCTTGCCGCACGTCGGCTGGGATCGATCCAGTCATGTTGATTTTAAGTTTCAGTACGCCGTTGCGTCAACTAGAAACACATTAAGTCTCGGGGCGCTTTGACCATCTGGGATGATGCTCGCGGGCACTTAGCCGAATCGCACACATGGGTGTACTCAGCTATCTGACTGGACTCGGCGGCCGTGACATGGCGGTCGACCTCGGCACCGCCAACACGCTGGTCTACGTGCGTGGGCGGGGAATCGTCCTCTCCGAGCCCTCGGTCGTCGCGATCGACTCACGCAACGGGCAGGTGCACGCGGTCGGCGTCGAGGCCAAGCGCATGCTGGGGCGCACGCCCGGCACGATCACCGCGATCCGGCCGCTCAAGGACGGCGTGATCGCCGACTTCGACGTTACCGAACAGATGCTGCGCCACTTCATCAAGCAGGTCCACTCCAACCGCTTCGCCCACCCGCGCGTCGTCGTCTGCGTGCCCTCCGGCGTCACCGGGGTCGAGAAGCGCGCCGTCGAGGAGGCCTGCCTCTCGGCGGGCGCCCGCAAGGCGTACCTGATCGAGGAGCCGATGGCGGCGGCGATCGGCGCCGGCCTACCGGTCGCCGAGCCGACCGGCTCGCTGATCGTCGACGTCGGCGGGGGCACCACCGAGGTGGCGGTGATCTCGCTCGGCGGGATCGTCGTCTCGCAATCGATCCGGGTCGGCGGCGACGAGCTCGACGAGGCGATCGTCCACCACTGCAAACATCACTACAAACTGGCGATCGGCACGCAGACCGCGGAGGAGGTCAAGCTCGAGGCGGGCTCGGCCTCGCCGCTGCCCGAGGAGCTCGAGGTCGAGATCCGCGGCCGCGACCTGGTCTCCGGCCTGCCGAAGACGATCGTGCTCGGCTCGGCCGAGGTTCGCGAGGCGCTCGACGAAACGATCACGCACATCGTCGACGCGGTCAAGGACACGCTCGACCGCACCCCGCCGGAGCTGGCGGGCGACATCATGGACCGGGGCATTACCCTTGCCGGTGGAGGCGCGCTCTTGCAAGGACTCGAACAGCGCCTCCGCGACGAGTGCCAGATGCCGTGTCAACTGGCAGAGTCGCCTTTGACGTGTGTGGCCGTCGGCTCCGGCATATCGCTGGAGGAGTTCGAGACGATCCACCGCGCGAGCAAGATGAACTCCGGAGCGACGCGCGTTGCATAGGCGCCGCTCACAAGCACCGAACTTAGGCATCCGTGTATCGCAAGCAAGTACGCCGCCGTAGGGCGGTACTGACCCTCCTCATAATCGGCTCCTTCCTGCTCCTGACCGTCACCTACGGGCAGGGCTCCGGCGGCCTGCAACGGGGCGTCAGCACGATCTTCAGCCCGTTGCAGACGGTCGCCGACCGGGCGCTGAAGCCGGCCCGCGACCTGATCGGGTGGTTCGACGAGACCTTCGAGGCGAAGGGGGAGAACAGCCGGCTGCGGGCCGATCTCATCATCGCCCGGCGCCAGGCGGTGGCGGGCCAGGAGGCGCTGCAGGAGAACGCACAGCTGCGCAAGCTGGTCGAGCTCGACCGCGGTCCGGCGCTGGCCGAATCGGCCTACGAGCCGATCGCCGGCCGGGTGATCGCCCGCTCGCCCACGGTCTGGCACTCGGCGGTGACGGTCGACGTCGGCTCTGGCGACGGCGTCCGCATCGACGACCCGGTGATCAGCGGCGACGGCCTGGTCGGCCTGGTCGCGTCGACCCAGCCGAGCTCGGCGCAGGTGAAGCTGATCACCGATCACACCAGCGGGGTCACGGCCAAGGTCCTGCCCGGCGGGGTGCAAGGAGTGATCAAGCCCGAAGTCGGCAACCCCGAGGACCTGATCCTCGACTTCATCGACTCGACCAGGGACGTGCACGGCGGCCAGGCCGTGGTTACCGCCGGCTGGCGCGCCGCGACGATCGGCTCGCACTTCCCGCCCGGGCTGCCGGTGGGCGAAGTGACCCGCGCCCCGATCGTCGAGCAGGAGGCGAGCCGGCAGGTCCACTTGCGTCCCTACGCCGACCTTGCCAACCTCGATCTCGTCCAGGTGCTGACCGGAGGCACGCGCGGATGATCGTCACTCCCCAGATCTTCGCCCGGCTGGCCGCGATCGCGGTCCTCGCCGTGCTGCTGCAGCTCTCCTTCTTCTCGCGGGTCGAGCTGTTCCACACCAGCGCCGACATCCTGCCCGCCGTCGCCGTCGCGCTCGGCCTGCTCGGCGGCAGCATGACCGGCGCCGTCGCGGGCTTCTCGATCGGCTTCCTCGTCGACTGCCTCCTGGTCGCGCCGCTCGGCGGCTCCTCGCTGGTGCTGCTCGGCGCCGGCTACCTCGGCGGCCTCTTCCGCGAACGCTTTGGGATCCACAGCGCGCTGGTCCCGGCGCTGCTCTGCATGGGCCTGACCCTCTTCGCCGAGCTCGGCTTCGCCGCGGTGCAGCTGATGCTCGGCGTCGACGCCCCGGTCAGCGGCCTGATCGTGCGCGACATGCTGCTGAAGAGCATCTACGCCTTCTTCCTCGCCTGGCCGATCTACTTCGGCTTGCGGCGGGCGCTGCGACCGGCGCTGGTCGAGGAGTCGAGGGTCGCTAGCAGCCGGCCGACGGTGCTGGGGGCCTGACCGGTGTACCGGCGCTCGGACGAGATCGGCGGCAGCAAGCAGCTGGCGCTGCGCATCGCGATCTTCGGCGGCGTCTCGTTCGCCCTACTCGCGGCGCTCTTCTTCCGCCTTTGGTTCCTGCAGGCGCTGAACGGCGAGGAGTACCTGGCGGAAGCGAAGAGCAACCGCACGCGGGAGTACCGGGTCAGCGCCCCGCGCGGCGAGATCCTCGACCGCAACGGCGAGGTGCTGGTCGCCAACCGCACCAGCCTCGCGCTGCAGGTAAACCCGCGCAAACTGCCGGCCGACCCGCGCGAGCGACGGGCTGAGCTCGCCCGGCTGGCCGAGCTGACCCACAGCACGCCGGC
The DNA here is from genome assembly GCA_036524775.1 of Solirubrobacterales bacterium. GTDB lineage: Bacteria > Actinomycetota > Thermoleophilia > Solirubrobacterales > 70-9 > VRUE01. Next base: position 12,404 of record DATDBO010000064.1, read on the forward strand.
CAAGCTGCGCCGCGCGATCCGCGAGGGCGAAGAGCTGGCGCCCGGCGCCCCGGTGACGCTGCGCAGCGACGTCGGCAACTACCTCGTCTACTACCTGGAGGAGAACCAGGACCGCTTCCCCGGCGTCGCCGTGCAGCGCGTCTTCGTCCGCCACTACCCGCACGGCACCCTCGCCGCCCACCTCTTCGGCAACGTCGGCGAGGTCGACGAAAGAGAGCTGAAGGAATCCCGCTACAAGGACCTCCAGCCGGGCGACGCGATCGGCAAGGACGGGGTCGAGTACCAGTACGACCGGGTGCTGCGCGGTCGTGCCGGGCTGCAGAGGATTCAGGTCGACTCGCTCGGCCGGCCGACGCCGAACGGGCAGCTGAGCGTGGTTGAGCCGGCGCCCGGCGACAACCTGCGGCTGACGATCGACGCGGACCTGCAGGAAGCCGGCGACGCGGCGCTCTCCGAACAGGGCCTCGCCGGCGCCTACGTGGCGATGGACGTGCGCAGCGGCCAGATCATGGCGATGGGCTCCAACCCGACCTTCGACCCGGCGGTCCTCATGCCGCCGATCAGCCAGGCGGAGGTCGACGAGCTCTACCGCGACCCGGTTCTCTCGCCGCTGACCAACCGGGCGATCGCCGGCGCCTACCCGACCGGGTCGACCTTCAAGCCGATCACCTCCGTCGCCGCTCTGGCCAGCGGCAACTTGACCACGACCGAGATCATCAACGACGACGGGGTGTTCAGCCTCGGCGGCATCGACTTCGAAAACGCCGGCGGCGTCGCCCACGGGTCGATCGCGATGCAGTACGCCCTGCAGGTTTCCTCCGACGTCTTCTACTACACGCTCGGCGACCGCATGAACGGCAGCCCAGCTCTTCAAGAGTGGTCGCACAAGCTCGGCATCGGCCGCGAGAGCGGCATCGACCTGCCCGGCGAGCAGCCCGGGCTGCTGCCGACGCCGGCCTGGCGCAACCAGCTCTACGAGGAAGGCCTCACGGAACGTCCCTGGTCCGCCGGGGACAACGTCAACCTCGCGGTCGGCCAGGGGGACCTGCAGGCCGACCCGCTGCAGATGGCCGTCGCCTACGCGACGATCGCCAACGGCGGCACCGTGCCGCGCCCGCACGTCGCCCTCCAGGTCGAAGACCCGGCCGGCCGGGTGCTGCGCGAAGTCGCCCCGCCGCCCGCGCGTTCGGTGAGGATCGACCCCGAATGGCGGGAGACGATCCTCGCCGGGCTGCACGACGCGGCGCAGTCGCCCGGGGGCACTTCGTACGGCGTCTTCGGCGGCTTTCCGGTGCCGGTCGCGGGCAAGACCGGCACGGCGGAGCGCCCCCCGTACGCCGATCAGTCATGGTATGTGGTGCTTGCCCCTTACCCGGAACCAGAGATAGTCGTCGCCGTGACCTTCGAGCAGGGCGGCTTCGGAGCCGACACTGCTGCCCCCGCCGCGCTGCAGATCCTCTCGGAGCACTTCGAGAAGACCGCCAAGCCGGTCGAAGCCGCGGGGGCGGTGGAGTGACCGTGTACGCGACCCGCGCCCGCCGCGCCAGACCCGAAGCCTTCACCACTCGGCCGAGCATCGCCGAGCGGATCGGCCTGCCCTACATGGACGGCACGCTCGCCCTCGCCGCGCTGGCCCTGGTCGCCTTCAGCGTCTTCGTGCTCGAGGAGGCGACCCAGGGGGACGTGCCGGGCAGCCCCGGCTACTTCTACGACCGCCAGGCGATCTACGCCGTCGCCGGCCTGGTCGGGATGTACCTGCTGGCGCGGATCGACTACTCGCGCTTCCGCGAGCTGCGCGTCGGCATCTACACCTTCCTCTGCGTCAGCGTGACGCTCGTCTTCTTCTTCGGCTTCGCCGCGCGCGGCTCGCGCCGCTCCTTCGACCTTCCCTTCTTCAGCTTCCAGCCGTCTGAGCTGGGCAAGCTCCTGCTCGTCTTGGCGCTTGCCGGCTTCGTAATCGACGGCGCCCGGCGGGGCTCGCCGCGGCAGCGCACGGTGCGCTACCTCTGCCTCGGCCTCGCCCCGGCTGCGTTGGTGTTCCTGCAGCCGGACCTCGGCACCTCTCTGGTGTACGGGGCAATCACCCTCGCCGTGATGTACGTGGGGGGCGTCCCCTGGACGCACTTCGCGACGATCGGCGCGGCCCTCGTCGCCCTGGTGGCGGTAATCCTCGTGATCGCTCCCGCAATCGGGACCCCGATCCTCAAGGGCTACCAACAGGAGCGATTGACGTCCTTCCTGGACCCCAGTGGGGACCCTGGCGACGCGGGCTACCAGCAGAACCAGGCCAAGATCGCGATCGGCTCCGGTGAGATCACCGGCCGTGGCGATCGGGCCACCCAGACGCGGCTCGACTTCGTTCCCGAGCGGCACACCGACTTCATCTTCGCGGTGATCGGTGAGCGCTACGGGTTCGCGGGCGCCGCGTTCGTCCTATCCCTCTACGCCCTGCTGATCTGGCGGGCGCTGCGGATCGTGACGCTCTCGAAGAACTCCTACGGGACCCTGGTGGCAGGCGGCATCGCCGCCATGCTGCTGTTCCAGGTCCTCGTCAACGTGGGGATGAACCTGGGGATCATGCCGATCACCGGGATTCCCCTACCGTTGCTCAGCTACGGCGGGTCGTCAGTCTTGGCGACCCTGCTGGCGCTGGGAGTTCTGCAGAGCATCCACATGCAAGCGCGCCTCGGCCAGAGAGGCAGGTTCGCCTGGTGATCCCGCGAATGGGACCGGGCCATGCGTACCTACCTGAACTGAGCTGAAACACAGATGAAAAAAACCATTTTGGTGTCCGCCGATCGCGGCGAGACCCGAGTCGCCGTCCTCGAGTCGAAGACGAAAGGCGGCAACCGCAACGTCGCGGAGCTCTACATCGAGCGCCGCGGCCGACGTTCGATCGTCGGCAACATCTACAAGGGCAAGGTCGACAACGTCCTCGCCGGAATGGAGGCCGCCTTCGTCGACATCGGCCTCGAGCGCAACGGCTTCCTGCACGTCGACGAGATCGTCCTGCCCAACGGCGAACAGGCGCCGAAGCGGGGCCGCGGAAGCGGCGGCCGCAAGATCACCGAGCTGATCAAGTCGGGCCAGGAGATCCTGGTCCAGGTGGTCAAGGACCCGCTCAAGTCGAAGGGCGCCCGCCTCTCGATGAACGTCTCGATCGCCGGTCGCTACCTGGTCTACGCACCGCAGGGCAGCGGCGTCGGCGTCAGCCGGCGGCTCTCCGAATCGGAGCGCGACCGGCTGCGCAAGATGGTCGACCGCACCTACAAGGGCCCCGGCGGGCTGATCGTCCGCACCGCCGCCCACGGGGCGAAAAAATCCGACTTCGTCAGGGAGGTCGGCTACCTGCACAAGCTCTACGACGTGCTCGAGCGGCGCGCCGAGAAGACCAAGGGCATGGGGCTCGTCTTCCAAGAGGCGGACCTGCCCGTGCGGGTGCTGCGCGACGTCTTCCTCTCCGAGTTCGAGAAAGCGGTGATCGACTCGCCCAAGCAGTACGAACGGGTGACCAACTTCTTCCAGCGCACCGCCCCGGAGCTGGTCGAGAAGGTCGAGCTGTACGAGGGGAGCAAGCCGCTGCTGGAGAAATGGGGGGTCGACAAGGAACTCGACTCGACCCTGGTGCGGCGGGTCGACCTGCCCTCGGGCGGCTACCTGATCATCGACTACACCGAGGCGCTGACGGTGATCGACGTCAACAGCGGCTCCTTCACCGGTCGCGGCAAAGGCGGCCTGGAGGAAACGATCACCAAGGTCAACACCGAGGCTGCCGAGGAGGCGGTACGGCAGCTGCGCCTGCGCGACATCGGCGGGATCATCGTGATCGACTTCATCGACATGTCGCGGGCGAAAAACCGCGACAAAGTGCTGAAAACGCTGCGCAAAGCGCTCGACGCCGACAAGTCGAAGAGCTACGTCGTGGAGGTCTCGCCGCTGGGGCTGGTCGAGATGACCCGCCAGAACATCACCGACGGGGTGCGCGAGATCCTCACCGCGCCCTGCCCGACATGCTCCGGCGAGGGAGTCGTCCTCTCCGCCGAGACCGTCGCCCTGGAGGGCCTGCGGCAGATGCGCGAGATGGCGACCCGCGACGAGGAGGCCTTCCTGTTGCGGGTCAACCCGAAGGTCGCGGCGGAGCTGATCGAGCCCGACAGCGGCCTCGCCGAGCTCGAGCAGGAAACCGGCAAGCAGTTCCACTTCGAGGGCGGCGACGCGCTGGCGATCGACACTTTCGCGTTGGTCGAATCCGGCAGCCGCGCTCAGATCGAGGAACGGGCGCTGCCCTTCAAGGTCGGCGAGGAGGTCGTGGTGACGATCGAGGAGCCGCACATGTACAACGCCGACGACGCGGTTGCCCGGATCGACTCCTACATCGTCAGCGTCAGCGGCGGCGGGCCCTACGTCGGCTCGCGCAAGATGGTGCGGATCGAGCGGGTCGAGCGGGCGGCGGCGGTCGCCTCGCTGCTCGGCGACCCGGCGGGCAACGGTGCCGGCTCGGACGCTCTAGAATCCGCCGCCGCCAAATGAGCACGTACGCGGTCATAGAGAGCGGTGGCAAGCAGTACAAGGTCGAGAAGGGCAGCTCGCTGCTCGTCGACCGCCTGAGCGGCGCCAAGGAGGGAGACAAAGTCTCCCTCCGCGCCGTGCTCTTCCGCGACAAAGAGGTCATCGCCGAGCCGAAGGAGCTCGAGAAGGTCAAAGTCGAGGCGAAAGTGGCCGAGCACCTGCGCGGGCCGAAGATCAAGGTCTTCAAATACAAGCCGAAGAAGGGCTACCGGCGCCGGGCGGGGCACCGCTCGGAGCTGACCCGGCTCGAGGTGACCGAGCTGAAGATGGGTGCCGGCAAAGCGGCAGCGCCGGCGTCAAAAACCGCACCTAAGCCCAAAGCTGCTGCTAAAAAGGACGACGATGGCTCATAAGAAAGGACTCGGCTCCAGCCGCAACGGGCGCGAATCGAACCCCAACATGCTCGGGGTCAAGGTCTTCGCGGGCCAGAAGGTCTCGGGTGGCGAGATCATCGTGCGCCAGCGCGGCACGCGGTTCTGGCCGGGCGACGGCGTCGGGCTCGGCCGCGACCACACGATCTTTGCGACGCAGGCCGGCACCGTCCAGTTCAAGCCCTCGCGCAAGGGCCGCACGATCTCGGTTCTGGCTGAGTAGCGTCTAAGGGCGGCGGGGTGTCCCCTGCCGGAACCCGCGCTGAATCGCATACCTAGGGTTCTTACCCCGCCTGCTCACAAGTT
>DATDBO010000065.1:0-8712 GCA_036524775.1 Solirubrobacterales bacterium
CGGCGATGGCCGCGGGCGCCCAGGTGGTCAGCCGCGGCCGTCCGCACGGCAAGGGCGCCAACGGCGGCGCCGCCGCCGAGGCGGCGCTGAGCGACGAGCCCGCGCCGGAGCTGGTGCTGCTCTGCGACGGCGACCTCGGCGCTTCGGCCGCCAAGCTGCCGTCGTTGGTCGAGGCGGTCGAGCGCGGCGAGTGCGACCTCGCCGTCGCTGCCTTCAGCCTCCGCGTCGGCGGCGGCTTCGGCGTCGCGCTCGCCTTCGCCCGCTGGGGGATCCGCCGTCGCTGCGGCTTCGAGGCGAACGCGCCGATCTCCGGCCAGCGGGCGATGCGCGTCGACGTGCTGCGCGACGTGCTGCCCTTCGCCCGTGGCTACGGCATGGAGATGGGGATGACGATCGACGCGGTCCGGGCCGGCCGGCGCCTGCGCGAGTACGAGCTCGACCTCGCCCACCGCGCGACCGGCCGCTCGCTCGCCGGCTTCGTCCACCGCGGTCGCCAGTTGGCCGACTTCGTCCGCGTCTACCTTTCGCGGCGAGGGGGCTGAGATGATTCTCGCGATCGACCAGGGCACGACGGGGACGACCTGCCTCGTCTTCGACGGCGAGGGACGGATCGCCGGCCGCGCCTACTCGGAGCTCGAGCAGCACTTTCCGCAGCCGGGTTGGGTCGAGCACGACGCAAACGAGATCTGGGAGGTGGCGCGCCGGGTCGCGCTCCGGGCGATCGCCGATGCCGGCATCCAGGGCGCCGAGCTCGACGCGATCGGCATCGCGAACCAGCGCGAGACCGTCGTCGCCTGGGACCCGGCGACGGGCGAGCCGCTGCACCGGGCGCTGGTCTGGCAGGACCGCCGCACGTCGACCCGTTGCGACGAGCTGCGCGAGGAGGGACGCGAGGCGCTCGTCCGCGAGCGCACCGGCCTCACGATCGACCCCTACTTCTCGGCGACCAAGATCGAGTGGCTGCTGCGCAACGTCGAGGGGGCGGAGCGGGCGGTCTTCGGCACGGTCGACTCCTGGCTGCTGTTCAAGCTCACCGGCCGCCGCGCCACCGACTTCACCAACGCCTCGCGGACGATGCTCTTCGACATCCGCCGCCTCGCCTGGGACGAGGAGCTCTGCGCGATGCTCGGCGTCGACCCGGCCAGCCTTCCCGAGCCGCTGCCCTCGGCGCACGTCTACGGCACCACGGCGGAGTTTGGCGGCGAGGTGCCGGTGGCGGGGATCGCCGGCGACCAGCAGGCGGCGCTCTTCGGTCAGGCCTGTCATGGGGCGGGCAGCGCCAAGAACACCTACGGCACCGGCAGCTTCGTCCTGCTCAACACCGGTGCCGAGGCGCCCGAGCCGGGCGAGGGCCTGCTGACCACGGTCGCCTGCGCGCCCGGCGGAGAGGCCGCCTACGCGCTCGAGGCCTCGATCTTCGTCACCGGTGCCGCCGTGCAGTGGCTGCGCGACGGCCTCGGCCTGATCGAGGAGGCGGGGGAGAGCGAGGCGCTGGCGGCTTCGCTGCGGGGCAACGACGGCGTCTACTTCGTCCCGGCGCTGACCGGTCTCGGCTCGCCCTGGTGGGATCCCTACGCGCGCGGCGCGATCGTCGGCCTGACCCGGGGCAGCGGCCGCGCCCACCTGGCGCGGGCGGCGTTGGAGGCGATCGCCTACCAGACGGTCGACGCGGTGCGAGCCGAGGAGGCGGCTTCCGGCGAGCGCCTCGCTGAGCTGAAAGCCGACGGCGGCGCCACCGTCAACCACTGGCTGATGCAGTTCCAGGCCGACGTGCTGGGCGCGCCGGTGGTCGTGCCGGAGATCGCCGAGACGACGGCGCTCGGCGCCGCCTACCTGGCCGGGATCGCGACGGGGCGCTGGAGCGGAGAGCAGGTCGGCGAGATGTGGCGCGAGGCCGCCCGCTACGAGCCGCGGATGGACGAGGACGAGCGCGAGGCGCTGCTGGCCGAGTGGCGGCGGGCCGTGGAGCGTTCTCGCGGCTGGGCATCCTGACCCGCTCGCGTAACCGCTCGGTCGGCAGGGGGTACGCACAGCGACGGCCGGCCCCGCCGGCGCTCCGCCATGTCCGACCTCAAGCCACAGATCTACAAGGACGACCGTCCCGCTTCCTACTTCGACGAGTTCCACGCGGCCGCGCGCAAGGGAGTGGGGTGGACCTATCCGCTTGTGCGTGCGTTGGTCACCCCGCCGACGCTGCTGCTCTACCGGACGCGGGCGATCGGCGTGGAGAACGTGCCGAAGACGGGACCGGTGCTGCTCGCGCCGAACCACTTCAGCCAGATGGATCACTTCTTCGTCGGCCTCTACCTGCGTCGTCAGATCCGCTTCATGGCCAAATCGCAGATGTTCGGCCCGCCGGTCCTCACCTACGTCTACAAGCACGGCGGCGTCTTCCCCGTCCGTCGCGGCCGCCACGACGAGGAGGCCTTCGAGACCGCCTTCACGATCCTTGAGCAGGGCGGGATGCTGCTCGTCTACGCCGAGGGCGGCCGCTCGCGCAGCGATGAGCTGGGCGAGGTCAAGCCGGGGATCGGTCGCATCGCCCTCGAATCCGGAGTGCCCGTGGTCCCGGTGGCCATCCATGGCTCGGCCAGCGTGCGTCGCTGGAAGCGCTTCCGCTTTCCCAAGGTCACCGTCCAGTTTGGCGAGCCGGTCGCCTTCCCGGTCGAGGACGAGCCCAGCCGCGAGCGCCAGCTCGAGGTGGCGACAGAGATCTTCGCCCCGGTGCGAGAGATGTACGAGGGGTTGGCTACTCGTAGCGGTCGCCGAGCTTCTCGAAGAAGCTCGGATCGTGCCCCGGCGTGACGATCGCGTCCGGGTACTCGCGTCGGAACAGCTTCAGCTCCTGCAGCGAGCGCCGGTAGTTGTGGGCGTCGTAGGGGCGCGGCGCGAGCGGGGCGCTGCCGTCGAGCTGCGCCTCGGTGTAGGTGGCGTCGCCGCCGATCACGAAGTCGCGCTCGGTGAGGTGGGCGATCACCGAGATGTGGCCGGCGCTGTGGCCGGGGGTGTAGGCGAGGCGGATCGAGCCGTCGCCGAAGAGGTCGAAGCAGCGGGCGAAGCTCGAGTAGGAGTCGATCCCGCCGCGGTCGAAGTCGACCGTGCGGTAGTCGAAGGCGTAGTCGAAGTGGGCGCGGCGGTACCCGTTGAGCAGCGGTTTGGGGCCGACCGTCGCCGCCTCCCACTCGACCTCGCTGACTACGAAAGTCGAGTTGGGGAACTCGGAGATCGCCGAGCTGTGGTCGAGGTGCAGGTGGGTCATCACCACGATCGGGATCTCGCTCGGGTCGAGGCCGCGGGAGCGCAGCTGCCCCGGTACGTCCGAGCCGGGCTCGAGCGAGGGCTTGCCGACGCGCGCGGCGAGCCTGCCGAAATTCTCCTCGCCGTCGGTGGCGATCGAGGGGTGCAGGCCGGTGTCGACCAGGATCGCGCCGGCGCTCGGGTGGCGAATCAGGAAGGCGGGGCAGGGCACGGTTGCCGCGGGCTGCCCGGTGAGCAGGGCACGCAGCAGCTTCAGCGTCTCGAAGCGGCCCCCCGGCCGTTCCATCATCGTGCGCGGCCAGGTGACGTGGCCGGCGATCAGTGGCTCGACGCTGACCGAGGCGCCCGGCGTCCCGCCGGCGAGCGGCTCGTGCAGCGGCTTGGCCTCCACGTGCACCTTCATCGCCGGATCACATTACCTGGGATCGGGTCGAGAATTTCCAAGGAACTAGCTCGCGGCTAGGCTTGCGGCCGCATGGGCGTCGATCCCGACTCGCGCATCTTTCGGCCCGGCCTGCTCGACGGCCAGGTCTGCCTGGTCTCCGGCGCAGGCAGCGGCCTGGGGCGGGAGACGGCGCTCGAGCTCGCGCGGCTCGGCGCTGTCGTGGTCGGCTGTGGCCGGCGCGAGGAGCCGCTGGCGGAGACCGCCGGCCTGGCAGAGGGCCTCGCCGGCTCCTTCGAGCACGAGGCGCTCGACATCCGCGACGAGGACGCGATCGGGCCCTTCTTCGACCGCCTGATCGAGCGCCACGGCCGCCTCGACGTGCTGGTCAACAACGCCGGCGGCCAGTTCCTCGCCCCGGCCGAGTCGATCACGCCGAAAGGCTTCCGCACCGTGATCGAGCTGAACGTGCAGGGCACCTGGCTGATGACCCATGCCGCCGCAACCAAGGCCTTCATCCCGCAGGGTGGAGGGAAGGTGCTCAGCGTCACCCTCTCGCCGCACAACGGCATGCCGGGGATGGTCCACTCGGGGGCGGCGCGGGCGGCGGTGGAGAACATGATGCGCACGCTTGCGATCGAGTGGGCCCGCTTCGGGATCAAGACCTGCGCCCTCGCCGCCGGCCAGTTCGCCACCGAGACGCTGATGACCAAGTATCCGCAGGTTGTGATCGACAACCTCGAGCGCTCGATCCCGATCGGCCGCGCCGGCCGGGCCGAGGAGATGGCCTGGTTGGTCGCCTGGCTGGCCTCGCCAGCGGGCGACTTCGTCTCCGGCACCACGATCACGATCGACGGCGCCCGCGACAACTGGGCGGGTCCGTGGCCGCCGGAGGCGATCGCCAAGGGGGGAGAGCCGGTGGCCGAGGAGCGCCGCCCCCGTGAGTGAGGGCGGCGCCGGCTCTCGGCGAGCCTGCGACCTACGTGTACATCCCCCCGAACATGCCGCCGGTCACGTTCAGGGTCTGGCCCTGCACGTAGTTGGAGAGCGGCGAGGCGAGGAAGAGCACAGGGCCCGACGCCTCGGCCGGGGTCGCCGGACGGCCCAGCGGGATGATCGCCGAGGCCATCGCCCGCATCTGCTCGGGAATGCCGAGCTCGATCTTCTCGCCGGTCGGCGCGGTCATCTCCTCGCCGGCCTCCTTGGCGGCGGTGAGGCGGGTTTCGACGAAGCCGAAGGCGACGGCGTTGACGTTGATCTTGAACTGGCCCCACTCCTTGGCCAGCGTTTTGGTCATCCCGACGACCGCCATCTTGGCTGCGGAGTAGTTGATCTGGCCGGCGTTGCCCATCGTCCCCGAGGTCGAGGAGATGTTGATCAGCTTGCGGAAGACCTCTTTGCCCTCGCCCATCTCCGCCTTGGCGGCCTCGCGCCAGTGCGGGGCGAGCGCGCGGGCGACGCGGAAGGGGACGACGGTGTGGATGTCGAGCATCGCCTGGAACTGCTCGTCGGTCATGCGGTGGGCGACGCCGTCCCAGGTGTAGCCGGCGTTGTTGACGACGATGTCGATCGCGCCGAAGGCGTCGACGCCGGCCTTGACCAGCTCGTCTGCGGCGCCCTCCCTGGTCAGGTCGCCGGCATGGACGGCGGTCTCGCCGTCGATCTCGCCGCCGGCCTGCTCGGCGACGTCGGCGTCGAGGTCGTTGATCAGAACCTTGGCGCCCTCGCCGGCGAACAGCTCCGCGGTGGCACGGCCGATCCCCCGGGCTGAGCCGGTGACTATCGCCGCTTTCCCATCAAGAAGTCCCATCGGTCTTGCGCTCTCCTTTAGGTCGGAAGTCGGCCGCGGAGGCTACAAGGAACCGCCCGATCCTGGTTGACCGGCCAGTCGGTCACCGGGACCCGTCGGGACGAGGCCTGGCAAAAGAATCGTCAAGGCCCTGACAAAAGCGCGGTTGCACCGTTCCATGTTGTGGAAATAAGTGTCACGGTTTGCGTGACTTGGATTTTCAAACCCCGCGTCATGGGAGGAAGAACCGGCGAAGCGGACAGCTCCATCGACTTCGAGGTTAGGTGTCTGATAGACAACAGACCGCGCCAAGCGCGTCCTGACTTCAACAAAAGCGTGTCCCGGCCGCTTCACCTCCCATGGGCGGTCGGGGCACCCCTCTCCCCAGCCAGGTCCTCAGGCCGCAGCAGCGCCAACAGGGTGCCGCCGTCGACGATCGCGAGGCCGCCCTTGCGCAGCTTCACCCTGGCGCCGGTCAAGCGGGCGATCTCGTCGGAGAAGTCCGGCTCGTGCCCGACCAGGAGAACGTCGCCACGACCCGCGGCAAGGCCGAGCGCGTCGAACCCGCCGCCGCTCAGCTCGCCGGCGACCTCGGGCTCGAGGCCGAGCGCTCGGCAGGCGAGTCGGGCAGTGTCGGCGGCGCGCACCTTGGGGCTGGTCAGGCAGGCGTCGACGTTCGCTCCGAGCGCCGCCAACGCGCGCCCGGCCGCCTCCGCTTGGCGCTCTCCCTCGGCGGTGAGGCGCCGCGCCGTGTCGTCGCCGCCGTGTGGCTCGGCGACGCCGTGTCGCAGCAGGTAGATCACGCGCGGATCGTATGCGCTGCGCTCAGCCGGGTGCGGGGCAGAGGTACAGCCGGTAGTCGTAGATCGTCTCGAACCCCATCCGCCGATAGATGCTCTCGCCCATCGGCGACGCCTGCAGCGAGGCCGACTCGGCGCCCATTTCGAAGCCGGCGTCGAGGGCGGCGGCGGTCATCGCGCGGCCGAGCCCCCGTCCACGTGCCTCCGCGGTGCAGCCGACCCAGAAGATGCCGGCGACCCCGTGGCTGACGATCGTCATCGAGATGCCGGCGGGGCGTCCGTCGAGGTGGGCAAGGAAAGCGGCGGCTCCATCGGCCCAGAGGTACTCGTGGTTCTCGTAGAAGGCGAAGATTTCGGGCGGGAAGCCGATGTCGGCGTAGGACTCGATCGCGACCTGCCAGTACCGAGCGGCCTCGTCGGGGGAGCGGACCCGGCGCAGTTCGACTCCGGTAGGCGGCCGGGCGTCCTCGGGGGGCCGACCCTCCAGGACCATCTCGGGCATCGCGTAGACGTTCTGCAGGCCGGCACGCTCGGCCGCGTCGATCAGGTCGACGTCCTCCGGTGCCCCGGCGCGCGCCCAGACGGCGAAGCCGCGCCCGCGGTCGGCGAACCAGGCACGCGCCTGCGTGAGGAACTCGTCCGGATCGAGCCCGTCGTCAAGCCGGAACGCGGCATTGGAGATCACGGGGTGGGTCGAGCGCCCGGCGCCGAAGAGCAGGCCGTCGGCCACCTCGATCTCTGCGCCCGGGTCGAGGCCGAACAGCCGCCGTGAGCTCTCGATCGTGTTGAGGTGCGCGTTGCGATGAGCCATCAGGGCTCAGCGGGCCTGGCCGGCTGCCCGACGGCTGAGCTCGTCGCCGGTCGAGGCGAGGTACTCATCGAGCGCCTTCGACTTCTGCGTGTCCTCGTAGACCTCGTACTCGCGCAGCTTGCCCCAGGCGATGCGGCCCCATATCACGTAGCGGTTCTCGTAGACCCGCTCGCCCGCCGGCGAGTCGAGGTAGTCGGTGCCGCGGATGCAGATCGTCTGCTTCCAGGGGAAGCCCTTGAGGACCACCTCGTCGGGGGAGATCTGCAGGCCGGTGTCGGCAAACCGCTGCAGCCACGGCTCCAGCTCCCCCTTGCCGTCGAACGTCCCGCCCCACGAGCTGTCGCCGGGAAAGCGAAACCGCACGTCTTCGGCATCCATCCTCAGCGTCGGCCCGATGTCCCCCGAGCTCGCCGCCGCCATGTTCCGAGCGATCATCTTCTTGGCCAGCCAGGACAGCATCCACGCCTCCTTTTGCCGAGTTTGCGCTCCTCGCAACCTAGCGAGGACGGTCGGGTGGGGAGAGATTGCTGCTCCGAGGGCTTGGAGAGTTACATGGGGGGATACATATGGCATTATGTATGGCGTGAAAAGGACGACCATTTACCTGACCGAGGCACAAAAGAAGGAGCTGGAAACCATCTCCGACCGCACGCGACAGACCGAGGCGGAGCTGATTCGCGAAGGAGTCGATCACGTCATCTCGATGAAGCGGCTTCGGCAGCGGAAGCCCCGTCCGTTGTTTGCACTCAACGACCCGGTTTTGGACGATCCCGACCGTATCGACGAGGCGCTCGAGGGATTCGGCGACGAATGATCCTGGTCGACACCAGCGCATTGATGCAGTTCGCCAGCTCCACCGCCAAGCGCCACGCCGACGTTGTCGCGGTGGTCGAGGAATTGGCCGGCCCCTTCCTTCTCTCTCCGTTCGTCCTCGCCGAGCTCGATTACATGCTTGGCACCAGGCACGGCCAGAGCGCTCAGCTGGCAATGCTCGACGAGGTGGCGGAGGGGGCCTACGAGTTGGCCGAGTTCAATCGCTCGGACGTTGAATCTGCCGCGGCGGTTATCCGTCGCTACGAAGATCTGAAGATCGGCCTGACCGACGCATCGATAGTCGTGCTCGCCGACCGCCATCAGTCCGTCGACGTCTTGACCTTCGACTCGCGCCACTTCCGTGCTATGCAAGGCCCCGGAGGCCGCCCCTTCCGCCTGCTGCCGGACGACTATCCAACCCAGCAGTGACGGTCATCGCTGCTCACTGAGCCACTCCTGCGGGACGAAACCCGCCGGAACTCCCGTCGGGTAGTCGGGCATCAGCTCGGTGGCATGGCGCGCCGCCTTGCGGCCCTCCATCGCAGGTGCGAGATCCTCGAAAGTCATCAGCAGTCTTACCGAGGCCCCGATCTGGAAGTCGGCGGCGTTGCGCTGCTCGCCGCCGATCGTCCCCTCGTCGAGCAGCTCGTCGACGCGGTCGAGAAGAGCAGGCAACGTTCCGGCCGTCCTCTTGACGCTCTCGGTGTCGTTGGCGCTGACCTTGTGCGCGAAGTACCAGGCGACCGGCCAGCCGACCGAGGCGATCAGGCCGGGTGCGGGTACGCCGGCCTCACGAGTCAGCTTGGTACGCAACTCCGGCCGGCGGACGTTGATCCAGGCCCCCAGCCGCCGCGGAACC
>DATDBO010000066.1:0-5156 GCA_036524775.1 Solirubrobacterales bacterium
GTCGTCCCCGAAGAATCAGATAGCGACGGGGACGACGTGCGCGCCGAACAAGACGCCGCCTCCTCCGCTCCCGCGCGGCCGCCTTCATAATCACCGGAAGCCTGGCGGCCGCGCTCCCGCGTCCGGGGGCGGCTTTCTGTACCCTGCTCCGTCCGATGGCAGTGAGAATCAGACTTCGGAGGGTGGGTTCGAAGAAGAACCCGATCTGGCGGATCGTCGTCGCCGACAAACGCTCGCCCCGCGACGGGCGGACGATCGAGACGATCGGCCGGTACAACCCGCAGACCGAGCCCTCGACGATCGAGCTCGACGAGGAGCGCGCCCGTCACTGGCTCGAGCACGGCGCACAGCCGTCCGAGACGGTGGCCACGTTGCTGCGCACCAAGGGCATCGCCGCCTCCGGCAGCTGACGGCTCGTGACCGAGCTGCTGGAGTTCATCGTTCGGGCGCTGGTAGAGGAGCCCGACGCCGTCGAGGTCGAGGAGCTCGAAGAGGACGGCGACCTGATCTACGAGATCTCGGTCGCCGAGGGGGACCTGGGGCGGGTGATCGGCAAAGGCGGGCGCGTGGCGAACGCGATCCGGACCGTCGCCAAGGCGGCTGCCGTGCGCATGGATCGGCGCGTGGTCGTCGACATCCTCGACTGAGCTTGAAGCTCGACGTCTTCACCCTCTTCCCCGAGGCCTTCGAGTGGTTCCAGGGCCAGCGCTCGGTCCAGAACGCGATCGCGCAGGGGAACGAGCTGCGCCTCGTCAACTACCGCGACACGACGCCGCTGGGGGCCGGCCAAGTCGACGACGCGCCCTACGGCGGCGGCGCCGGGATGGTGCTGCGGGTCGACGTCGTCGACGCGGCGCTGCAGGCCGCCTACGCGAGCGGCGAGAGGCCCCGGGTCGTGCTGCTCTCGCCGACCGGGCGGTTGCTCGACGACGCGCTCGCCGACGAGCTGACCCGGGAGCCGCACGTGGCGTTGCTCTGCGGGCGCTACGAGGGCTTCGACGAGCGGGTGCACGAGCACCTGGCCGACGACGAGGTCTCGATCGGGCGCTACGTGCTGGCCGGCGGGGAGCTGCCGGCGATGGTCCTCGCCGACGTGCTGATGCGCAAGCTGCCGGGAGCGCTGGGGCACGAGCGGAGCGCGGTCGAGGAGTCCTTCAGCCAGGTATTGGAGGGCGCGCCGGAGTACCCGCACTACACGCGGCCGTCGTCCTACCGGGGGTGGGGGGTGCCGGACGTGCTGCTCTCCGGCGACCACGAGCGGGTCCGCCTTTGGCGGGCCGAGCAGAGCCAGGCGCGCGCCGAGCAGCTCGAAAAAGATCCCGAGTAGGTACGATTCCGCCACCGCGCGGCTGCCGAACCCGGCTCCGGCGGTTTTTTCTCGCCAATGAGCAGCGTCATCGACAGCATCGAGCGTGGCCAGCGCAGGCAGGGACTGCCGTCCTTTGCGCCTGGCGATCGCGTGCGCGTCCACTTCCAGGTCGTCGAGGGCAGCCGCCGCCGCACCCAGGTCTTCGAGGGCATCGTGCTCAAGCGGCAGGGCTCCGGCGTGCGCGAGACCTTCACGGTGCGCAAGCAGTCGTTCGGCGTCGGCGTCGAGCGGACCTTTCCGCTGCACTCGCCGAAGATCGAGAAGCTGGAGATCGCCGCCCGCGGGGACGTGCGCCGGGCCAAGCTCTACTACCTGCGTGGCCGCATCGGCAAGGCGGCGCGCGTCGCCGAGCGGAGGTGGGGGATCGACGAGGAGCTGATCTCCGTGCCTACTGCTGCGGCTGATGCTGAGGGCATTACTCAGGTTGACGAAGACGAAGAGCCTCAGGCCGAGGAGCCTCAGGCTGAGGCGCCGGCAGAGGAGCCGAAGGCCGAGGTGGCTGAGGCGCCGGCAGAGGAGGCCGAGGAGCCGAAAGCCGAGGTGGATCAAGCGCCGGAGGCGGAGGCTGAGGAGCCCGAGGCGGAGAGCGATGCCGAGCCGGAGGCGGCTGCCGAGGAGTCCGGCGACGACTCCGGCGAGGGCAAAGACTGACCCCGAGCATCCCCAAGCCGGAGAGCCGCGCCGGCGGCCTCGTCGAGCTGGTCGTGATCGTCGCCCTGGCGATCGGCTTGGCGCTGGCGATCCAGGCCTGGCTGGTCAAGCCGTACCAGATCCCCTCGCAGTCGATGGAGCCGACGCTCGACGTCGGCCAACGCGTCCTCGTCAACCGTTTCCTCTACCACTTCAGCGACCCCGAGATCGGCGACATCATCGTCTTCCACCCGCCGACCGGCGCCGACAACGGCGGCCAGTGCGGCAGGCCGCACGGCCCGCAGGAAGCCTGCGCGATGCCGACCCCCGAGCGGTCGAGCCAGAACTTCATCAAGCGGATCGTCGCCGGGCCGGGGGACGAGCTCGCGATCCGCAACGGGCACCCGGTCGTCAACGGCGTGGAGAAGACCGACGAGCCCTACATCAACCCCTGCGCCCTGGGCGATTCTCGCTGCAACATGCCCAAGCCGATCGTCATCCCGCCCGACCATTACTTCATGATGGGCGACAACCGTGGGGCAAGCGACGACAGCCGCTTCTGGGGCCCCGTCCCCCGAGACTGGATCATCGGCAAGGCCTTCGCCACCTACTGGCCGCCGGACCGCGTCGGAATCTTCTAACGGCTCGAAGGCGCACAGGCGGCGCCTGGCCCGCTCGCGTCGGCTCTTCGCCTTCGACCGCGGGCTCGGCAGCCGCCAGGTGGCCGGTGCCGACGAGGCCGGGCGGGGATGCCTGGCGGGCCCCTTGGTTGCCGCCGCGGTACTGATCGACTACGAGACGCTCTCGCGCGCCGACCGGCGCGCGCTGGCGGGGGTTCACGACTCCAAGCAGATGAAGCCCGAGCGCCGCGAGGAGCTCTACCCGGCGGTGCTGCGAGCGGCGAGCCGGGTCAGCGTCGTTGTCCGCTGTGCGCGCGGCATCGACGATCGCGGCCTGCACGTGACCAACATCGAAGCGCTCTCGTGCGCGTTGGAACGCCTCGCGCCCGGGGAGGAGGCGACCTGCCTGGTCGACGGCTTCTCGCTGCGCGAGTGCGCGGTGCCGCACCGGGCGGTCGTCGAAGGCGACGGGACGAGCGCGGTGATCGCCGCCGCCTCGGTGATCGCCAAGGTCACCCGCGACCGTTACATGCACGAGGTCGCGAGCCGTCATCCCGGCTGGGGCTTCGAGGAGCACGTCGGCTACTCGACCCCCGAGCACCGCGCCGCGATCGAGCGACTCGGCATCTCACCGCTGCACCGCCGCTCGTTCCAGAGCGTTGCCTACGCGCAGCTCGAGCTGGCCGGCTAGAACGCGCCTTCGAGGTGCTCGTAGTCGACTACGCGGCCTGCGCGGTCGTAGGTGACGCCGATTGCGTCGAAGCGGATCCGGTCGTAGCGGGGCAGGTCGCGCCGCTCGCTCATCCAGGCGGTGGCGAGGCGGCGGATGCGGGCCTGCTTGCGGAAGTCGACCGAGAGCACGGGCCGCTCCGGGCCGAAGGCCGAGCCGGCTCGACCCGCCTTGACCTCGACGAAGACCAGCGCGCGGCCGTCGAGTGCGACCAGGTCGAGCTCGCCGTGGCGGGTGCGGGCGTTGCGCTCGACGACCTCCCAGCCGGCGCCGTGAAGCCGTGCGGCGACGAGGTCCTCCGCCGCCCGTCCGAGTCGCTGCCGCGCCCCCGTCATCGGGGCGAAGCTAGGGCAGTGGTCTGCCTCATGCCTTTCTCCACACAGCCGTCTCGCAAGATTTAGAAGCTGCGCGCCACGTGCGCGTTCGCGCCCGTCAGCGTGGCCGCAATGCTCGCCACGGCGCAGACGTTCACCCTCGACGGCATCGCCGCCCGACCCGTGCGGGTCGAGGTCGACGTGCACCGCGGCCTGCCGGCCTTCTCCGTCGTCGGCCTGCCCGACGCCGCCGTGCGGGAGGCGCGCGAGCGGGTGCGCGCGGCGCTCGCCAACTGCGGCTTCGACTTCCCCCTGCAGCGGATCGTCGCCAACCTGGCTCCGGCCAGCGTGCGCAAGGCCGGCCCCGGCCTCGACCTGCCGATCGCGGTGGCGCTTCTGGTCGCCTCGGGCCAACTCGAGTGGGAGCGTCTGCCGCGGCTGGCGATGGCGGGCGAGCTGGCCCTCGACGGGACGGTGCGGCCGATCCCCGGCGTCCTGGCCATCGCCGAGGCCGCGCGCCGGCAGGGGGCGGAGGCGGTGATCGTGCCCGTCGAGAATGGCTCGGAGGCCGCACTTGTCAGCGGGCTGGACGTCCTCCCATTGGAAACACTCGAGCAGGTTCCGGGCTTGGCTGCCGGGGAGTGGGCGCCTAAGCGCCCTGTGCCAATGCCGCTGCCGACCCTGCCCAGCGGCGCCCCGGATCTTGCCGACCTCCGGGGCCAGCCTCACCTCCGCTATGCCCTCGAGGTCGCGGCGGCAGGCGGTCACAGCCTGCTGATGGTCGGCCCGCCTGGTGCGGGAAAGTCGCTGGCTGCGAGCAGATTGCCTTCGATTCTGCCGCCGCTCAGCTCGGAGGAGGCTCTTGAAGTCGCTCGGATCGCGAGTGCCTGTGGGCAGCTGGTTGGACGGCCTGTGGGCGGTCGACCCTTTCGAGCTCCTCATCACACGGTCACGTCCGCCGGTCTTATAGGAGGCGGCAACCCGCCTGGGCCGGGTGAAGCGACCCTTGCGCACCGTGGCGTGCTCTTCCTCGATGAGCTTTGCGAGTTCTCTCGCGAAGCGTTGGAGGCGCTTCGGGCACCCCTGGAGGCCGGCTCGGTGGTTATCTCTCGCGCCGGCAGCAACCGCCGCCTGCCCTGCCGCTTCATGCTCGTCGCCGCGTCCAACCCCTGTCCCTGCGGGCGCGGCGAGGCCGATCCCGAGTGCAACTGCGCGCCGCTCGAAGTGCGGCGCTACCAGGGACGGCTCAGCGGCGCGCTCGCCGACCGGCTCGACGTCCTCGTCGCGATCCGCCAGCCGAGCGCAGCCGAGATCGGCGGTCCGCCCGGAGAGGCTTCGGCAAAGGTCCGCGAGCGGGTCGCGGCGGCCCGCGAGCGCCAGGAAGCCCGCCTCGGCGCCGGGCGCTGCAACGCCGAGATGACGCCCGCCGAGGTGCGCGAGTGCGCGCTCGAAGAGGCCGCCGGGGCGCTGCTCGCCGAGTCCTACTCCCGCCG
>DATDBO010000067.1:0-31423 GCA_036524775.1 Solirubrobacterales bacterium
GGGACACCTCCCGCTCGGTCGGCGGGTCGAGCGGCGGGACGGCTGCCCTGGTCGCCGCCGGCGTCGTCCCGCTGGCGCACGCCAACGACGGGGGCGGCTCGATCCGCATCCCCGCCGCCTGCTGCGGGTTGGTCGGGCTGAAACCGACGCGCGGCCGCGTCTCGCTGGCACCCGACCTCGAGCACTGGAACGGCCTCTCCGTCTACAACTGCGTCAGCCGCAACGTCGCCGACACCGCCCTCTGGCTCGACTTGGTCAGCGGCGGCTCGCGCGAGCCGGGTGCGCCCCCGCCGCCCGAGCGGCCTTTCACCAAGGCCGCGGCAACTGCACCAGGCAGGCTGCGCATCGCCTGGTCGGCCGCGCCGCCCCGCGCCGCCGCGCCGCCCAGCGTCGACGAGGTCGCCAAGGGCGCCGTCGTCGAGACCGCCGAGCTGCTGCGCTCGCTGGGCCACGAGGCCGAGCAGCGCGATCCGGCCTGGGGTGGGATCGGCAACAACATCACGCCGCGCTACCTGCGCGGCATCGCCGAAGACTTCTCCCGGGTGCCACACCCCGAGCGGCTCGAACGGCGCACCCGCGGCTTCGCCCGGCTCGGTCGCCTGATTCCCGACGGGCTGTTCGAGAAAGCGCGCAAGGCCGAAGCCGCCGATGCGGCACGCGTCAACGCCATCTTCGATTCCCATGACGTGCTGATGACGCCCGTCATGGGTGGCACTGCACTGCCGGTGCGGCGCTGGGAGAGTCGGGGCGCGATCCAGACCGTGCTTGGCATGAGCCGCTTCTATCCCTACTGCGTCCCCTGGAACCACCTAGGCAACCCGGCGATGTCGGTGCCCGCCGGCTTCGCCGCCGACGGCATGCCGCTGGCGGTGCAGCTGATCGGCCGCCCGGGGGACGAGGCGACGCTGCTTTCGCTGGCCGCTCAGCTCGAGGCCGAGCGGCCCTGGGCCGATCGCCGCCCGCCGATCTCCTGAACGGCGCCTAGCGGAAGACTTTGCGCAGGCGGGCGATCTCGCGGATCGGGCCGCGCGGCCGGATGCGGCGCTGCAGCATCATTTTCAGCGGGTTCGCTTCCGGCTTGCCCATCGCGACGAAGTCGCCCCAGCTCGTCTCCAGGGTCAGCGTCGGGTTCGGCGCCTCGCCCGGCTCGGCCCTGGTCGAGCCGTTGTCGAGCGTCAGGTGCCATGGGTCGGCGTCGTCGAAGCGGTACTGGTAGACGAGCGGCGAGCCGTTGGCCGCCGCCGGGTCGGCGACCCGCTCGATCACGTCGAAGTAGAGCCGCTGCGTCTCGGGCGAAGCGTCGGGCGTCACGCCGTTGGGCGGGCCGAGCACGCCGGCCTCCATCAGCTTCACCTGGCGCGCCGCGACTTCCTCCGGCGTGGCCTCGGGGTCAAAAGGGAAGACGCCCGGCGGCATCTCCTCGGTCGGGTAGCCGATCGTGCGCCAGCGCTGGCGGATCAGTTTCAGCCCGAAGGAGAAGATGTCCTCGAGCGAGAACCCGTAGCACTCGGTGTACTCGCGGTCGAGGTTAGGCGGGTAGAAGACGGCCGGCCCGTAGGGCAGCGTTTCGCGCAGCAGCTCGGTCACGGCGGCTCGGTTCTCCTCCCAGCCCGGCGCCCCTTCGGCGAGCAGCTCGGAAAGCACCTTGACGCCGAAGCCGATATGGCGCTGCTCGTCTTTGGAGACGTTGCCCATCCCCGAGCTGAAGCCGGGCATCGTTTCCTCCGAGGCGAAGAAGTCCTCGATGAAGTGCTGGCCGGGCTGGGCGAGGCTGCCCTCGACGATCAGGTGGTAGAGCGTGATCGCCTGCGCGTACTTGGGCAGCGAGCGGTCCTTGCGCAGTTCCTCCGCCATCAGGTCGAGCCGGTCGAAGATGCCGCGGTAGCCCCAATTGAGCTGCGGCATGGTCGAGGAGAGGGTCTGCTGGATCGAGTCGCCGCCGACCCCGATCACCTCCTTGAAGAAGCGGTGGAAGAAGATCGAGTGACGGACCTCGTCGACCTGTTGGGTGGCGAGGAAGTAGGACTGCTCCTCGCTCGGCGCGGCGTTGATGTAGGGGGCGAGGGTGTCGGCCACCCGGTCCTCGCCGTAGTAGAACATCGAGTAGATCCACATCGCCGAGCGCCGCTGGATGTCGCTCAGCGCCTCCCAGCCGTTGCGGTCCGCGGAGAAGTCGATGTCGTAGGCGCTCCAGTTGCCCTGCTCCCAGCGCTTGTAGAGGTCCTCGTAAGTGACGTTGTCCATCAGGCTCTGGGATGCGACGCTCATAGCTCTCCTTCGGGTGCGGGACGGCCGGACGCGTCCGTGACGGCTTTCGGTGAAGAGGTTACCGCGATCCTGGCCGGCCAGCCAGTTTCTCCCCTGGTGACTTCGTCACACAGCGGCAGGGGTCTCGATCTCCCGCTTGAGGATCTTGCCGGTTGGGCCCTTGGGCAGGTCGTCGAGGAACCAGACGACCCGCGGGTACTTGTAGGCGGCGATGCGGTCCTTGACGTAGGCGCTGACCTCCTCGGGGTTCAGCTCCTCGCCCTCGTGGAGGACAACGGCGGCGCCGATCTCCTCGCCCCACTCGTCGTGGGGGACGCCGAGCACCGCCGCTTCGCGGATCTTGGGGTGCTCGTAAAGGACCTCCTCGACCTCGCGCGGGTAGACGTTGTAGCCGCCGCGGATGATCAGGTCCTTCTTGCGGTCGACGATGAAGAAGTAGCCCTCCTCGTCGGTGCGGGCCATGTCGCCGCTGTGGAACCAGCCGCCGCGCATCGCCTCCTCGGTCGCATCGGGGCGTTGCCAGTAGCCCTTCATGATGTTGTGGCCGCGGATCACGATCTCGCCGACCTCGCCCTGCTCGACCTCCGCGTCGTTCTCGTCGACCACCTTCATCTCGACTCCGTCGATCGGGGTGCCGATCGAGCCCGGCTTGCGCTCCTTGTCGGGATGGTTCGAGGAGGAGACCGGCGACGTCTCCGAGAGGCCGTAGCCCTCGAGCACGATCGCGCCGAAGGCCTCCTCGAAGCCGCGCAGGACCTCGACCGGCATCGAGGCGCCGCCGGTGATGCAGGTGCGCAGCGAGGCGGTGTCGTAGCCCTCCCGGTCGGGATGGTGGAGGAGGGCGCCGAACATCGTCGGCACGCCGTAGAAGTGGGTGACCTCGTCGCGCTGGATCGTCGCCAGCGCCTCGCCCGGATCGAATTTCGGCACCAGCGTGAGGCAGGCGCCGACGCGCAGCGAGGCGTTCATCGCCACCGTCTGGCCGAAGGAGTGGAAGAGCGGCAGGCCGCCGAAGACGACGTCGCCGGCGGCGATCTCGCAGGTCGTGCGCGAGGAAACCTCGGCGTTGCGGGCGAGGTTGGCGTGGGTCAGCTCGGCGCCCTTCGGCTTGCCGGTCGTGCCGGAGGTGTAGAGAATCACCGCGGTGTCGTCCTCGTCGGTGTCGGCGAGCCCAGGCGACGGCTCGCGGTTGGCGAGCAGCGCGGCGAAGGAGGCCGGCTCGACCTCGACCAGCTCGGCGCTCGCGTCGCCGGCGCCCTCGCGCGCCTCCTCGGCGAAGCCGTGCCAGGCGAGCAGCAGCTCGGCGCCGGAGTCCTCCAGGTAGAAGGCGATCTCGCGCCGCTTCAGCAGCACGTTCATCGGCACGACGATGCAACCGGCCCGAAGCACGCCGTAGTAGGCGACGGGGAACTCGAGCACGTTGGGCAGCATCACCCCGACCCGGTCTCCCGGCTCGAGTCCATTCTCGGCCAGCAGCGTCGCCAGGCGGGCGCTGCGCTCGTCGAGCTCGGCATAGCTCAGCTCGGCCTCGCCGAGTCGGACCGCCGGCGCGTCCGGCGTGCGCGCGGCGCTCTCGGTGACGATCGATGCGAGGTTCGTCCCCATCCCGGAGTCGAGTCTAAGCGCTCACTTCGGTTCGAGGGCTGGTGCGGCCACGGCTGTTGCGGCGGCCGCCGCGCCGTTGCGCCTGCTCATCGCCCAGGCGAAGCCGCCGCCGGTGAAGAGCATGAAGGAGGCGTAGACCGCGGCCGGGATGGTCAGCTCCGGTGCCAGCGAGCCGCCCACGGCGATCGCCAGCGCCGCGTTGTGGATGCCGAGCTCGAGCGAGATCGCCGTCGCCTGGCGGTCGTCGAGGCGGGCCAGCTTGGAGATCGCGAAGCTGATCGACATCGCGGCGACGTTGAGCGCGAGCGCGGCACCGCCGACCGCGAGCGCGTTCTCGGCGACGGTGTCGTGCTCGCTGGCGATCGCGCCGAGGATCACCAGGCCGAACAGGGTGAGCGAGAGGTCGCGGAAGCGGGGGTAGATCGCGTCGACCCGTCGCGGGTTGCGCTGCCGCAGCGCCATCCCGATCGCGACCGGGACGATCGTGATCGCGAAGACGCGGGCGACGACGCCGAGCATGCTCGCCTCGCCGACGTCGTCGGCGCCGAAGTGGCTTGAGGCGAGGGCGAGGAAGAGCGGCACGGTCACCATCGCGCCGACGCTGCTGATCGCGGTCATCGAGATCGAGAGCGCCGTGTCCCCACGCGAGAGGTGGGTCAGCATGTTGGCCATCATCCCGCCGGGGGACGCGCCGAGCAGAACCAGGCCGACCGCCAGCTCGGGCGCCAGGTCGAAGAGCTCCGCCGCGGTGAACGCCAGCAGCGGGGAGATCAGCGCCAGGTTGAGCATCCCGATCGCGATCCCGCGCGGGGCGACGACGACGCGGCGGAAGTCGCCCGGCGTCAGGCTCATGCCGAGGCTGCACATGATCACCGCGATTGCGGCGGGGACGATCACCGAGGTCAGCACGGGACTGTCCATCGGCCGACCTTACCCACCTCGATGCCCCCTCGACCTGCGAATGCTTAAGATGCCCGCAGCATGAAGGCCCTGATGCTTACCCTCGCCGCCTGCGCCGTGCTGGCCTTCGCCGGTTGCGGCGACGACGACTCCTCGAGCGACTCGACCACGACCGACTCGGCGGGCGCGGCCGGCTCGGCGCCGCTGGAGACGAGCGGCGACGCCTCGACCCGCGGCAAGCCAAAAGTCGTCCTGCCGAGGGGAGCTGCCCCGACGCAGCTCGAAAAAGTCGACCTGATCGAAGGTACCGGCGCCGAAGCCAAAACCGGCGACGAAGTGACCGTCCAGTACGTCGGCGTCGGCATGGAAAGCGGCAAAGAGTTCGACGCGTCCTGGGATCGCAACGAACCGTTCACCTTCCCCCTCGGCGCGGGCGAAGTGATCCCCGGTTGGGACCAAGGGATCGTGGGGATGAAGGTCGGCGGCCAGCGCGAGCTGATCATCCCGGCCGAACTCGCCTACGGCGAAGAAGGCCGTCCGCCAACGATCGGTCCCAACGAACCGCTCGTCTTCGTCGTCGACCTGGTCGCAGTCGGTTAGCCGCGCATCGGCAGATGCCGGTGCCGCCAAGCTCGATCCTCGCCGAACGCCTCGCCTCGCAGGGCCTCTCGGGACCGGCGCTCGCCGATCCAGTCGCCGTCGCCGAGCGGCTGCTCGCCGTGCAGGGCCAGGACCCGCGCGGCTTCCGCCTTGCCGTGCGGGTGCGGACGGAGGACCTGACCGCTGCCGACGTCGAGGGCGCGCTCGCCGCGCGGCAACTGGTCGTCACCTGGCTCAACCGCGGCACGCTGCATCTGGTCAGCGGCGAGGACTACCCGCTGCTGCAGGCGCTGACCACGCCACCGCTGCTCACCTCGAGCGCTCGCCGGCTGCGCCAGGAGGGCGTGAGCGAGGCTGCGGCCGAGCGGGCCGTGGCGACGATCGAGCGGGCGCTCGCCGACGAGGGGCCGCTGACGCGGATCGAGTTGCGCGAGCGCCTCGACTCGGCGGACGTGGGGACCGAAGGCCAGGCGATGATCCACCTGCTCTTCCTCGCCGCCCTGCGTGGCGTCGCCGTGCGGGGGCCGATGGTCGGCAAGCAGCACGCCTATGTGCTCGTCCGCGAGTGGCTCGGGGAGGCGCGCCCGCTCGATCGCGACGAGGCCCTGGCCGAGCTCGCCTGCCGCTACCTGAGGGGCCATCAGCCCGCGAACGACCGCGACCTGGCCAAGTGGGCGGGCCTGCCGTTGCGCGACGCCCGCGCCGGACTGCGCGCGATCGGAGCCGAGCTGGAGGAGGGGGAGGATGGGCTGGTGCGCCTCGCCAAGCGCGAGGAGGCTCAACCGCTGCCGGCGCCGCGCCTGCTGGGCGCCTTCGACCCGGTGCTGCTCGGCTGGACCTCGCGCGAGCCGATCCTCGGCCCGCACACGAACCTGGTGACGCGCAACGGCATGTTTCACCCTTTCGCCATGGCGGACGGCCGCGCGGTCGCCAAGTGGGGCATGCCGGGCGGGGAGGTGACGGTGGAGCCGCTCGAGTCGATCCCCGCCAGGGTCTCCGCCGCCCTAGAGGCCGACGCCACCGACGTCACCCGCTTCCTCGGCGCCTGAGCGCTCGGTCGGCGGGCCGACCGGGCCGGTCGGGATCCAGCCCCGGTACATGCGCAGCAGGGTCAGCACGCCGACGACCCCGGCGAGAGCGGAGAGGCCGCCGGCGTAGGCCAGCGTGCCGCGGGCGCCGATCGCGGCGACGAGCAGGCCGCCGGCGGCGAAGGCGCCCAGCTCGGCGGTGTTGCGGATGCCGTTGTAGGCGGCGAAGGCGCGCCCGTGCAGCTCGTCGGGGACGCGCACGTGGATCAGGCTGCGGAACATCACGTTCTTGAGGCCGTGCGAGACGCCGCCGAGGAACGAGCAGGCGAGGAAGAAGGCGAAGCTGAGCCAGAGCGCCGGCAGGGCGAGCGCGGCGCCCTGCGTGGTCGCGGCGACCAGGCCCGCCGCCGCGACCGCGCCGACGGCGACCCGGCGCGAGAGCAGCATCGCGCCGAGCGCCATCCCGGCGGTCCAGATCGAGAGCATCGCGCCGTAGGAGACGTCGCCGCGGCCGAGCACGTCCTCGACGAAGAACAGCTCGCCGACCCAGACCGCCGACATGAAGAGCAGCGAGGCGAAGGCGACGGTCATGACGAGGGCCAGCAGTCGGTCGCGAAAGAGGAAGGCGATGCCGTCGCGGGCGCGAGGCGTGCGCTCGGCGTCGCCGAGCTCGGCGGGCCGGCGGCGGACCCTGAGCGCCAGCGCCGCGACCGCGACGGCGGCGAAGGTGGCGGCGTCGACCAGCATCGCCAGCTCGAGCCCGCCGGCGGCGAAGAGGAAGCCGCCGAGCAGCGGCCCGATGCCGAAGCCGACGTAGCGGGCGGTCTCGATGTGTCCGTTCGCCTCCTGGATGCGGTCCTCTCCGGCCAGCGGCGGCACCAGCGAGAACTCCGCTGGCGAGGAGGTGGCGAAGACGACGCCGAGGGCGGCGGTGAGGATCAGCACCGGCGCAAGACTGTCGGTGAAGGCGAGCGCTGCGGCGGCGACCGCGCCGACGGCGGAGACCGCGGCGAGCAGCCGCGTCGCCTCGACCCGGTCGACCAGCAGCCCGACCCAGCCGGCGACCGCCACCGACGGGCCGAAGAGGCAGATCCACAGGGCCGCCACCGCGAACCCCGAGTCGGTCATCTCCTTGACGTGCAGCCCCAGCGCGACGATCGCCACCCAGTCGCCCAACGCCGAGAGCCCCACCGACCCGGCGACCAGCCGAAAGTCCCGATCCCGAAACAGGCTGGCCTTCATCGTGGAAGGAGATTACGGCCCGCGTTTGCCGGCGGCTAGCTCAGCTTCGGGGTGTGCCAGGGCTGGGCGAGGCGCGCGGCGAGGTTGTCGGCGAGGCCGTCGATCGGGACTCGGGCTTGCTCGAGCGAGTCGCGGTCGCGCAGGGTGACGGTGTCGTCCTCCATCGTCTGGTGGTCGACGGTGATGCCCCAGGGGGTGCCGATCTCGTCCTGGCGGCGGTAGCGCTTGCCGATCGAGCCGCCCTCGTCGAACTCGGCAGGGACGCGGCGGCGCACCTGCTCGAAGACCTCGCGCGCCTTCTCAGGCATGCCCTCCTTGGAGACCAGCGGCAGGACGGCGACCTTGACCGGCGCCAGGCGGGGGTGGAGGCGCAGCACCGTGCGCTGCCGCCCCTCGACCTCCTCGACGTCGTAGGAGTCGACCAGGAAGGCGAGCGTGGCGCGGTCGGCGCCGGCGGCGGGCTCGATCACGTGCGGGACGTAGCGCTCCTTCGTCCCCTGGTCGAAGTACTCGAGCTTCTCGCCGCTGAACTTGGCGTGCTGGGTGAGGTCGAAGTCGCCCCGGTTGGCGATCCCCTCCAGCTCCGACCACCCGATCGGGAAGAGGTACTCGATGTCGCTGGTTGCCGAGGAGTAGTGGGAGAGCTCGTCGGCGCCGTGCGGGCGCACCCGCAGCATCTCCGGTCGGATCCCCAGCTCCGTGTACCAGCGCTCGCGCTCCTCCATCCAGACCCCGTGCCACTTCGCCGCTTCGGCGGGCGGCACGAAGAACTCCATCTCCATCTGCTCGAACTCGCGCGTGCGGAAGATGAAGTTGCCGGGGGTGATCTCGTTGCGGAACGACTTGCCGATCTGGGCGATGCCGAAGGGCGGCTTCTTGCGGGCGAAGCCGAGCACGTTCTTGAAGTTGATGAAGATGCCCTGCGCCGTCTCCGGCCGCAGGTAGACCTCCGAGCCCTCGCCCGCCACCGGGCCGACGTGGGTTTCGAACATCAGGTTGAACTGGCGCGGCTCGGAGAGCTCGCCGCCGCACTCCGGGCAGCGCAGCTCGGCCTCGGGGTCACCGCCCTCGGCCTCCACCGCCTCGCGCAGATGGTCCTCGCGCCAGCGCCTCTTGCACTTGCCGAGGCACTGCACCAACGGGTCGGTGAAGCCCTCCAGGTGCCCCGACGCCTCCCAGACCCGCGGGTGCTGGAGGATCGCCGAGTCGAGCGCGACGACGTCGTCGCGGTCCTGCAGCATCGCCCGCCACCACTCGGCTTTGACGTTGTTCTTGAGCAGGACGCCGTAGTGGCCGTAGTCGTAGGTCGAGCCGAGCCCGCCGTAGATCTCCGAGGAGGGGAAGACGAAGCCGCGCCGTTTGCAGAGCGCGACGATCTCCTCCATCGAGGTCCCCTCGGTTGCGGTCTCCTGCGCGGCGTCGGCCATGGCGGAACCGTATCGGCTGCGATAATCGCCCACCGCCATGCCGATCTACGAGTACAAGTGCGAGAACGGGCACGTCTTCGACGTGATCCAGAAGATGAGCGACGAGGCGCTCACCGAGTGCCAGGAGTGCGGCGCTCCCGCCGAACGCGTCCTCCACCCAGTCGCCATCCATTTCAAGGGCTCCGGCTTCCACAACACCGATTACGGGAAGAAGAAGACCGGCGCCAACGGCAGCCCGTCTGAGGGAGGCTCATCGGAGAGCAAGGACTCCTCCGACTCGAAGAGCTCAGACGCGAAGTCGAGCGACTCGAAGGCAGCGACCGCGCCCACGGACTGACCGACGATCTGTCGCCTTTTGGACCCTATGGGGTCATAAAAGCGACAGAAGTTCTGTTCAGCCCTGCAGCTCCTTGACCGCCCGCCGACGCTCGGAGTCCGGCACTTCGATCGACCCGCTCGGCCCCGGCGAGCAGCCGGAGTTCGCCCCTTCGCAGAGCACGTCGGTTTTGCTGTCGCCGCCGATCGCCGCCGCCAGGATCAGCTGCGGCATCGTCAGGAAGCCCATGTCGCTGACGAAGGCCTTCGGCGCCTCCCAGCCGATGATCGGCCCCTTGATGAAGTTGTAGGGGAGGCGGAGCGGGTCGGTGAGCCGGCCCTTGATGCCGCTGATCACCGCCTGCTGGGCGGCGGCGCGGTCGAAGTCGTCGTAGCCGAGGCTGTAGGCGCTCGGGCCCGGCCCGGGGCAGGGACTGGGCTTGCGGATGCGCGAGTAGATCAGCGCCTTTTCGCCGCTCAGCGTGTTCTCGCCCTTGGCCAGGCGGACGGTGCCGCCGCCCTGGCCGCCGCCGGCGCCGCCGGAGATGTCGGCGCAGATCTTCACGGGCACGTCGACCTCGACGCCGCCGACCGCGTCGATCAGCGCTTCGAAGCCGGTGAAGTCGACGATCGCGACGTGGTCGACCTCGATCTCGAGGAAGTCCTCGACCGCTTCGATCTGCGCCCCGGCACCGCCGAAGGCGAAGGCCCCGTTGATCTTCTGCGGGCTCTGGCCGGGGATCTCGGCGTAGACGTCGCGCGGGATCGAGAGTTTGCGGAAGGCGCCGCCGCCGGCGCGGATCAGCATCAGCGTGTCGGCGCGGAATTCGCCGAACGAGCACGGTCCGTGCGGGACGTCGCCGTGGGACTGCTGGTCGAAGCACTCCTGCGAGGGCGCCGCCCCCGGCTCCTTCGTGTCGGGCGGGCGGGCATCGGTGCCGAGCACGAGGATAGTCTGGGGCTGCACCAGCAGCAGCGGGTTGCCGTGCAGCGTCGATTTCGCCTCGCCGGAGAGTTTGAAGGCCTGCAGCTGGGCCGAGACGGCGAAGGCGAGGAAGCTGAGGAAGACCCAGCCGGCGGCCGCCAGGCCGACCCATTTCAGGATCCGCCGGGCCCACGGGCGTTGCGGCCGCGGCCCGCGCTCGCGCTCCGGCCCGCCGGGCCTGCCGGGCAGCTTCGGCGCCCGCCACTCGCGCTCGCGCAGGCTCGAGAGATCGGGCTTGCGGAAGCGCGAAAGCAGGCCCCGGCGGGCACGGTAGACCTTGTAATCGGGCGGCCCGGAGGGCCGCTGCTCGCCGTCGCCAACCATGAAAGGGTTAGGAATCATGCCGATGCCCGCGGTCGCCCGCGACAAGACCCCGCAGAGAGGCTCCGAGAGGAGATGAGCCAGGCCGAAGCGATCGGCGTCGATCTGGGCGGGACGAAGATGCTGCTCGGCGTCCTCGACGGCGACTCGAAGACCGTCTGGGAGAGCCGCGAGCGCTCCGCCGGAGAGGCCGAGGACGACCTGGTCGAGCTGCTCCTCCGCGAGGTCGAGGAGGCGCGCGCCGAGCGCGCCGGGGTCGAGACGATCGGGATGGGCATCCCGGCGACGATCGACCACGAGAAGGGCCTCGCCGTCGCGGCGGTCAACCTGCCGATCGAGGACCTGCCGATCCGCGACCTGGTCGGCGAACGCACCGGCCTGCCCACCTTCGTCGACAACGACGCCAACGTCGCTGCCCTCGCCGAGCACCTCTTCGGCGCCGCCCGCGGCACCCGGAACGCGGTGATGCTGACGATCGGCACCGGCATCGGCGGCGGCCTGATCCTCGGCGGCGAGATCTACCGGGGCGCCACCGGCGCGAGCGCCGAGCTGGGCCACATGGCGATCCAGATGGACGGCCCGGGCTGTCAGGGCAACTGCCCCAACCGCGGCTGCGTCGAGGCCTTCGCCTCGGGCACCGTGCTCGGCCGCGAAGGCCGCGCGGCCGCGGAAAGCAAGCCCGACTCCGCCCTCGGCGAGCTGCTCGCCGCCGGCGAGGAGGTCGACGGCAGGGCGGTCACCGTCGCCGCCCAGGAGGGCGACGCGACCGCGATCGAGGTCTTCGACCTGGTCGGCGCCCGCCTCGGCGTCGCCCTGGCGAGCTTCGCCAACATCTTCGAGCCCGAGGTGATCGTGATCGGCGGCGGCGTGATCGCCGCCGGCGACCTGCTGCTCGACCCCGCCCGCCGCGAGCTGGAAGCGCGGGCGCTGCGGCCGATGAACCGCACGCCCGTCGTCGCCGCCGAGCTGGGCGAGGACGCGGGCATGATCGGCGCCGCCGCGATGGCGCGGATCGAACTGGAGAGGACCGGCTGATGCCCGGGGAGCTGATCGTCTGCCCGACGCCGATCGGCAACCTCGACGACATCACGATCCGCGTCCGCGACGCGCTGGTCGCCGCCGACTACATCGCCTGCGAGGACACCCGCCGCACCGGCGGCCTGCTCGACAAGCTCGGCATCCGCCCGGCGCCGCCGTTCGTCTCGATCCACGAGGGCAACGAAGCGCCGCGCGCGATCGAGCTGGCGCAGCGGATCGAACGCGGCGAGATCGTCGCCCTCGTCTCCGATGCGGGCATGCCGGCGATCTCCGACCCCGGCTTCCGCCTGATCCGCCGCTGCATCGACCGCAACCTCGACGTCACCGTCTTGCCCGGGCCCTCGGTCGTGCCGGCCGCCCTGGTCGCCTCCGGCCTGCCGACCGACCGCTGGCGCTTCGAGGGCTTCCTGCCGAAGCGCGCCGGCGAGATGGAGCGAGTGCTGCGCTCGGCTGAGACCGTGATCGCCTTCGAGTCGCCGCGCCGCATCGGCGACTCTCTCGCCGCCCTGGCGGCGATCGCGGCCGACCGCCCCGCCGCCGTCTGCCGCGAGCTGACCAAGATGCACGAGGAGGTCTCGCGCGGCACCCTGGCCGAGCTGGCGCGCCGCTTCCGCGGCGACGTCAAGGGCGAGATCGTGCTGGTCATCGGTCCGGCCTCCTCCGAGGACCACGACAAAGACGTCGGCTTCGCCGTCGACGCGCTGCGCCACCTCGTCCAGTCGGGCGCCCGCCCGCGCGCCGCCGCCAGCGTAGTCGCCGCCCTCACCGGCACCCGCGCCAACGACCTCTACCGGGCGCTGACCGGCCGCGAGCCGCGCAAGTAGCGTGGACAGCAGCAATCTTCCGCCGGTAACCCTTTTCACGTTCTTCCTCGAGCTACCGCGCGCCCTCCCCCTGCCACCCGACTATGTGACGGTTTCAGGCGAGGAGGGGGATGAGCACTGGGACGGCTGGTCGGACCACGCCGTCGCGCAAATCCTGAGTCCAGGATCCGAGAGTCCACTGCCAGCAGGGTTCGTACCGGCAACACATGTTGCGGTTCGCCACATTGAAGTTTCGGACGTGCCGCCGACTGTTCTGGCCGAAGAAGCTTTCGCCGACTGGGTCGACGGTCTCCTCCCCGAATCCGCGAATGAGAGACAAGCCGACCGCCAAGCATGGGCCAGTTCGGGGATCCCGGTGGTCAGGTCGGTAGTCGCGCTCAGCCGGTTCCTGCCGAGGTCAGCCCATCCCCAGGGAAGTGACATGACCATCGGTTGGCTGCACTCGCAGTTTCAGACGGCTCTTAAAGATCTCAACGACTTCCTCGAAACGCTTGGCTTTGTTATGGAACGCTGGGAGGTGGGGCCGCTCGCGTTGAGAGACCTGCCCGCGCGGATCCCAGTCCTGATCGGCAGCACGGACCCTCTCCCTAATGACAGGCCCAGAGGAATCCTCTTGACGGCTCAAATCCACGAAGCCCTGCCCGCGCTCGTGGGCGAGTTTACGGACGAACAGCAGGCGGCTGAAGAAGCCATTGAGCTAAACAACCGAGCCCATCACAACGAGCAGCCCTACATGCTCGTCTTTCAATTCGTTCGTGCCGCCGAGACTGAGCGGCTTGCTGGAGACCCCGCTCGCGCGGTCATAGATCTCAATACGGCAGTCGAGATCTTCGTCTGGGTGACGCTCACGGCGGGAGGCGAGCTCGTCGGAGCAGCGGTAGAGGAGGTCGAACTTGGCAATCAGGCGGGGGTGAAGAAAAAGGTCAGGAAGCATCTGGCCGAGTTGCTGGGCAAGGAGATCGATATCGATGACCCTGCCACTGTTTGGGGCCGCTGGTTCGGCGATGGGTACAAGCTGCGCAATCGAGCCATCCATGAGGGGGCGTCCTTGGACGATGATGCGGTGGCGCGTGCCTTCGCTCAAGCCAGCGCTGTGTTTCTCGAGGTCAAGGACGACCTCGAAGCGAGCGAGCCTCTGAAAAGGCTCGGACAGCTGCTCGAATTCGAGGCACCGAGGACCACAGACACCCGCGAGGACGAGCCACTGGGGATCGAGTTTCCCTGGGATTGACGCCTTCACCTCGGTTCAGAGCGGGTCGACACGGCAGGCTGGCGTAGCCTATGGGGGCCCCATGGCAGACATCGCAAAAGAGATTGAGCTGGTCTTCGAGCCAGAGGACGATGGTGGGTTTCATGTCTATGCCCCCGATCTCCCAGGCCTGCACACCCAGGGTGACGATTTCGATGACGCGATGGCAAACGCCAACGAGGCGGTCGCTCTCTACGTCGAGGGACTGCGCGAAGACGGCGAGCCGCTCGACAGCGGCGTGATCCGTCGCACGATTCCCCTGCCGGCGTGAGCCCACGCCAGCCGGTCGTCTCAGGCGAGCGCCTGATCAAAGCGCTAAGCAAGGACGGCTGGGAAGTCGTCCGCCAGCGCGGCAGCCACGTCCGCCTGAAAAGGGCAGGGCGCAGGCATGCGCTCGTCGTCCCCCTCCACAAGGAGATCCGCCGCGGCACTCTCGCCGGCATCCTCCGCGATGCAGATCTGAGTGCCGATGAACTTCGTCGCCTGCTCAGTTAGGGCTCGGGTTCAGCTAGCGTGCCGACTGGATGAGCCCAAAGAGCTTCTACGTCACCACGCCGATCTACTACGTCAATGCGGAGCCGCACCTCGGGCATGCCTACTCGACGATGGCGGCCGACGTGCTTGCCCGGCACATGCGGCAGCGGGGGGAGGACGTCTTCTTCCTCACCGGCACCGACGAGCACGGCGAGCCGATCGAGAGCGCGGCCGAGCGCGAGGGGGTGACGCCGCAGGAGCTGGCCGACCGCAACGCGGCCAAGTTCGAAGAGCTGATGCCGATCATCGATGCGACCAACGACTTCTTCATCCGCACCTCGGACCCGCGCCACGCCGAGCAGGTCGCAACGATCATGCAGCGCGTCTACGACAACGGCTGGGTCAGCAAGGGCACCTACGAGGGCTGGTACTGCCCGCGCTGCGCGGACTTCAAGACTGAGCGCGAGCTCGGCCCCGGCCAGACCTGCCCGATCCACGAGATCCCGCTCGAGCGCGAAAAGGAGGAGAACTGGTTCTTCCGCCTCTCCGCCTTCCAGGGCCGGCTCGAAGGCCTCTACGAGGAACGGCCCGACTTCGTCGTGCCCGAGTTCCGCCGCAACGAGGCCGTCTCCTTCATCACCCAAGGCCTCGAGGATGTCTCGCTCTCGCGGCCGAAGCTGAAGTGGGGGATGCGGCTGCCCTGGGACCTCGAGCAGCGCATGTACGTCTGGTTCGACGCGCTGCTCAACTACGTCACCGCGCTCACCTTCGCCCGCGAGGGCGAGGATCTGACCGAGCGCTTCTGGCCGGCCAGCCTGCACGTGATGGCCAAGGACATCCTCAAGTTCCACGCGGTGATCTGGCCGGCGCTGCTCTGGGCGGCCGACCTCGAGCCGCCGCGGCGGATGGCGATCCACGGCTACCTGATGATGGGCGAGAAAAAGATGTCGAAGTCACTCGGCAACGTGCTCGACCCCTTCGAGGCGATCGAGCGCTTCGGCGCCGACGCGCTGCGCTTCTACTGCTTCCGCGAGGTCAGCTTCGGCCAGGACGGCTCGATCTCGACCGCGGGCTTCGAGGCCCGCTACGAGACCGAGCTCGCCAACGACTTCGGCAACCTGGCCAGCCGCGTGCTGGCGATGGTCGAGCGTTATCGCGACGGCGCGGTGCCGGCGGCGCAGGTCGACGCGGTCCTGCAGGAGGACTTCGAAGGCGTCGTCGGGCGCTTCAGCGAGCTGCTCGACCGCGCCGAGCTGACCCAGGCGCTGGAGGAGGCCTGGAAGCTGGTGCGGCGGCTCAACCGCTACGTCGAGGAAACCCGGCCCTGGGAGCTGGCCAAGGACGAGGCCGACCCCGAGCGCCTCGACGAAGTCCTCTACAACCTCGTCGAGGGCCTGCGGGTGACGACCCTGCTGCTCGTTCCGTACCTACCGCGGAGCAGCGAGCAGTTGCTGACCGCCCTCAAAGAAGAGTCCCGCGCGCCGGCCGAGCTCGGCTCCCGTCCCGGCGGCCAGGAGGTCGAGCGCGTCCCGCCGCTCTTCCCGAAGATCGAGGCGCCGGCTTAGGCCGGTCTGTCTCCGCCCGCTCGGGCAGGGAGCGCGGCCGATCCCGCGCAGGAGGCGCTTGGCGATGCCGCGCTGCGTCTCGGCGCCGTCGGCGGTCGCGGGGTTGTGCTCGGTGAGGATCGCCAGGGCAACCCGGCAGCCGCCGCGCTCGAGGAAGGCGACCTGGTGGTTGACGACACCGACGCCGTCGTCGTTGATCCCCCAGCCGCCCTTGAAGTAAAGGTGCCAGCCGCGCGGGCGGGCGTCGGCGATCCCCCAGCGCTGCCAGGGCACGATCGAGGCGAGCAACCGGCGCGCGTAGCGCCGGTGGCGCTTTGGCAGGTAGCGCGGGTAGCGCAGCATGAAGCGGGCCTGGTCGCGGGCGCTGATCTGCGACTGCCCGCCGATCCAGCCGGGTTCCCACTCCCACTCGAAGTCGCGCATCCGCGCCGCTCGACCCAGCCGCGCAACCCTGTCGCCGACGATGCCGGCGACCTGGGCCGCGGCGGCGTTGTCGGAGGCGCGGATCATCGGCCCCAGCAGCGTCCTGTCAGCGGCCCCCAGCCGATGGCGCCGGACGGAGGGCCGGCGCAAGTAGGCGGCGAGCAGCATCGCCTTGATCGTGCTGGCGGCTGGCGCGGTGCGAGCCTTGCGAAAGCTGGCCAGGCGACCGCTCGGCCCGACGATCGCGAAGCTGACGTCGCCGGGCCGCTGCTCCGCGTACCGTCGCGCCGCCTCGAGGTCGGGCTCCCAGAAACCGGTCCCTCCGTTTCCGCTCGGGGCTGGGCCGAGCGTGGCGGCCGAGAAGAGGCTCACGAGGACCGCCAGGGTGGCGGTCGCGCTCATCGCGCCGGCGCCAGCGCTTCGCGGTCGAGCTGGTCGGGCCTGGTGTAGCCGCAGAGCGCCATCGTCAGGTCGAGCTCGGCGAGGACCATCTTCAGCACGGTCTCGACCCCGGCCTGGCCGCCGAGGGCGAGGCCCCAGACGTAGGGGCGGCCCAGGCAGACGGCGTCGGCGCCGAGGGCGAGCGCCTTGAGCACGTCGGCGCCGCCGCGGATGCCGCTGTCGAAGAGGATCGCCAGCTCGTCGCCGACCGCCTCGGCGATCGGCGGCAGCGCGTCGAGTGAGGCGATTGCGCCGTCGACCTGGCGGCCGCCGTGATTGGAGACGACGATTCCGTCGACCCCGCGCCGCACCGCCTCGCGCGCGTCGTCGACGTGCTGGATCCCCTTGACGACGATCGGCAGCGAGGTCCGCTCGCGCAGCCAGGCGAGGTCGTCCCAGGTCAGCGAGGGGTTCGCCTGCACGCCGAGGAAGTGACCGGTCGCCGCCCCCTGGTCCTCCTCGGGGGGGTGGGTCAGCCCGGCGCGGAAGACCGGGTCCTGGAAGTAGTTGGCGACGCCCATCCCGCTGAGGAAGGGCAGCCACGCCTGCTGTAGGTCGCGCGACTTCCAGCCGGGGATGAAGGTGTCGACGGTGAGCACGATCGCGCCGTAGCCGGCGACCTCGGCGCGGCTGACGAAGCTCTCCGCCAGCTTGCGGTCGTTGGGCCAGTAGAGCTGGAACCAGCGCGGCGCCTCCGTGCCGCCGGCCTCGGCGATCTCCTCGAGGGTGAAGTGCGAGGCGGTGCTGGCGATCATCGGCACGCCGACCTCGGCCGCAGCGCGCGCCGTCGCAAGCTCGCCGTCCTCGTGGACGACCTTCTGCACGCCGATCGGCGCCAGCATCAGCGGCGCCGGCATCGCGGTGCCGAGCAGCTCGACCGAGAGGTCGCGCTCGGCGACGTCGCGCAGCATCCGCGGCACGATCCGGTAGCGCTCGAAGGCGTCGCGGTTGGCGCGCATCGTGTGCTCGGCGCCCGCCCCGGCGAAGACGTAGTTGGCCGCGCGCTCGTCCATCGCCTCGTGCGCGCGCCGCTCCTGCTCCTCGATCGCGACCGGAATCGAGGGCGTCTCACCCCCCAGCCCGCGCGCGTAGATCTCGCGATAGTAGTCGGCGAAGTCGGCCATGCGCCGACCAGGCTAATCGCTAGCGCAGGCCGAGGCGCCTACGCCAATCCCGCGCGTTGAAGGCGCGGGCGATGCGGCCGATCAGGCCGCGGCGGGCCTTCGTGTACGGGTACCAGGTCGGCTCGCGCTTGCCGCCGAAGCGGGCGACGATCACCGACTCCGGCCGGCAGTACTTCTTGATCCCGTACTCGCCGTGGCGGAAGCCGATCCCCGACTCCTTCCAGCCGCCCATCGGCACGTCCATCAGCACGTAGTTGACGATCACGTCGTTGATGTTCACCGCACCGGCCTCGATCCGCCGGCCGACCCGCTCCGCCCGCTGCTTCTCGCCGAAGACCGAGGCAGCGAGGCCGTAGCGGGTGTCGTTGGCGAAGCGCAGCGCCTCCTCGGAGTCGCGCACCTTCATCACCCCGACCACCGGGCCGAAGGTCTCCTCGCGCATCACCTTCATCGAGTGGTCGACGTCGACCAGCACGGTCGGTTCGAAGTAGTCGCCCGGGCCCTCGACCCGCTTGCCGCCGGTCGTCGCCTTCGCGCCGTTGGCGATCGCGTCCTCGACCTGCGCTTCGACCACCGCGCGCTGGTTGGGCGAGGTCATCGCGCCGACGTCCTTTTCGGGCGTCTTGCCGTCGGCGCCCTGGCGCAGCTTGCCGACCTCCCTGGTCAGCTTGGCGACGAACTCGTCGTAGACCGGCTCCTCGACGTAGATCCGCTCGACCGAGAGGCAGACCTGGCCCGAGTTGAACATGCCGCCCCAGGTGGCCGCGTTGGCGGCGCGGTCGACGTCGGCGTCGTCGAGGACGATCATCGGGTCCTTGCCGCCGAGCTCGAGGCTGACCGGGGTCAGCGTCTCGGCAGCGCGCGCCATCACCTTGCGGCCGGTGCGATCCGAGCCGGTGAACTGGATGAAGTCGACGGCGTCGATCAGCGCGCCGCCGGTCTCGCCGGTGCCGTGCACGCAGTCGAAGACGTCGGGGCCGCCGATCTCCTCCTTCCAGGCCGCGACGATCTCGGCCAGGCCCAGCGGCGTGAACTCGGAGGGCTTGACGACCACGGCCGCGCCCGCCTGAAGCGCCGGTATAGCGTCGCCCAGCGCCAGCGCCAGGGGGAAGTTCCAGGGGCTGATCACGCCGACCACGGGGTAGGGCCGGTACTGGACCATCAGCTTTTTCGACGCCGCCAGCGCCGAGTGGGGGCGGACCGTTTCGTCGCCGATGAACTTGTCTGCCTTGGTCCCGTAGAAGTTGATCAGGTCGGTGAGGTAGACCGTCTCGGCGGTGGTGTCGGCGCGGACCTTGCCGGTCTCCGCCTGCATCGTGTCGAGCACGCGCTCGTGGTTGTCGAACAGCCAGTCGCGCAGCTCGCCCAGCCGGCGGTAGCGACCCTCGTTGCCCAGCGCCTCCCACTCGGCCTGGCCGGCGCGCACACGGGCGACGGTCTCGGCGACCGCGGCGGGCGAGTCGACGGCGACGCTGCCGACCGTCCCTCCGGTGGCCGGGTTGAGGACCTCGATTCGCTCCGCACCGGCGCCGTCGGCGCTCGCTCCGTTGGTCGCGTCGCTGACTTTAGGTGCCGTTCCGCTCTCCACTGCGCGCCCCCTTCGGTTTGGCTGGGCAGCCAACTTTACCCGGCGGCGCGCCGGCGAGCTAGACGACCGCGACGAGGGCGTCGACGACCTGCGGGTCGAACTGGGTTCCGGCGCAGCTGCGCAGCTCGGCCATTGCGACTTCCTCCGACATCGCCTTGCGGTAGGAGCGCGTTGTGGTCATCGCGCTGAAGGCGTCGCAGCAGGTGACGATCCTGGCCTCGATCGGGATCTCGTCGCCGGCTAGACCGTCCGGATAGCCGCTGCCGTCGAAGTGCTCGTGCGAGGAGCGGACGATGCGACCGACTTCGGCGAGGACGCCGCCGACCCGGTCGAGCATCGCCTCGCCTTCGATCGTGTGGCAGTGCATGATCTTCCACTCCTCGTCGTCGAGCGGGCCGGGCTTGTTGATGATCTCCTTCGGCACGGCGATCTTGCCGACGTCGTGGAGGAGGGCGGCGAACTCGATGTCGCGGCGCCGGCGGGAATCGAGCCCAAGCCGGTCGGCGACGGCGAGGGACAGCTCGACCACGCCGCGGCTGTGGCTTCCCGTGTATGCGTCGTCCGCCTCGACCACGTCGCCGAGCAGCATCGCCGTGCCCTGGTAGGCGCGGCTCAGCTCGAGCGCCTGCTCGATCCGCGTCTCGCGCTCGCGCGAGAGCACCGCGAGCACGCCGGCGAGCGGGATGACGAGCAGGCAGATCGCCGGGCCGATCTCGATCGACGCGAAGGCGACGAGCAGGCCGATGGGCGCCAGGGCGGCATCCAGGCCGTAGACCGGCGCGAGCAGGCGCAGCCCGGTGCGCGGCGACGCGCCTTCGATCAGGTTGGCGCGAATCGTCGTCGCGACGAAGTCGAAGGCGAGCTGCGCGACCAGCGCCAGCGCGTAGACCGGCCAGGCGTCCCAGGAGAAGACCTGCGCGCCGGCGACGATCAGGACCAGCGCGGGACCGACGGCATGCCAGCAGTCGCCGAACACGTGGAAGGCGCGGTAGACGCTGATCCGGCCGGTGGCGAAGTCGAGCGTCCGTCCCAGCGTCCAGCAGAGGCTGACGATCAGCGGCACGGTCGGCGTGGGTAGGAGGAACAGCATCGGCACCAGCACCAGCTGGGTCGGCACGGTGTACCCGTCGGCAACGTCGAACTGGGCCTGGCAGGCGATCACGTAGGCGCTTGCCAACAGAACGAGCGCGGCTATGTCCACGCTCCGAGCGGCGGGGATCAGGAAGGCCATCGCGGACGCCGTCGCCAGGAAGGCGAGAGCCATCGTGGCTTCAACCAGGCGCTCCCGCCCGGCGGCGGCCAGCAGCGCCCGCTCCCGCCCCTGGGCGAAGAGCTGCTCCAGCTCCGGCGTGTCAGCGGTCGTGGCCATGGCGCCTCACAGCCGCTCGTAAGCGGCTGTCTGTCCGTATCGGCGTGGCGCCGCCGGCCGTAAGGCACGCAAGCACCTACCCACAATGAATGCTCGATTTCGTAGACATTCGTATGAAATCGCTTCAGTTCCAGCGCTTCTTGCCCGATCGTGGGGGCTGAAATAAGTCGGCTGCAAAGGCAAACCTGTCGCGAGGCGGGGACGCAAAGTCAGAGGTCTTGGAGTTCCTCCCAAGACGGCTCAACTGCCAGCTTGGTTTTCCCACCAGGCTGTCTTGGCCTGCGACAAGTGGAGGTTTGCCAAGTGAACGAAGATCGAATCGACCGCAGCGATCGCCGCGGCTACAAGGCGATGGGCATCGTCGTGGTCGCGCTGCTGGCGCTGACCGCCTTTGCCGGTTCGGCGCAGGCGTGCTCTTACACCGGCGCCGAGCAGGTATTCGCCCCCTGGGGCGATCGCCACTCGTACGTGCTCGCTCCCGACGGTGGCTTCGAGGCCGGCGCCTCCGGATGGTCGCTGAGCGGCGGCGCGAGCGTCGTCGCGGGCAACGAGAGCTACTACCTCAACGACGCCGGCGACTCCCGTTCGCTGTCGCTGCCCGCCGGCAGCTCAGCGGTCAGCCCGCCGATCTGCATGTCGCTCGACACGCCGATCTTCCGGCTGCTCGCCCGCAACGGCGCCGATCCCACCTCGCGTCTACGGGTGGAAGCGGTCTACAAGCTGCTCGGCCTGGTCCGCACCAA
This sequence comes from Solirubrobacterales bacterium, assembly GCA_036524775.1. Classification (GTDB taxonomy): domain Bacteria; phylum Actinomycetota; class Thermoleophilia; order Solirubrobacterales; family 70-9; genus VRUE01. Next base: position 21,530 of record DATDBO010000067.1, read on the forward strand.
GACGGTGAGCGGGGTGGCCACGGGAGCGAGCTGGGCGCCGACCCAGCAGATGTCGACCGTCCTCACCCTCTCGACGATCGTCGGCACGCTGATACCGAGCGCGATCCAGGTCCGCATCACCCCGCTCGACAACAAGGGCGCCTGGCAGGTCGACGACCTCTACGTCGACCCCTTCTCGCGGCGCTAGCCGGGGCGAGAGCTACGGCCGGCGCGGAACCAGGCGGTAGACCGGGCCTTCCAGCGACGCGACGTAGACGCGGCCGCGGGTGTCTTCTCCGAACGAGGTCGGCGAAGACACCCGCAGGCCGAGCTTGCGGTCGCCGCTTGCCCGCCGCAGGTGGGGGACGAGGCTGCGCAGCTCGCCCTCGCAGAGGTCGGCGTAGACGTAGCGCTTGAAGAGCGCGGGCAGGTTGCGGTCGCGCACCACGTAGCCGCCGATGATCGTGCAGCTGCCGCCGCGGCTGTGCGGGTAGGCGAAGATCGGCTTGACCGTGCCGCCCGGGTCGGGCGTGCCGCTGTTGGCGCCGCGGTAGGGGGCGAAGCCCTCCAACGCGTCCCAGCCGAAGTTGGCGCCGCGCGCCGCCCCGACCGGCAGGTAGTCGAGCTCCTCGATGCGGTCCTGGCCGACGTCGGCGATCGCGATCCGCGGTCGCCCCGGCCGCGTCACCGTGTCGAAGGAGAAGCGGAAGGGGTTGCGCAGGCCGATGCTGTAGATCTCTGGCCGGGCGCCGGCCTGGCGCGGATCGATCCGCAACAGCTTGCCGAGCAGGCTGCCGCGGTCCTGGGCGTTGTTCGGCGGGTCGCCGCCGGAGCCGCCGTCGCCCGTGCCCAGGTAAAGGTCCTCGCCGAGGAACTGCAGCTGGCCGCCGTTGTGATTCGAGTTGGTCTGGTGGGGTATCTCGATCACTGCGCGACGGGAGCCCCGCGCGGCGACCGTCGCGCTTTTTCGCTTGAACTCGTCGACCCTGATGTCGCCCTCGGCGTCGGTGTAATAGACGTAGAAGCGCCGGCTCTGCGCGTAGTCGGGCGGGAAGGCGATCGAGAGCAGGCCGCGCTCGCCTTCGAAGGAGACGAGGCCGCCGATGTCGAGGAAGGCGCCCGGCACGCGCCTGCCGCCGCGCAGGACCCACACGGTGCCGCCCTGCTCGACGACGAAGAGCAGCTTGGGATAGCCCGGCGCGCCGGCGACGTAGACGGGCGAGTCGAAGCTGCCGATCCGCTTCAGGCCGACGCCGGCGCGGGCAGATTGCTGCGCTGCGCCCCGCTCCTCCGAGTCGGAGCCGCCGGCGCCGCAGGCCGTCAGTCCGGCGAGGCCGGCGGCGGCGAGGATCGCTCCGGCTCGCGCGCACCGACCCATGATCGACAAGCTAGCGATTGGCCTCGGTCGGGTCCTGCGGCGCCGGGACCACTTCGCCGCTGTCGGTGACGACGGTGTTGGGCGGCACCTCGGTGATCGTCGCGGTGAACGAGCCGCCCGCCTCGGTGCCCGGGGCGGTTTCCGCCTTCGCGCCGCCGCCGAGGCCCGCGCCCACCTCGTAGAGGATCTCCCAGCGCCCGCTCCTCACCGCGCTCAGCTTCCAGACCGCTTCGGTCGTCGCCCCCGCCTTCAACGGGCCGAAGGCGAAGGTCTTGAGACTCGCGGTTTCCGCGCCCGCCCGCTCGTCGGAGCCGGCGACTCTGGGATAGCGCGCGGCGAGCGCCCACACCGGCCGGTCGGGCTGGGCGATCCCCGGCGTCGGGTCGCGGTAGCCGAAGGGGAGCGAGGAGTTGCGGCCCTGCTCGCCGCCGACCGAGATCGTCACGGTCAGCGCCGGCAGCGGCTTGCTGCCGGTGTTGCGCACCCCCAGCCTCAGCAGCGTCGTCTGACCCAGCCGCTGCTTCGCCGGGAACTCCGCGGTGACGAGCTTCACCGGGTAGGCCCCGTTTGCTTCCTCCGCGCCGGAGGACGACCCGTCGTCGCCCCCGCAGGCCGCGATCGAGAGCGCCAGCACGACGGTCAGGGCGCCGGCGGCAAGTGCCTCCCGGCGGGCGCGCCGACGCTGTTCAAGGAGCCCCCCCAAAGCGGGCGGAACATAGCACGGGGATTCGGCGTCTCAGGCGGTCTGCGAGTGGGTAGGAGCGGGGTTAGCCCGATCTCAATACTCGGCTAACGGAGGCGCCTGGCACATCCCATAGACTGAATTCAAGGAGCAGGGACCGCCCGACGCGGTCCCGTTCTTACGGAGGAGAGATGGAAGCAGCCGCATCGATAGGGAGGAGGTTCGCTCCCGCAAAGTCGTTCTTCGAGCAGGTCGGGGACATGATGATCCTCACCGCTCGCACGCTCGTCTCCGCGGTCAAGCCGCCCTACCCCTACGGCGAGGAGTTCATCGGCCAGTTCCTCTTCGCCTTGCAGCTCTGCTGGTTCCCGCTGCTGGTTTCCACCGTCGCCTTCGGCTTCGGCGCGCCGGGCCTGCAGGCGGCCAACTTCCTCACCCTGTTCGGCTCGCTCGACCGGCTCGGCGGCTTCTTCGTGCTCGCCTCGATCCGCGAGTTCGCCCCCTTCGTCACCGCGGTCGTCGTCGCCGGCGTCGCCGGCACCGCGATCACTGCCGACCTCGGCGCCCGCAAGATCCGCGAGGAGCTCGACGCCCTGCAGGTGCTCGGCGTCGACCCGATCAAGAACCTGGTCGTGCCGCGCTTCCTGGCGCTGATCGTGATCACCGGCCTGCTCGACATCTACGCGCTGATCTTCGGCATCAGCGGCGGCATCCTCACCGAGATGCTCTACAACCAGCCGCTCGGCGGCTTCTTCGCCACGCTCTTCACCAACGCCTCGATCACCGACCTCTGGGGATCGGTGATCAAGTGCACCCTGTTCGGCGCGATCATCTCGATCGTCTGCTGTTACAAGGGGATGACTGCGTCCGGAGGCGCCGCCGGGGTCGGCCGCGCCGTCAACCAGGCGGTGGTGATCTCCTTCATGGGCGTCTTCGCCTTCAACTACGTCTTCACCCAGACCCTGCTGGCGACCAACCCCGACCTGCAGACGATCCGATGAACGCCTGGCTCGACGTCCCGCGCGGCTGGCTCGACTCCTTCGGCGAGATCGCCCGCTTCGGCTCACGCGTCGCCGGCCTCGTCTACAGCGGCCGCGTCCTGCGCTTCTTCGGCGAGAGCCTGCGCCAGGCCGGCATTCTGATCCTCGGCTCCGCGGTGATCATCTGGGGCCTCGTCTTCATCCTCGGCCTGCAGTGCGGGATCGAGGGGGCCTACTTCGCCCGCTCGATCGGCTCGCCGCAGGTCGGCGGTTCGTTCGCCGCGGTCTGCGACCTGCGCGAGATCATGCCCTACGCCTTCGGCTACATGCTGGCGGCCAAGGTGGGGACCGGGATCGTCGCCGAGCTCGGCGCGATGCGGATCTCCGACGAGATCGACGCGCTCGAGGTGATGGGCGTGCCGCCGGTCACCTTCCTCGCCGCGACCCGCCTGCTCGCCGCCTGGATCGCCTTCCCCTTCATGTACCTGGTCGGGATCGGGATCATGTTCTTCGCCAGCTACCTGGCGGTGGTCGAGCAGATCGGCGACGTCTCCAAAGGCGGCTACCTCTTGATCTTCTGGATGTTCCAGAACCCGCCCGACCTGATCTTCAGCTTGATCAAGGGGATGTTCATGGCGACCGCGATAGTCATGGTCGGCTGCTATTACGGCTACACCGCCTCCGGCGGCCCCGTCGGGGTGGGCACCGCGACCGCCAAGTCGATGGTCCTCAACATCGTTCTAGTCCACATCATCGGGATGCTCGGCACCCTCGTCTTCTGGGGCGCCAACCCGAGAGCGCCGATAGGAGGCTGAGTACGCTTATGGAGATGGACGAGCAGCACCAGGCGAGCGGTCCCTACATCAGCGAGGACGGGGCGACGATGGGCAGGGACTTCGTCATCCCCGGCGTCGACCCGACCGAGACCGACCCCTACCGCTTCCACACCGGCCGCAAGCGCGACCACGGCAGCGAGGACGCGATCGAGATCATCGACCTGGTCAAGCAGTTCGGCCGGGCGCGGATCCTCAACGGGCTCAACCTCAGCCTGCCCGAAGACCAGGTCTCGATGGTGCTCGGCCCCTCGGGCACCGGCAAGAGCGTCCTGATCAAGCACATCGTCGGCCTGCTCTACCCGGACTCCGGCGACGTGCTCGTGCACGGCGAATCGATCCCGAGCATGACCGACGACGAGCTCTTCGACGTGCGCAAAAAGTTCGGCCTGCTCTTCCAGGACGGTGCCCTGTTCGGCTCGATGAACATCTACGACAACACCGCCTTCCCGCTGCGTCAGCACACCGACAAAAGCGAGGAGGAGATCGGCGAGATCGTCAATCGCCGGCTCAAGGAGGTCGGCCTGGCCGAGGCGATCTACAAGATGCCGAACGAGCTCTCGGGCGGGATGCGCAAGCGCGCGGGCTTTGCCCGGGCGCTGGTGCTCGAACCGGCGATCGTGATGTTCGACGAGCCCGACTCGGGCCTCGACCCGGTCCGCACCGCGCTGCTCTGCGAGCTGATCCGCGAGGTTCACGCCGAGAACGGCGGCTGCTACCTGGTGATCAGCCACGACCTCAACACGGCGCGGCGGATCTCCGACTTCATCGCCGTGCTGTGGAACGGCAAAATCGTCGAGTCCGGCCCCAAAGAGGAACTGTTCGACTCCGAAAACCAGTTCGTCCACCAGTTCCTCAACGCTGACGTAACCGGCCCGCTCTCGATGGATTGAGCGCGGTCGCCGCCTGGGCGGTCCGCCACGCGCGTGCGGTGCTCGCCGTCGCGCTGCTGCTCGCCGTCGGCGCCGCGGCGCTGGCGACCCAGCTGCCGACCGATGCCGCCACCGACACGCTGGTCGACTCGGACACGGCCGGCTGGCGCGCCACGCAGGAGGTCCGGCAGGAGTTCGGCGAAGAACCGGTCGTCGTGCTGGCCGAGGGGGACCTGCAGCGGTTGATCCTCACCGCCAACCTGGGGCGGTTCCTGCGCCTCGAGGGGTGCCTCTCGGGCAAGGTGCCGGAGGGGGCGAATCCGATCCCCGGGCCCTGCGCCGAGCTGGCGGAGCTGGACCCGGTGCGCTCGGCGATCGGCCCCGCGACCTTCCTCAACGAGGCGGTGATCCAGATCGGCCGCCAGCTTCGCCGCCTCGCGGCGACTACGCCGCCGGCGCAGCTGCGTGAGCTGATCCTCCAGATCGCCGCCCGCTACGGCATCACCAGCACGCCGAGCCTCACCAACCCCGACTTCCTCGCCGCCGTCGTCTTCGACCTGCGCAAAGCGCGGGGGACGCCGAAGGCGCGCCTCGCCTACCTCTTCCCCAACAACCGCTCGGCGCAGGTCATCCTGCGCCTGGAGCCGGACCTGACGGAGTCCGAGCGGCACCGGGCGATCGAGGCGATCGAGGCGGTGGTCCGCGATCCCATCGTGCGGGAGCGGTGCGCGTTCAGGGGGGAGCCGGAGCGGTGCTTCGAGCTGAAGGGGGGCCGCTATGTCATCTCCGGGGTGCCGGTGGTCGTCGATGCCGTCACTCGGGCGCTGAAGGACGCGCTGCTGGTGCTGCTCGGCGTGGCGCTCGTCGTCATGGCGGTGGCCCTGATGCTCGTCTTCAGGTCGCGCTGGCGGTTGCTGCCGCTGGCGATCGCCCTGGGGGCTGCGGCACTGACCTTCGGCTTGTTCGGGCTCGTCGGCGGGTCGCTGACGATGGCTTCGATCGCCGTGCTGCCGATCCTGATCGGGCTCGCGGTCGACTACGCGATTCAGCTGCAGGCTCGGTACGACGAGGCGATTGCGATTGGCGCGAGCCCTGGTGTCGACGCGGCTCGGCTCGCTGCGTCGGGTGGCGGCCCCACCATCGGGGTGGCTTGCCTAGCCACTGGTGCCGGCTTTCTCGCCTTGCAGCTTTCACCTACTCCGATGGTTCGCAGCTTCGGCCTGCTCCTCGTAGTCGGGATCGCAATCGCTTTCGGACTGGCCTTCTTTGCTGGTTTCGCGGCCCTGAGCCTGCGCTCCGATGGGACGGGAGTGAGGGGTCTCCCGGATGCGCGCGGCGTCCTGTTTTTCGCACCGCCGGCTTGGCGAGAGAAGCTGGCCGCAAGGCGAAAAACCCAGCAAGCGGAGGGAGACCCCTCGCTTCCGTCCCCAGTGGTGGCTCCAGCTCTTCCCGCTTGGCTGCAACGGGTTCTTGCGCTTGGACAGCAGAGGCCCCAGATGGTTCTGGGAGTTGGCCTGGTCCTGGCGGTCATCGGGTGGGGTGTGGGGACTCAGATTCCGATCCAGACCGACATTCGGGAGCTGGCGCCGCAGAACGTCGAGGCGGTTGAGGAACTGAATGAGCTGCAGGAGCTCACGGGGGTGTCGGGGGAGCTGGACGTGAGCATCAAAGCGCCAGATTTGACGGACCCCGCGACGATCGAATGGATGGCCGATTTCAAGCGTCGAGCGTTGGAGGCTGGAGGGTTCTCCGGCGCGAACGCCAGTTGTAAGACGGCTGAAGTCTGCCCCGGTCCGGCGCTGTCGGATTTCGTCACGGGGGGAGGGCTGGTTGCTACCGAAGAAGCTGCTCTTACCCGCGGCGGGATTCGGTCGGCTTTGCGGCAGATCCCGGCGTATGACCTTGAACAGGTGGCAACGGTCGATCCGGAGACTGGGTTGCCGGGTGGGACGGCGCTGCTGGGGTTTGGGATTCGGGCTCAGTCGCTGGAGGACCAGCAGGAGCTGATCGAGCGGATTCGGGATGAGGTTGGTGAGCAGGGTGAGGAAGGGGGGCCGCCCGCGGGAGTGGAGGTGGAGCTGGCTGGGTTGCCGGTAATTGCCGCTTCGGCCGCTTCGGACCTTTCCGACAGTCGTTATCTGCTTACGCTGGCCGGGCTGCTGGCGGTGGCGCTCGTGTTGCTTGCGGTCTATCGCTCCTGGTCGCGGGCGCTGGTTCCGTTGGTGCCGATAGTTTTGGCTACCGGGTGGTCGGCGTTGGTGCTTTGGCTGAGCCAGGTGCCTTTGAATCCGATGTCGGCGGCGCTGGGGGCGTTGACGATTGCTATCGCCACCGAGTTCAGCGTGATTCTCGCGGCGCGGTTTCGGCAGGAGCGGCGGGCGGGGCGGGAGGTTGGGGCGGCGCTCGAGGGGGCCTACACGCGGACGGGGGCCGCGGTGCTGGCGTCCGGGGTGACGGCGATCGCAGGGTTCGCCGTGCTGATCGTCAGCGACGTGCGGATGCTGCGCGAGTTCGGGTTCGTCACGGTTATCGATCTGGCCGTGGCGCTGCTGGGGGTGATGGTCGCATTGCCTGCCGCGCTCGTCGTCGCGGAGAGATGGCAGGCGCGGAATGGCGCCGAGGGCAAGGCGGCCGGAGTCTCGTGAAAGACCGCTACTCGATCGTCGTCGGGCTGCTCTTCGTCGTCATCGTCGCGCTTGCCCTGATCAACGGTGTGCCGGGGGGCGGTCAGGGGACGTTGGGGCTCGACGAGCAGCCGGCCCGCTGGCCGCTGCCCGAGTTCGCCGTACCCGACGCCGCCGGTCCGCTCGAAGGCGACGCCAATGTCGCTCAGGACGATTGCTCCACTGGCGCGGTTCCCTGTCCGGAGGACGCGCAGCGGACGCCCGCCTGCCGGGTGCGGACGCCGGGGGCGATTCGGGTCTGCGATCTCTTCGACCGGCCTGCGGTGATCTCGTTCTGGTTCAGCAAAGGCGGCGACTGCGTCGACCAGCAGGACGTCGTCAGTCGGGTCTACTCGCGCTACCGTGGGCGGGTGGATTTCCTCTCGCTGGACATTCGCGACGACCGCGACACCGTCCGCGAGCTGATCCGCAAGCGCGGCTGGGGGATGCCCGTCGGCTACGACCGCGACGGCGCCGTCGCGAGCCTCTACCGGGTCGGCGGCTGCCCGACCTTCGCCTACGTCTACCCGGGCGGAACCCTGGAGAGCGCGAGCATCGGCAACCTCGACTCGCGTGAGCTGGGCGAACGCGTCGAGCGCCTGCGGCGCGCCGGCGCCCGCGCGGACGGGACCGCCGTGCCCACCGGCGAACGGGCGGGGGCCGGCTGAGATGGCCGGCACCGCCGACGCCGGTCTCGGTTGGGAGCCCTCCTCGACGACGGGCTGGGTGGCGCCCCCGGTCGCCGCAGAGTTCCCCGGCCTGGGCATCTCCTGGGTCGAGGTCGACGGGCGCCCGGGTCGCAGCCCCGGGCCGGTCAAGCGTCGCCTGCGCGAGACCTCCGACCGCTTCTACGGCGCCCACGCGATCCACATGCGCGAACGGCCGATCCCTTGGGCCTACCGCGTCTTCTTCCGCCAGATCGGCCTCGACCCGGACCGCACCCGCACCCCGATCGAGCAGCTGGCCCTCGACCGGCTGCAGGACGGCGGCTTCAAGACCCGCGGCCTGCCGGCCGACGCGCTGACCATCGCCACGATCGAGACCGGCATCGCCCTGCGCGCCTTCGACGCCGAGCGGCTCGAGGGAGCGCTCTGCATCCGCGCTTCTGCCCCCGGGGAGTCGCTCGAGGGACGGCCGGGGAAGCTCTCGCACGGCACCCTCGTGATCGCCGACGAGCGGACCCCCGCAGGCCTGCTCTTCGGCACCACCGGGGAGGGCCGCGAGGTGCGGCGCGGCACCCGCCGGATCGCGATCGCCGCCGTCCAGGTCGACGGCGTCCCCCAGATCGCGGTCGACGAGGCCCTCTGGATGGTCGCCGCGACCCTCGAAGCCGCCTGATCGCGCTTAACGCGAAGCTTGCGATCCCGCCGGCGGCGTGATCTACACTCGATTTCGAGTCATGCCGGATCTGCTCGACCGAGAGAACCGCACCGCGCTTCGCCTCGACGGCGACGAGCGGCTTGCCCGGATCGAGCTGCGGCGCCAGATCGGTCGCCTCGAAGCGCAGCTGGCCGCGCAGGTCGGCGAGGCCTTCCCCCGCTTGCGCCTCGACACCGGGGTCGCGGCCGTCTCGCGCGAGCCGCGCGCGCTCGGCCTCGGCGACCTGGAGGCCGTTCGCGACTCGCTGGCGGCGCGAATCGGCGAGGCCCGAAGCCGGTTGCGCGAGCGGGCCGAGCTCGAGACGCGCAACCGCGAGCTGCTCGAGCGAATGCTCGCCGACCCCGCCGGCCACAAGTGGCTGCAGATCTCGCGCGCCGACCTCGGCGAGCCCGGCTGCGGCCACTGGCACTCGCTGCCGCGCCTCGGTCCGCTCGGCATGCTGATGGGCTGGTGGCGGGTGAGAATCTCCTCCGGATGCCCGTTACCCGGGCGGCTTGCGGCCGTTGACCAACCGGACCAAGGCAGGGGGACATGGTAAAGCCGCCGAGCGGCCACCGGCGCCGTGGGGGTCGTTCCCGCTCGCCGAGCTGAGCGTCCTCGCCGGCATCGTCGGGCTCGTCGTCGGCCTCGTCACGGCCAATCCGACCGCGATCGGCGTCGGCGTCGTCCTCGCCGGCCTCGGCGGCCTCGAGGTCTCAGCCCGTGAGCACTTCGCGGGCTACCGCTCGCACACCATGCTGCTCGCCGGCACCGTCTTCGTCCTCGTCACCGGCAGCCTCTTCTACCTCGCCGGCCTCGTCTTGGCCGTCTGCCTGGCCGCCGGCGCAATCGCCTTCGCAGCTTCCTTCTACGCCCTGCGCCGCGTCTTCCAGAAAGCTTCCGGGGGGCTGTCCTTCAAAGCCGGCGGTCTGCGCGGCTGACTCCGCAGGCGCGACCCGGTCAGACCAAGACCGCGTCGCGCGAGCGCGGCGCCAGCGCGCTGGTCAGCAGTGCCCGCTGCCGCGGGGTCAACGTGCCGAGTCGCTTGTTCTCACTCAGGGCAAGCGCCAGGAGGAGCGTGCGGGCACGGGTTCGGCCCCAGCGACGCTGGCGGGTCAGCAGCGCGGCCAGGGTCATGCTCTCGGTCT
>DATDBO010000068.1:0-7885 GCA_036524775.1 Solirubrobacterales bacterium
GAGCTCGTGCAGGTGCTTGGGCAGCGAGCCCGAGTTGACCCCGATCCGCCTCGGCACGTCGGCGGCGCTCGCCCGCTCGGCGACCTCGGCGACTTTCTCGCGGCCGCCGATGTTGCCCGGGTTCAGCCGGATGCAGTGCGCGCCGGCGTCGATTGCCTTGAGCGCGAGCGTGGGGTTGAAGTGGATGTCGGCGATCACCGGGATCGGCGACTCCACGACGATCGTCTTCAGCGCCTCGACGTCCTCGTCGCGCGGCACCGCGACCCGGACCAGGTCGGCGCCCGCGTCGGCGACCTTGCGGATCTGCTCCATCGTCGCCGCCAGGTTGGCGGTCTCGGTCTTGGTCATCGTCTGCACCGCGACCGGCGCACCGCCGCCGATCGGCACCCCGCCGACGAATATCTGCCGCTTAGAGGCCATGTCCACAGGCTATCTGGCGTTGAACCCTTCGCCGGTGAGGCGGCCGATGTCGTTGGTCAGGCCGAGGAAGAAGAGCATGATCACGAGCACGAAGCCGACCGCGCCGGCGCGCTCCATCACCGAGAAAGGCACGGGCCGGCCGCGCACCTTCTCGACCAGGCTCCAGAAGATGTGGCCGCCGTCGAGCGGCAGGAAGGGGAAGAGGTTGATCAGGCCGAGCGAGAGGCTGACGACGGCGAGGAGGAGCAGGGATTGCTCGGTGCTGACGTCGATCGTTTCGTTGGCGACGGCGCTGACGCCGACGACACCGGAGACTTCCTCCCGCTTTTCCTCTTCGAAGAGCCTGGCGAAGACCGTCACCGTGCTGCTCGCGACCAGCCACATCAAGTCGGCGGAGCGACCAGCCGCCTCGCCGGCTCCGCGTTCGGCGGGTTCGAGGCCATAGCCAAAGCCGAGCAGAGCCTGGCCGGCGCCCCCGTCATACCGAGGGCGAACGGAGATCTCGCGGATCTGACCGCCTCGTTCGACCGTGAGGATCGCCGGGATCGCCGCGCGACAATCATTTACCTGTTTGCCCGGGCACCTGTGGCCGGCGACCTCGTTGCGGAAGGCTTCGATGCGCGCTTCGTTGCCCTTGTTCGCGTAGCGGCTGCCGTCGATGGCGAGAATCCGGTCGCCGGGCTTCAGGCCCGCTGCGGCGGCCGGCGTCTCCGGGAACACCTTCTCGACGGTCTGCGTCGGCTGATTGCCTCCCAGCGCGAGGAAGTAGAGGATCGCGAAAGCGAGGACGATGTTCACCGCCGGCCCGGCCCCGATCACGACGATCCGCTTCCAGACCGGCTGGTCGTAGTAGCCGCGCCCCTGCGCCTCGGGCGGCAGCTCTTCGTCGGGGTTCATGCCGCTGATCTTCACGAAGCCCCCCGCGGGGATCGCGCCGATCCCGTACTCGGTCTCCCCCCGCTTGACCGAGACGAGCTTCGGCGGGAAGAAGAGGAAGAAGCGCTCGACCCGCATCCCGGTCGCCTTGGCGGCGAAGAAGTGGCCCGCCTCGTGCAGGATTATCAGCGCCGAGAAGCCGAGGAAGATCAGCACCCAGTTCATACCTTCGCCAACCCCCCGACCTGCTCTTCGGTGCGCCTGCGCGCCTCGGCGTCGACCAGGAAGAGGTCCTCGAAGTGGGTGACCGGCTGCGCCGGCATCTCGCCCAGCACGGCCTCGATCGCGGTCGCGATCGCCGTGAGCTCGATCCGCCCGTCGAGGAAGGCGGCGACGGCGACCTCGTCGGCGGCGTTGAGCACGCACGGGGCGGTCCCCCCCGCCTCGCCGGCCTCGAGCGCCAGGCGCAGGCAGGCGAAGGTCTCCAGGTCGGGCGGCTCGAAGCTCAGCTCGCCGACCTCGGCGAGGTCGAGCCGTGGCACCGCGACGTCGGCCCGCTCGGGGAAGTGCAGCGCGTAGGAGATCGGCACGCGCATGTCGGGATAGCCGAGGTGGGCCAGCGTGGCGCCGTCGTTGAGGTCGACCAGAGAGTGGACGATCGATTGCGGGTGGACGACGACCGCGATTCGCTCGTAGGGCACGCCGAACAGGTGGTGCGCCTCGATCGCCTCGAAGCCCTTGTTCATCAGCGTCGCCGAGTCGATCGTGATCCGCCCGCCCATCCGCCAGGTCGGGTGGGCCAGCGCGTCCTCGACGCTGACGCCGGCGAGGTCGGTGCGGCCGCGGAAAGGCCCGCCGGAGGCGGTGAGGACGAGTCGCTCGATCGTCCCCGGCTGCTCCGCCCCGATCAGCTGGAAGAGGGCCGAGTGCTCGGAGTCGACCGGCAGCAGTCGCGCCCCGGTCGCTTCGGCGAGGGCCGTGGTCAGCTCGCCGCCGATCACCAGGCTCTCCTTGTTGGCGAGAGCGACGTCGATCCCCGCGCCGAGGGCGACCACGGTCGGGCCGAGGCCCGCCGCGCCGACCATGCCGTTGAGGACGAGGTCGGCGCCTGAGTCGGCGATCAGCTCACGCACCCCCTCCTCGCCGACGAGCACGCGGCCGTCCCAGGCAGAGCGGGCTCGCTCGGCCGCGTCGGCATCGGCGAGCGCCAAGGCGGGCACGCCGTGCTGCCGAGCTTGCTCGACAGCGCCCTCCCAGCTCGAGTGGGCGGCGAGCCCGACGACCTGCAGCTCGTCGGAAGCGGCGACGATCTCGAGCGCCTGCGTGCCGATCGAGCCGCTGCAGCCGAGGATGACCAGCTTCTTCATCGGCGACAGAGCATAGGGAGGGCGCCCGGCCGATCCCTCCCGCTCAGTACACCAGCTGGACCGAGAGGTAGTAGCCGACGACGATCGTGAAGAAGACCGCGTCGAGGCGGTCGAGCAGGCCGCCGTGCGGGCCGAACAGCCGTCCCGTGTCCTTGCGGCCGAGGTCGCGCTTGACCATCGAGGCGAAGAGGTCCCCCACCGGCCCGATCGCTGCCACGGCGGCGCCGATGATCAGCGCGTCGACCCCCGAGAGCCAGTCCTGGTAGAGGCCGGCGAACCAGAAGGCCATCGTGCCGATCAGGAAACCCCCGACCAGGCCCTCGATCGTCTTGTTCGGCGAGAGGTCGGGGGCGATCCGGTGCGAGCCGAACATCCGCCCCGTCGCGTAGGCGCCGGTGTCGGTGGCGAAGGTGCCGACGAGGACGTCGATCAGCAGCGCCGCACCGTGGTCGGGCAGCTCGCGCAGCAGCACGGCGTGGACGAGGGGCAGGCCGATCCAGGCGGCGCCGAGCACCGTCACCCCCATCGAGGCGACGACTCCCTCGCGCGGCCGGCGCCGGGCACCGAAGACGAAGAGCAGCGGGAAGGACGCGGTCGCGAGGAGGAGGACGTTGAAGGCGGTGCCGAAGTAAGCGGCGGCGATCATCGCGACGACGGCGAGGTAGGCGGCCGCCTGCACCGGCCGGAGCTCGGCGGTCATCAGGAAGTACTCGCGCAGGCAGAGCAGGCCGATCGCGACCATCGCCAGGGCGAAGACCGGCCCGCCGAGGACGACGATCGCGATCGCGAAGGCGATCCAAGGGATCGCGACGAGGACCCGGCGCGCGGTCTCGCCGCGCAGGGGGCTGCGCCGGCGCGGCGGCCGCGAGGCCGGTCGCTCGGGCTCCTCCGCGACCGGCTCGTCGTCGAGTCCTTCGAAGAGGTCGACCGCGTGATCGAACTCGAAGCCGCGCCGGCGCCCCTCCTCCCTGCCCTCGCCGGACTCCATCTCAGGTCCTCGCCCCGAAGCGCCGGCGCCGCGCCTCGAACTCGCGCAGCGAGGCCTCCAGGGCGGCGCGGTCGAAGTCCGGCCAGAGCTCCTCGCGGAAGACCAGCTCCGAGTAGGCGCACTGCCAGAGCAGGTAGTTGGAAACCCGCTGCTCGCCGCTGGTGCGGATCAGGAGGTCCGGGTCGTGCATCTCGGGCGCGTAGAGGTGCCGGCGGAAGTCTTCCTCCGAGTCGCCGTCGAAGCTTCGCGCCGCGTCGACGATCTCCGCCCTGCCGCCGTAGTTGAAGGCGACGAAGAGCGCGATCCGGTCGTTGCCGGCCGTCCTCTCCTCCGCCTGGCGCATCTTCTCGACCAGCTCCGCAGCGACGCCCTCGCGGCGGCCGACGAAGCGCATCCGCACGCCTTCGGCGTCGAGTTCCGGGGTCTCGGCGTCGATCCGCTCGCCGAACATCCGCATCAGGCCCTCGACCTCCTCCGCCGGCCGCGACCAGTTCTCGGTCGAGAAGGAGAAGACGGTCAGCTCCTCGATCCCCAGCTCGACCGCGTCGCGCAGCCGCGCCTTGACCGTGTCGGCGCCGGCCCTGTGCCCCTCGACGACCGGCAGGCCCCGTTGCTCGGCCCAACGCCCGTTGCCGTCGGTGATGATCGCGACGTACCGCGCGGAGGCGGTCACACCTCGAGGATCTCCTCTTCCTTCCCCTTCAGGGCCTCGTCGATCTCGGCGATCGCTGCGTCGGTCTGCTTCTGCAGGGCTGCCTCGGCGCGGCGCTCGTCGTCCTCGCCGGCATCGCCCTCTTTCTTCAGCTCGCGCAGGTCCTGCATCGTGTCGCGGCGGATGTTGCGCACGGCTACGCGGCCGTCCTCGGCGACGCCGTGGACGACCTTGACCATCTCGCGCCGGCGCTCCTCGGTCAGCTCGGGCACCTGCAGGCGGATCACCGAGCCGTCGTTGCTCGGCGTCAGGCCGACGTCGGACTCTTGGATCGCCTTCTCGATCTCGCCGATCGAGCCCTTGTCGAAGGGCATCACGGTGAGCAGGCGAGCGTCGGAGGTGGCGACGTTGGCGAGCTGCTTGAGCGGGGTCTGCGAGCCGTAGTAGTCGACCACGATGCGGTCGAGCAGATGCGGCGAGGCGCGCCCGGTGCGCACCGTGGCGAGCTCGCCACGGCTCGACTCGACCGACTTGCGCATGCGGTCTTCGGCGTCCTTGAGCAGCTCGTCGATCAGCTCCACCAGGTCCTCTCCGTTTCTAGGCGGCGGCGCTGGAGACCAGCGTGCCGACCTTCTCGCCGGCGACGATCCTATCTATGTTGCTCTCGTCGCCCATGTTGAAGACGTAGATCGGCAGGTCGTTGTCCACGCAGAGCGAGAGCGCGGTCGAGTCCATCACCTTGAGGCCGCGCTCGATCGCCTCGCGGTGGCCGATCGCGGGGATGAACTCGGCCTCGGGGTTCTCCGCCGGGTCGGAGTCGTAGACGCCCTCCACCCCGTTCTTGGCCATCAGGATCGCTTCGGCGTGGATCTCGAGTGCGCGCAGCGCCGCCGCCGTGTCGGTGGTGAAGAACGGGTTGCCGGTGCCGGCGGCGAAGATCACCACGCGGCCCTTCTCGAGGTGGCGCATCGCGCGCCGGCGGATGTAGGGCTCGGCGACCTCCTTGACGTCGATCGCCGAGAGCACGCGGGTGTGCTCGCCGATCTTCTCCAGCGCGTCCTGCAGGGTGAGCGCGTTGAGCACCGTGGCGAGCATGCCCATGTAGTCGCCGGTGGCGCGGTCCATCCCCGCCGCCGCCCCCTGCAGGCCGCGGTAGATGTTGCCGGCACCGACGACGATCGCCACCTCGACCCCACGCCCCCGCACGGCGGCCACCTGGCGGGCGATCCGCTCGACCTCGACGGCGTCGGTGCCGTGCTCGCGCTCCCCCATCAGCGCCTCCCCCGAGAGCTTGAGGAGGATGCGGGTGAACTTGGGGTCGGGCTCGGTCAATCGCCCTCGCCGACGCGGAAGTAGGCGAAGCGGGCGACGCGGACGTTCTCGCCGGTCTTCGCGGCCAACTCCTGGCGCAGCTCCTCGATCGACTTCGAGTCGTGCTTCTCGGCGTTGACGTGCGCCTGGTCGAGCAGCGCCACCTCCTTCGCCCACTTGGCGAGCTGGCCCTCGACGATCTTCTCGACCACGTCATCCGGTTTGCCGTCCTCGCGTGCCTTCTCCTCGAAGACGCGCTTCTCGGCTTCGCGCTCCTCCGCCGGGATCTCCTCGGCGGAGACGTAGGTGGGCGCGGTGGCGGCGACGTGCAGGGCGACCTCGTAGGCGAACGCCTTGAAGTCCTCGTTGCGGGCGACGAAGTCGGTCTCGCACTGCACTTCGACCATCGCCCCGACCTTGTCGTTGGCGTGGATGTAGGAGGCGACGACCCCCTCGCTCGTCCCCCGCCCTTCCCGCTTGGCGGCAGAGGCTTGACCCTTAACGCGCAGGATCTCAATAGCGCGATCCACGTTCCCCTCCGACTCGGCGAGCGCAGCTTTGCAATCCATCATCGCCGCCCCCGTCCGGTCCCTCAGCGCCTTCACATCCGCGGCAGAGACGCTCATTTGGAGCCCTCCTCTTTGGGTGGGGCAGCCGTCTCTTTAGGCGCCTCACCCGCGGGTGGCGGCGTAGGGGGGGCCTCCCCCGAGGAAGCTTTAGCTACCGCAGGGGGAGGTGGGTCCCCTGCGCCGACAGGACCCGCGGCCTGCGAGGCCTGAGCCTGCGGCGGTTTTGGCTGTACCGGCGGCGCTTCAGCTGCTTTTTTCGCGGCGGCCTCTTCGGCGGCTTTCTTCTTCGCCTCCTCCGCCTCCACGCGAGCCTTCTCTTCCTCCTCCCGCTTCTTGCGCTCTTCCTCCTCCTTTTTGCGCCGTTCCATCTCCTCGGCGAGGCGACGCTCCTCCTGCACGCGCCAGGCGCCGGCGCCCTCCTCGATCGCGGACCCGATCGTGCCGATCACCAGCTGGCAGGAGCGGATCGCGTCGTCGTTGCCGGGCACGACGTAGTCGATTTGGGTCGGGTCGCAGTTGCTGTCGACCAGGCCGATGATCGGGATCCGCAGCCGCACCGCCTCGCGCACCGCGATCTCCTCCGTTTTCAGGTCGGTGACGAAGACCGCGTCGGGCAGCCGGTCCATGTCCCGCACGCCGCCGAGGTTGTACTCGAGCTTGGCCAACTCGGCCTCCATGCCCATCCGCTCCTTGGTCGGCAGCAGGGCGAGTTTGCCCTCCTCCTGCCACCCGGTCAGCTCGTGCAGGCGGGAGATCCGCTGCGAGATCGTGTTGAAGTTGGTCAAGAGGCCGCCCAGCCAGCGCTGGTTGACGTAGGGCATCTTGCAGCGCTCG
This sequence comes from Solirubrobacterales bacterium, assembly GCA_036524775.1. Lineage (GTDB taxonomy): Bacteria > Actinomycetota > Thermoleophilia > Solirubrobacterales > 70-9 > VRUE01. Next base: position 7,018 of record DATDBO010000068.1, read on the forward strand.
GCCCATTCCTGGACCGGCCCGCGGGCCTGCTTCTTGGTGCCGACGAAGAGCACCGTGCCGCCGCCGCTGGACAGCTCGCCGGCGAAGCGGCGCGCGTTCTCCAGCAGCACCTCGGTCTGGACCAGGTCGATGATGTGGATCCCGTCCAGCTCGCCGAAGATGTAGCGCCGCATCTTCGGGTTCCAGCGCCGGGTCTGGTGGCCGAAGTGAACCCCGGCCTCCAGCAGCTCTTTCAGGCCTGCCTCTGGCATCTCTCGCGAATCTCCTTGGTTTGGGGTGAAAGCCCACCGCCCTCGCCGGGGACCGGCCTTGCGGCCGGTCAGGATCCGGGTCGGTACGACGGGGGTCGGGTTTCGAACTAGTGGCTCGGGATTGTAGTGCGGCGTGGCTGCTCAGGCCGCGCGGGCGAGCGCGAGCGCCGCGGCCAGGTCGGGCGGCAGCTCGGAGCGGAAGGACATCGCCTCGCCGCTCGTCGGGTGGGCGAAGGCGAGCCTGTGCGCGTGCAGGAACTGCCTGCCGAGCCCGTACTTCTCGGCGCCGCCGTAGGTCGCGTCGCCGATCAGCGGGTGGCCGATAGCGGCGAAGTGGGCGCGGATCTGATGCGTGCGCCCGGTCTCCAGCGTGGCCTCCAGCCAGGTCTCGGCGGCGAGCAGCTCGAGCACCTCGAAGTGGGTGCGCGCCTGGCGCGAGGCGGCGCCGGAAACGGCCATGCGGGTGCGCCGCCGCGCCGCCCGGCCGATCGGCGCGTCGATCGTCCCGGTGCGCGAGCCGAGCCGACCCCCCGCGAGGGCCAGGTAGACGCGCTCGACCTCGCGCTCGCGCACCAGTTCCTGGAGGGCGGCGTGGGTTTCGTCGTCGCGCGCGACGA
>DATDBO010000069.1:0-2595 GCA_036524775.1 Solirubrobacterales bacterium
AGCGGCGGCAGGGGCCCGGCGAGCGTGTAGCCCCCTGCCCCCTCCTCGAGCAGGCCCAGCTCGAGCACCGCCTTGGTCAGCTCCTCGACGAACAGCGGCACCCCGTCGGTGTGCTCCACGATCTGCTCCAGCACCTCCGGCGGCAGCGCCTTGCCACCGGTGACCTGCTCCACCATCGCGGCACCCTGCCGCCGGCCGAGCCGGCTCAGGGTGAGCAGGTTGACGTGGGCGTCCCCGGTCCAGCGCGGCGCGAACTCCGGCCGGAAGGTGACGACCACCAGCGCGCGCAAGGTCCGCACGCGGTCGATCACCAGGTCCAGGGCCTCAAGCGTGGTCGGGTCGGCCCAGTGCACGTCCTCGTAGAGCGCCAGCACCGGCTCGCGCCTGGCCAGGCCCGCGACCTGGTCCACCAGGACCTCGAGCGTGCGCTCCTTCTGCCGTCGCGGGGTGAGGTCCAGGAGCGGATAGCGGTCGGCGGTCGGGACGGACAGGAGCGCGGCGACGAGCGGCGCGGCCCCGGCCAAGTCGGCCGTGCCCCGCGCGAGCAGCGCCTCGAGCTTGTCGAGCTTGCCCGCCGGGGTGTCGTCGCGGGCGAACCCCGCCGCCCGCTCGAGCAGGTCGATCACCGGGTGGAGCGCGCTCGCCTGATGGAACGGGGAGCAGTAGTGGCTGAGCGGCAGGCAGGGCTCGTCGGCGAGCCGCTCGCGCAGGGCGCGCAGCAGGCGCGACTTGCCGATGCCGGGCTCGCCGCCGAGCAGGACGACCTGGCCCTCGCCGTCCTTGGCTTGGTCCCAGCGCTCGAGGAGGAGCGCGAGCTCGTGCTCGCGCCCGACCAACGGGGTGAGGCCGAGCCCGTGCAGCGCCTCGAAGCGGCTTTCGGCCAGACCTTCGCCGAGCACGAGGTAGGCCCGCTGCGGTCCGGCGAAGCCCTTGAGCGCGGGCGCCGGCAGCTCCTCGAGCTCGAACAGGCTGCCGACCAGACGCCGTGTCGGCTCGCCGACCACGACCGTGCCGGGCCGGGCGAGCTGCTGCAGACGCGCCGCGCGGTTCGGGGTCTCGCCCACGACGGCCTCCTCCCGCGCCGCGCCCTGGCCCACGAGGTCGCCGACCACGACGAGTCCGGTCGCGATGCCCAAGCGCGCGGCCAACGCCCCCCCGCCGCGTGCGGGCAGCCCGGCGACCGCCTCGGTGATGGCGAGCCCGGCCCTGACCGCCCTCTCGGCATCGTCCTCGTGCGCCTTGGGCCAGCCGAAATAGGCGAGCACCCCGTCGCCCATGAACTTGGCGATATGACCCTCCCAGCGCAGCACCTCGCCCGCGACCGCATCCTGATAGGTGCGCAAGACCTCGCCCATCTCCTCGGGATCGAGCCGCGTCGAGAGCACGGTCGAGCCGACGAGGTCGATGAACATGACTGTGAGCTGGCGGCGCTCGGCTTGGAGCGGCGACGCGGGTCGCGGATCGGGCGTCGGTGCGGGGCGGGTCTCGGCCGCGGGGGACGGCGTCGGCTCGGCCGCGGCGCGCAGGGTGGCGATCGCCTCGAGCATCCTGCGCCGGTGGCCGACGATGGTGACGCCGATGTCCTTGAGGTCGTCTGCGGTTAGCTTCGGCAGGATCTCGCCGTCGATGGCGTTGTCGCGGAACGCTTGGGCGTAAAGCTCCAGACCGAGGCCGCGTAACCAGGCCTCGATATCCACGTCGTTTCCTCCTGTTCGGACCGTCCGGGCTTCCTTCGGCCGACAGTCTAGCCGAAGTTTGGCCGAAGGCGCTACGCCGCGTGCCGGTTCGGGATCGTGATCCGAACTTCCGCCCGTTTGGGCGGCCTTCTCCCCGCAAGGAACCTCGATCCTCCCTATTGTTCAGCATCCTGGTGCCAGGGCAAGCGTCGTCTGACGTCATGGCGTTCAGGCCTGGACGGCGGCCGCGAGCCGCTCGGCCTTCCAGGCCCAGGGTAACAGTTTTTCGAGCTCGTGGGCTTTGGTCCGGCCCGAGACCATCCGCTCGAGCACGTCGGTCAGCCACGCCAAGGGCTCGACCCCGTTCAGCTTGGCGGTCGCCACCAGGCTGGCCACGATCGCCCAGTGGCACGCCCCGCCATCGGACCCGGCGAACAAGGCGTTCTTGCGCCCCAAGGCGATCGGCCGGATCGCCCGCTCGATGGTGTTCGTATCCAGCTCGAGCCGGCCGTCCTCGAGGAACAGGACCAAGCCCTGCCAGTGACGCAGCGTATAGTGGGCGGCCGCGGATCTCCGCCTCGATGGCATAGAGCTCGCCGATCCGGCGCAACGCCTCAAGTCGGAGAGTCGAGGGGAAACCCCTGTATATACCAAAGAATTCCAATCCAGGGGCGATAAAAATCAGGCGAAACCGCGCATCGCTTCTGCCTAGCGGGTGCGAAGCATCCAAGTGAATCGGTGGTCGAACTTACTTCGCTTGTCTTCGTTAGGCATTTCTAAATCACCCGCCATGGTTTGCCGTGCACCCTGCGTGACTGATGGGCTGTGCCGTGCCATGCCGGCTAGGGCCTACTCTCCGGTGATCCGGTTAGGAGCGAAAATGTCAATCATCGACGAGCCCAAGATCGACTGCCACAAT
>DATDBO010000070.1:0-29610 GCA_036524775.1 Solirubrobacterales bacterium
GATCTTCGGCGCCGCCGACCCGGCGACGATGGCCCGCGCCCTGCGCGCCGGGGTCGAGGCCGGCTACGCCGCCCGCCGCGCCGGCCGCATCCCCCGCCGCACCCACGCCGAGGCCTCTACCCCCGAGGAGGGCCTGCCCGAGCTGTCCTAACTCCGCCGCCGCCATCTACCATGGGCAACCACGCCCCTGTAGCTCAGTTGGTTAGAGCGGCGGCCTTTTAAGCCGCGCGGCGCGGGTTCGAATCCCGCCGGGGGCACTTTGACGGCAACCGCTGCGTTATGCGCCGACGAGCTTCGCGGCGGCAACGATGGGCTGCTCTGCCACTACCGTGCGACGGTCTGAGGGAGGGACTCGAAACTCCAGCTCGGACAAGGGATCGATGATGATCGTCACGTCGGGGTCTACGTTCTGCACCAGCTCCTTCCCGTTTACCAGGAGAACGTCCAGCGACTGCCAGGCGGGATTGCGGAGCAGGGCGGAACGCATGACGTCTACCTTCGTAAAGACTGGCATCAAAACGTCCCCCTTCTCCCCGTCGGCATAGGTGACGATGTCGCTTTCCGCCCCTCTCCCCGGAGCTGAAAGGTCCCCCGCGGCGTTTCCTATCGCAAAGACGTCGCCTCGCGCGAGCGCCTCGCGCACTTCCCTCACGGCATCGGGATCGCTGGAGGCCGAACGGATCGCATCCACCAGCTGCGCAGTATCGAGCCGATCGGCCAGGGTAGCGATTACCTCGTCGCTGGACTGTTGCTCTTCCTCCTCGGCGTTTTCGAATGCGGAATCGTCGACCAGCGAGGCGCGCCCGCCGATGAGGTCTGCTTCTCCCTCGCGGATTGCCGCCTGGATATGGACAGGCGCATTGCGGAGGAGGTGCTCCTCGGCAGCCTCAACCGCGCCGATGAGAGGCGTTACAGCCGCTTGCGGCCTGCCGTTGATCATGACGATGGCAGGCCTGCCAGACCTGACAACCTCCTCGATGACCGATTTGGTGTTGCGCGAGAGCTCGCGCATATTGACGGTGCCCATGACGGACCTCCTTTGAACTTAGCTTCGACATTGTCGGGCATTTGTCAGACAATGTCAAGGCAAGCTGACCTTTGTCTGACATTAGCCAGGCGCCAATTCGTGCGATCCGCGTTTAAATCGGCGATGGCTCTATCGCCATCAGAAAGATGCCTTCGCCAGGTTCTCCCGTAACGGCCTCGACCTCCGCGGATGCCAACTGCCTGAGGAGGACCCGATGGCTCCCGCAGGGCCAAAGCAGCCAGTCCCCATCCCAGGGCTTCTCAACGCCGGGGGTCGGTTTTCCTTCTCGGGCCCGATTCAACGATCTCCAGATCAACCCTCGCGCCTCCGTGTTGAGCTCCGCCATTTGGCTGGCGAAGCGCTCACTTTCAATCATCGCCAGGGGCTGGTCACCTTGTGGCGCTTTGCTCATGGCGTTCTGACGATCTTGTAGCGGCGCGAGATGGCTCCTCGGCCGCTGGTCAGCACCAGGCGGACCCTGACGCGCTTTGAGAAGTCCCACTTGGCCGTCCCGGGGACCATGTTGCTGCCATCTACGGCCTGCAGGTCAACCCATCCATTCTGGTCGTCATCTGGTCCGATGTGCCAGGGAGTCTTCGGTTCCATGAATGGTCCGGCCTTCTCGGCCACGCGACGCTTGAAAATGCTCTGCTTGTGCAGTACCTCGAAGTCTCGAACTTTCACCGAGCGCACCGGGCTGCGATTGCGAACCTCGACCCGTATGCCGTCTGAAGCCCGATGCTCGGATTTAGCGGTAACGCGGAGCGAGACACGACGGTCCAAGGCATATCGGGTGATGTTCCAAGCCAGCGCCACGACCCCTGCCGCGGATCCGGCGACTTTGGCGACCTCCAACCCGGTCATTCTCCCTCCCTGTTGCGGCGCCTATTTATGGCCGAGTTTGCGCCACCCGGGCGAGTGTATGGGCTTGGTTGATCTCACGCAATTGGTGGGCGGCGCTTGAGCCAATCCTCGCCCGCCTCGCCGTGGACGAGCGCAGGCAGGGGAAGGGGCTTGGCGCGTCCCTGCTCAACGATGCGTTCGAACGGATATGCCGAGCCGCACGGGAGGTCGCCGTACGAGCGGTAGTCGTGCATGCGATCGACGAGGCGGCGGCGGACTTCTACGAGCGTTTCGGTTTTCGCAACCTCAGCACTGCGCCGCGGACACTGATGGTGACGCTGGCCGAGCTTCGCAGCGCCGGCTATTTGGGCCTGCTCTAGGCTGATCGAGAAATGTGTTCTGCTAGGCAGATGTGAGCGAAGGCCCGCTACATTCCCGCCGCCCGCTTCGACGCTATGCGCGACGACGGCGTCTCCGTCTTCGGCTCGGCGCGGATCGGCGAGGTCCTGATCTCTCCGGACGACAAAGAGCTGCTGCTCACTGCGGAGACCCCCGAGGAAGTCTGCGACCACGTCCGCCGGGCAACCGAGGCCCAGAAGCAGCTGACCTGATCCGCGCTCGGCGCCTCAGTGTCTGAAATGCCGGTGCTTCGTGAAGACCATTGGGATGGCGGCGGCGTCGCAGGCCTCGATCACCTCGGCGTCGCGTTTGGAGCCGCCGGGCTGGATCACGCAGTCGGCGCCGGCGTCGATCGCCGCCTGGGGGCCGTCGGCGAAGGGGAAGAAGGCATCTGAGGCGACGGCCGCGCCGGCCAGCAGCGAATCAGCCTCCTCGCCGCGCGCGTCGCGGCACTTCTCGACGGCGAGGCGGACCGAATCGACGCGGCTCATCTGGCCGGCGCCGATGCCCAGCGTCGCACCCCTCTTGGCGAGCACGATCGCGTTGGAGCGGACGTGGCGCACCACGGTCCAGGCGAAGAGCAGGTCGTCCCACTGCTGCTCGCTCGGTTGCGTCCTCGTGACCGTCTCGATGATCTCGCGTGGCTCGGGGTCGCCGTCGCGGTCCTGGACCAGCAGTCCGCCGCGGACCCGCTTGACATCGCGTTCGCTCGGGTCGGCCACGCGCCGCTCCTCGTCGCAGAGGATGCGGATCGCCTCCTTCTGCTGCAGGACCTCGAGCGCGCCGTCCTCGAAGCCGGGGGCGAACAGCACCTCGACGAAGTTCTCGTGCAGCGCTTCCGCCAGCTCGACGCCGATCGCTCGGTTGAGGACGATCACCCCGCCGTAGGCCGAGACCGGGTCGCAGGCGAGTGCCTTGCGGTAGGCGTCGAGCGCGTTCTCGCCGATCGCCGCGCCGCAGGGATTGTTGTGCTTGACGATCGTGCAGGCCGGTGGCTCGAAGTCTTCGTTCAGCCGCCGCGCCGAGTCGAGGTCGAGCACGTTGTTGAAGGAGAGCGCCTTGCCGTGCAGCTTCGCCACCCCGGAGAGGACGTGGCTGCGCAGGCCGACCTCCGAGTAGAGCGCGGCGCGCTGGTGGGGGTTCTCGCCGTAGGAGAGGTCGAGCTCCTTCTCGTAGGAAATCGTGAGGTGCTCCGGGTAGTCCTCGTAGGAGGTCGAGAACCAGCGGCTGATCGCCGCGTCGTAGCGGGCGATCTGGGCGAAGGCCTCGTTGGCGAGCCAGTGGCTGGTCGAGGCGGAGATCTCGCCACCCGACTCCTCCAGCTCGGCGCAGACCGCGTCGTAGGACTCCGGCTTGACGATCACGGCGACGCCCTCGTGGTTCTTGGCCGCGGCGCGGATCATCGTCGGCCCGCCGATGTCGATGTTCTCGACCGCGACCTCGGGGTCGACCTCATGGCCGGCGACGGTCTGCTCGAAGGGGTAGAGGTTGACGCAGACGAGGTCGATCGGCTCGATCCCCTCGCGCTCCAGCGTCGCCATGTGCTCGGGGTCGGAGCGCCGCGCCAGCAGCGCCGCATGCAGCCGCGGGTGCAGCGTCTTCACCCGGCCGCCGAGGATCTCCTCCTGGCCGGTGAACTCGGATACGTCGGTGACCTCGAGTCCCGCCTCGCGCAGCGCGCTCGCGGTCCCACCGGTCGAGAGGATCTCGACCCCGGCGCCGGCCAGCGTCTTGGCGAAGTCGGCGACGCCGGTCTTGTCGGAGACCGAGATCAGCGCCCGGCGCACCCGGATCGCACCATCGGCGACGGCCTCGGATCGGGTGTCTGCGGGAGCCTCACTCATCGGTCAGGACGACCCGGGGGTCGCTCGCGTCGATCCTAACCATGCCCCTGGCGATCATGCCGATCGCCTCCGAGTAGAGCTCGTGCTCGACCGCGTGGATCGCCTCCTCCAGCTCGCCCCGGTCGCGCCCCGGCGGCACCGGCACCTCGCGCTGCAGGATCGGCGGCCCGGTGTCGACGCCCTCGTCGACGAAGTGGACGGTCACGCCGGTCGTCTCGACCCTGGCGTCGAGCGCCTGCCCGATCGCGTCGAGTCCGGGGAAGGCCGGCAGCAGCGCCGGGTGGACGTTGACGACGCGGTATCGGAAGCGGGCGACGAAGGCGGGGGAGAGGAGCTGCATGTAGCCGGCGAGGACGACCAGGTCGGCGCCGCGCCCCTCGATCCACTCGGCCATGGCGACGTCGCGCGCTTCGCGGCCGGCGAAGTCCTCGCGCGGGAAGACCGCGGCTTCGACCCCCGCCGCGCGCGCCCGCTCCAGCGCCCGCGCCTCGGGCTTGTCGGAGCCGACGCCGACCACCTCGATCCCCTCGCGCCCGTGCAGCGTGTCGAGGATCGCCTGGAGATTGGTCCCCGACCCCGAGGCGAGCACGACGAGCTTGAAGCCGGCTTCCACACTGGCATTATCGCGGCGTGACCTTTCTCGAAAACCTCGGCCTGGCGACCCCCGTCGTCCAGGCGGGCATGGGCGGGGGCATCAGCCGGCACGAGCTGGCCGTGGCGGTGTCCGAGGCCGGCGGGCTGGGGACGATCGCCGTGCTCGGCCCGGAGGCGATCGCAGAGGAGCTGGCCGCGGCGCGGTCGCTGACCGAGAGGCCGATCGCGGTCAACCTGCTGCTCCCCTTCGCCGAGCGGAGCTGGTTCGAGGCGGCGGCCGGCGCCGACGTCGTCGTCACCTTCTGGGGCGCGCCGAAGCGCCTGGCCGCCGCTGGCGCCTGGATCCACCAGTGCGGCTCGGTCGAGGAGGCGCAGGCGGCCTACGCTGCCGGCGCCGACGCGGCGATCGTCCAGGGCGTCGAGGCTGGCGGCCACGTCCGCGGCGAGCTGCCGTCGCTCGAGCTGCTCGAGCGCGCCCGGGCGGCGCTGCCGGACGACTTTCCGTTGCTCCTGGCCGGCGGGATCGCCGCGCGCGAGGACGTGCGCCGCGCGCTCGACGCCGGAGCGAGCGCCGCCGCCGCCGGCACCCGCTTCCTGCTCTCCGAGGAGAGCCGCGCCCACGCCGAGTACAAGCGCCGCCTGCTCGGCGCCGAGGAGACGATCCTCACCGAGCTGTTCGGCCTCGGCTGGCCGGAGGCGCCTCACCGCGTGGTCCCGAACGGCGCCACTGAAAGCGGCTCCGACGAGCCGCTGCCGCCGCTGGCCGCGACCGACGACGGCCCGCCCGAGCTGGTCGACACCGGCCCGCTCTACGCGGGCGAGACGGTCGCGCGCATCGACGAGATCCGCCCCGCCGCGGAGATCGTCGCCGAGCTGACGCCCTAGCCGCCGGCGGGGACCACAGCCACGTTCTCGAGGGCGAATTTGCCATTCGCCTCCTCGGGGTCCCCCAGCGGGTAGCGCCCGGTGAAGCAGGCGTCGCAGTGGTCCTCGGGCGGGGTCCCCACCGCCTCGTAGACGCCCTCCATCGAGAGGTAGGCGAGCGAGTCGGCGCCCAGCTCGTCGGCGATCTCCTCGATCGTGCGTTCGTGGGCGATCATCTCCTCGCGGGTCGACATGTCGACTCCGTAGTGGCAGGGGTGGCGGATCGGCGGCGCCTAGATCCGCTGGTGCACCTCGCTGGCGCCGGCGTCGCGCAGAATGCCGACGATTTGCCGGGTCGTGTTGCCGCGCACGATCGAGTCGTCGACGACGACAATCCGCCGGCCGGCGATTATCTCCGGCAGCGGGTTGAACTTGAGCCGCAGGCCGCGCTTGCGCAGCTCCTGCCCGGGCTGGATGAAGGTGCGGGCGACGTAGCGGTTCTTGATCAGCCCGTCGTCGCGCGGTAGCCCCGAGGCGCGGGCGAACCCCGCCGCCGCCGGGTTGCCGGAGTCGGGCACCGAGATCACCAGGTCGGCGTCGACCGGCGCCTCGTCCCAGAGGATCTCGCCCATCCGACCGCGAACCTGCTGCAGCACCTTGCCCTCGAGCCGGCTGTCGGGGCGGGAGAAGTAGATGTGCTCGAAGACGCAGTGGGCGGGACGGCCGGCTTTGACCACCTGGCGCGTCTCGAGGCCGCGCTCGGTCAGGGAGACCATCTCCCCCGGCCGCACTTCGCGCAGCAGCTCGGCGCCGACGATGTCGAAGGCGCAGCTCTCCGAGGCGACGACGAAGCGCTCGCCCAGCCGCCCCAGCGAGAGCGGTCGCACGCCGTGCGGATCGCGGAAGGCGACGATCGCGCGCTTGGTCATCACGACGGTCGAGTAGGCGCCCTGCAGGCGCGGCATCACGTCAGTGACCGCGTCCTCGACCAGCTTGCCCTCGTGGGAGGAGATCAGCGCCGCGATGATCTCCGAGTCCGAGGTGCCGCGGAAGGCGATCCCGCCCTCCTTCAGCTCGTTCCACAGCTCGACCGCGTTGGTCAGGTTGCCGTTGTGGGCCAGCGCCAGCTCGCGCCCGTCGTCGCGCCAGACCGGCTGCGCGTTCTCCCACGAGCCGCCGCCGGTGGTCGAGTAGCGCACGTGGCCGATCGCCATGTCGCCCTCCAGCGCGCGCAGCTTCTCCTCGTCGAAGACCTGGGAGACGAGCCCCGAGTCCCGCATCGTGGTGATGTGGCCGCCCTCGCAGGTGGCGATCCCGGCCGACTCCTGGCCGCGGTGCTGCAGCGCGTAGAGGCCGAAGTAGGCGAGGCGGGCGACGTCGTGGCCGGGCGCGTATATGCCGAAGACGCCGCATTCCTCGCGCGGCGAATCGCGATCTATCTGCTGCCCCTGGGGCGGAGTCAAAGCCCGCTTTCCTCGCGTTGGAGAAGGACGTGACGCGCAGGCAGACTGCCTACTCCGGCAGGGTAGCAGCGGGCTCGGCCCCGCCCCGCCGAGCCAGGCTCTCGCCGCTCTCGGGGTCGAAGAGGTGCAGCTTCGACGTATCGGCCCAGAGCCGAGCCCGCTCGCGACGCCTGATCCCGCTCGCCGGGTCGAGCCTGGCGACGATCTGCTCCTCGCCCTCGCGCAGGCTCGCCGCGCCGGTTTCGCCGATGCTCTCTTCGGCCAGGTCGGCGAGCTGCTCGGACTCGACCCCTTCGGACTCGACGTGAAAGTAGGCGTAGAGGTCCGAGCCGAGCGACTCGACCAGGTCGATCTCGGCCTCGATCTCGACCCCGCGGCCGCGCTTCAGCTCGTCGTCGACCATCGAGGCGTCTTCGAAGCTCTCCGGGCGCAGCCCGGCGACGACCTTTCCGTCGGCGCGCCCGCGTGCCTCGTCGGGCAGGTCGGCGTCGCCGATCGGCAGGCGCACCCGCCCGCCCTCGATCTCGGCCGGCATGAAGTTCATCGCCGGCGAGCCGATGAAGCCGGCGACGAAGAGGTTGACCGGGTCGTCGTAGAGCTCGGCCGGCGTGCCGACCTGCTGCAGGAGGCCTGCCCGCATCACCGCCACCCGATCGCCGAGCGTCATCGCCTCGACCTGGTCGTGGGTGACGTAGACGGTCGTCGTCTCCAGCCGCGACTGCAGTTTCGCCACCTCGGTGCGCATCTGCACGCGCAGCTTCGCGTCGAGGTTGGAGAGCGGCTCGTCCATCAGGAAGGCCCTCGGGTCGCGCACGATCGCTCGGCCCATCGCCACTCGCTGGCGCTGCCCGCCGGAGAGGTTGGCTGGGCGGCGGTCGAGGTGTTGGGTCAGGTCGAGCGTCTCCGCCGCCCCCTCGACCTTGCTTTCGATCTCCTCCTTCTCGACCCCGGCCAGCTTCAGCGCGAAGCCCATGTTCTCGCGCACGGTCATGTGCGGGTAGAGGGCGTAGTTCTGGAAGACCATCGCGATGTCGCGGTCCTTCGGCGCGCGGTCGTTGACGACATCGCCACCGATCTTCACCTCCCCGCGGGAGATGTCCTCGAGCCCGGCGATCATCCGCAGGGCCGTCGACTTGCCGCAGCCCGAGGGGCCGACGAGGATCATGAACTCGCCGTCGCCGATCTCCAGGTCCATCTCCTTAACGGCTTCGGTGCCGTCGTCGAAGACCTTGCTCACTCCATCGAGGGTTATCTCTGCCATCGGTAGCTCCTTATCCCTTGACCGCCCCCGCCGTCAGGCCGGAGACGATGCGGCGCTGGAAGAAGAGGACGAAGACGATGATCGGCACGGTGACGACGACGGCAGCGGCCGCGATGCTGCCGGTCGGTTCGGTGAACGAGGACTCGCCGGTGAAGAAGGCGAGTGCCGCCGGCACCGTCCGCGACGCGTCCGAGGAGGTCAGCGAGATCGCGAAGAGGAAGTCGTTCCAGGCGAAGATGAAGACGAGGATCGCCGCCGTGAACATGCCCGGCGCGGCGAGCGGCGCGATCACCTTGGTGAAGGCCTGGAAGGGCGTCGCGCCGTCGACCTGAGCCGCTTGCTCGAGCTCCCAGGGGATCTCGCGGAAGAAGGCGGTGAGCGCGTAGATCGCCAGCGGCAGCGAGAAGGTCAGGTAGGGGATGATCAGCCCCGGATAGGTGTCGTAGAGGCCGAGCGAGCGCCACATGTCGAACAGCGGCCCGATCGTCGAGATCGGCGGGAACATCGCGATCGCGAGCGCCCCGGCGAGGATCAGCCGCTTGCCGGGGAACTCGAGCCGGGCGATCGCGTAGGCGGCGAAGGAGGCGAGCACGATCGAGATCACCGTGGTCGAGAGCGCGATCAGGATCGAGTTGATCAGCGGTTTGATGAAGGGGCTGTCGTCGACCCCGCCTTCGAACAGGGTTTCGTAGTTTTCGAAGGAGATCTCGCTGGGGATGAAGCGCCCGTCGGCGACCGCTTCGGTCGGCTTCAGCGAGAGCGAGATCAGCCACAGCACCGGGATCAGCGCGAAGGCGAGCACGACGACGATGCCGATGCTCCAGAGGACGTACTCGCGGCTTCCCCGTTCCATCGTCAGCTCCCCGGTCGCCCTTCCTCCACCCGGGTGCCCAGCACGCGCACGTAGAACGTCGCGATCGCCAGCACGCAGACGAAGATCAGCACCGAGACGGCGGAGCCGAGCCCCAGGTTGAGCCGTGAGATCAGCTGGTTGAAGCCGAGGATCGAGACCGATTCGGTGTCCTGCGCACCGGCGGTCATGATGAAGATCGTGTCGAAGACGCGGAAGGCGTCGAGGGTGCGGAAGAGCAGCGCGACGAGGATCGCCGGCTTCATCAGCGGCAGGGTGATGCGGGTGAAGCGCTGCCAAGCGGTCGCCCCGTCGACCTTCGCCGCCTCGTAGAGCTGGGTGTCGATCGTCACCAGCCCGGCCAGCAGCAGCAGCGCCATGAAGGGCGTCGTCTTCCAGACCTCGGCCATGATGATCACGGCGAAGGAGCTGAAGCGCTCGCCGAACCAGTCCATTTCGTCGGAGATCAGCGGCAGGTTGTTGACGAAGCCGCTGTCGGGGGCGAAGGCGAACTGCCAGGAGAAGGCCGCGACCACCGTGATGATCCCGTAGGGGATCAGGACGGCGGTGCGGATCGCGCCGCGGCCGAAGATCGCCCGGTACATGACCAGCGCGATGATCATCCCCAGCACCAGCTCGATCGAAACCGAGACGAGGGTGAGGAAGACGGTGTTGAAGACGTCGGTCCACCAGAGGTCGGAGCTGAGCACCGAGGCGTAGTTGTCGAGGCCGACGAAGCCGCCCTCGTCGGGGAAGCGCAGGTCGATCTGCTGCACCGAGAGGACGACCGCGTAGACGATCGGGTAGGCGGTGACGGCGAGCATCGCGATCACCGCCGGCGCGCAGAGCATCCAGGCGAGGCGCCGCTCCGAGCGGGTGCGCTCGCTTACCGGCGCCGGGCCCCGCTGTGCGCTCGCCTCCATCAGAGCAGCCCTTCCCGGTTGACCGCGTCTTCGAGGTTCGAGCGCAGCTCCTCGTAGACCGACTGCGCGTCGGCGGGATCGATCTTGCTCGGCGGGTGCAGCGAGCGCTGCACCGCGAGGCTGACGTCCTGGTAGGCGGCGCTCGCGGGCCGGGGCCCGGCGTCCTCGATCGATTCCCTGACCAGCTCGGCGAAGCCGGGGTAGGCCTCGGTGACCGTCTTGGTCGAGTAGAGGTCGGAGCGCGAGGGCGGCAGCCCGTCCAGCTTCGTCGCGGTCAGCTGGCTCTGCCCGTTGGCCAGGCAGGCGGCCGCCTCGAAGGCGACGTCCTTGTTCTCGGAGAAGGCGCTGACCGCGAGGTTGAAGCCGCCCAGCGGGGGTTTGCTCGGCCGGCCGGCGTCGATACCCGGGAAGCGGGCGTAGCCCATTTTCTTGCCGATCTCGGGCGCTTCGGCCTGGGCGCTGGCGTAGGCGAACGTGTAGTTGGTCATGAAGGCGGAGTCGCCGGCCTCGAAGGCGAGCCGCGAGGTGTCCTCGGTGGACGTCGAGAGGCCGGTCGGGGCGGCCGAGGAGTTCGCGTAGCGGCCGATCGTCTCCAGCGCCCGCACCGTGGGGCCCTCGGCGAGGTCGACCGTCTCGGGCCCGGAGAGGAGCTGGGTGCCGGCGCTCTCGATCAGCGCGTTGGCCCAGACCGTGAAGCCCTCGTACCGGTTGGCCTGGACCTGGATCGTGCCGCCCTCGGCCCGGCCGAGCCGTTCGGCCTGGTCGATCATCTCGTCCCAGGTGCGCGGCGGCTGTTTGACCAGGTCTTTGCGGTACCAGAGCAGCTGCGTGTTGGTGTTGAACGGCGCGGCGTAGAGCTTGCCCTCGAAGGAGGCGGTCTCGATCACGCCGGGGAAGACGCCTTTGGTGACCTGCTGCTTCAGAGGTCCCGTCCACTCCTCGACCCAGCCGGCGTTGGCGAACTCGCCGGTCCAGATCACGTCCATGCCGACGATGTCGATCGAGGGGTCGTCGGCGCCGAGCCGACGGACGAGCTGTTCGCGCTGCTGGCTCGCTTCGGTCGGCAGGAATTCCGGTTCAACCTCGTAGCGGCCTTTCGATTCCTCCGAGCAGCGTTTCGAGACTTCCTCGATCGTCCCGCCCGGCTGGATCGCGACGAACCAGGTCAGGGTCGGGGCGCCGGCCTGGGAGTCCTCTCCGCAGCCGCCGGCAACACCGGCCGCGATCGTCGCCGCGCCGAGGGCCACGAGAGCCGCGATCGCCGTCCGGAGTGTCAATCTCTCGTCCTCCATCGTCCGCCCCATCGGGCGGACGGATTTCAGGGATGCACAGGAAATTCCCGGATGTGGCGCTCTCTAAACGAGCGACGAAGGCAGGGGAGACGAGCGGCGGAAGCCACGGAAACCGTTTAAGCGGGCTGCCGGAGCGGGTAGCGAGAGCGCGTGCAGGTGAGAGCCGGCAGGCAGACGCTCGTGACCCTCCTGGCGCTTGGCGGGCTGGTTGCCGTGCTGCTCTACGCGCCGGCGGCGGAGACCGCGCCGGGCGAGCTCGCCGACCTGAGCGTCACCAAGAGCGACAGCCCCGACCCGGTCACCATCGGTGCGACGCTGACCTACACGATCCAGGTGGCGAACCTGGGGCCCGCCGAGGCGACCGGCGTGACCGTCAGCGATCGCTTGCCCGGTCGCGTCGACTTCCTCTCCGCCACTGTCGCCGGCGGGACCTGTCAACACAAAGGGAAAAACGTCAACTGCTCGCTCGGCAGCCTGGCCGCCGACCCCACCAAAGCCAACGCGGCGACGGTGACGATCCAGGTGCGGCCGAAGAAAGTGGGCACGATCTCCAACACCGCCTCGGTCGACAGCGTCGAGGACGACCCGGTCGCGGTCAACGACCAGGCACAGGCCTCGACCACGGTGACCGCGCCGCCGCTGCCGGCGACCTGCCGCGGCATCCAGGCCACCCTCACCGGCACGCGGAAATCGGACCGCCTGGTCGGCACCGCCGGACCTGACGTGATCGCCGGCCTCGAGGGCAACGACGCGGTCTTCGGCCTCTCCGGCCGCGACCTGATCTGCACCGGCAGCGGCAACGATCGCGCCGGCGCCGGGCCGGCCGCCGATCGGGTCTTCGGCGGCGTCGGGGCGGATCGACTGAACGGTGGCCCCGGTCCCGATCTGGTCGCCGGCAACCCCGGTGGCGACATCCTCTTCGGCAATCGCGGCAACGACCGCCTGCGCGGCGGGCGCGGCTCGGACCTCTGCTTTGGCGGCGCCGGCTTCGACCGCGTCCGCGGCTGCGGTCGCTGAGCGGCGGGCTCAGTTTCGGCGGGCCGGCCCGCGGGTAGATAGGCCGCGGAATACCGTCAACGGGGAAAGAGGTTGCCCATGGGGATCATCGGTTGGATCGTGCTCGGCCTACTCGCGGGAGCGATCGCGAAGCTGATCATGCCCGGCGAGGACCCCGGCGGCCTCATCGTCACCACCCTGATCGGGATCGCGGGCGCGCTCCTCGGCGGCTTCATCGCCAGCGCGCTCGACATCGGCGACATCGACGAGTTCTTCGACGTCGGCACCTGGCTGATCGCGATCGCCGGCTCGCTGCTGCTGCTCTTCATCTACCGCCTGATCGCCGGCGACCGAAGCCACCACGGCGCCTACCGCTGACCAGGAGGGACTAGGCGCTGAGCGAACGCCAGGCTCGCTCAGCGTCGGCTAGCCCGACCGCGATGCTGCGGTCGCCGGCGGCGATCTCGATCGCCTCGCCCCCGACCGTACCCAGATAGAGGACGGCGACGCCGTCGCCCGCCAGTGATTCGAGCTTCTCGCGCTCGCCGCTGACGACGAACCCGCCGGATCCCTCGCCGAACAGCGCCTCCTCGGGCGAGCAGCCGCGCTCGCGCAGGTGCTGGAGGTCGACCCGGCAGCCGAGGCCCGCGCCGATCGCGCACTCGGCCAGAGCACAGGCGAGGCCGCCGCCGCTTACGTCGTGGGCTGAGACGACTTTGCCGGCGCGGACCGCCTCGCGCACCCTCGCGCAGGCGGCGGCGACCGCGCCGACGTCGGGCTGGGGCAGGCCGGGACCGAGCTCGCCGCGCAGCTTTGCCGGCTCCGAGCCCTGCAGCGAGGGCTCGAAGGGCCCGACCAGGGCGATCGCGTCGTCCGCGCGGGCGAAGGCGCTCGGCGCCGCCAGGCGCGGGTCGGGCAGCTCGCCGACCATGCCGACCACCGGGGTGGGGTAGATCGGGCCTTCCGGCCCCTCGTTGTAGAGGGAGACGTTGCCGCCGACGACCGGCACGCCGAGCGCCTCGCAGGCGTCGGCCAAGCCTTGCACCGAGCGGTCGAGCTGCCAGGCGGGCGCCGGCTTCTCCGGGTTGCCGAAGTTGAGGCAGTTGGTCAGGCCGAGCGGCTCCGCCCCGACGCAGGCGAGGTTCTGGGCGCACTCGAGCACCGCCTCGACCGTGCCCGCGTAGGGGTCGCAGGCGACCCGCCGGCCGTTGCCGTCGATCGCGATCGCGATCGCGCTGTCGGCCTCGGGGATCGCCAGCACCGCCGCGTCGGCGCTCTCCGGACGACGCGCCGTGCGCGAGCCGACGATCGAGTCGTACTGCTCGAAGAGCGGGCGCTTGGAGGCGACGCTGGGCGAGGCGAGCAGGGCGAGCAGCGTCTCCTCGGCGGAGGCGTCGGCGGCGAGCGTCGCCCGGTTGCCGTAGATCCAGCCCTCCGGCTCCTCCGGCTCGAGGTCGTAGAGCGGGCAGCCGTCGACCAGCGCCTCGACCGGCATCTCGCCCACCACCTCACCGTCGCGCAGCACCCGCACCTGGCCGTGGTCGGCGACGGCACCGATCTCCGCCGCCCCGGTCTGCCATTTCTCGCAGACCGCGATCACCTCGTCGACCTTGGCCGGCTCGACCACGGCGAGCATCCGCTCCTGCGACTCGGAGACCATGATCTCGAAGGGCTCCATGTCGGCCTCGCGAAGCGGCACCCGCGCCACGTCGATCTCGATCCCGACCCCGCCGGCCGAGGCCATCTCGCTCGCCGAGGAGGTGAGGCCGGCGGCGCCGAGGTCCTGCAGCGAGACCAACAGCCCCTTGCCGAGCAGCTCGAGGCAGCACTCGAGCAGCTTCGACTCCTCGAAGGGATCGCCGATCTGCACGGTCGGCCGCTTCGCGTCGTCGCCGTCGCCGAGCTCGGCCGAGGCGAGCACCGAGGCGCCGCCGATCCCGTCGCGCCCGGTCGAGGCGCCCATCAGCACGACCGCGTTGCCGACCCCGGCGGCCGCCGCGCGCACCATCTCCTCCTGCCTGGCCAGGCCGACGCACATCGCGTTGACCAGGCAGTTGTGCTCGTAGGGGGCCTCGAAGTAGATCTCGCCGCCGACCGTCGGCACGCCGATCGAGTTGCCGTAGTGGCCGATGCCGCGCACGGCGCCGTCGAGCAGCCGGCGCGAGCGCGCCGAGTCGAGCTCGCCGAAGCGCAGCGAGTCGAGGATTGCGATCGGCCGCGCGCCGAGCGCGAAGACGTCGCGCAGGATGCCGCCGACCCCCGTCGCCGCTCCCTCGAAGGGTTCCACGGCGCTGGGGTGGTTGTGCGACTCGACCTTGAAGGCGACCGCCCAGCCCTCGCCGATGCTCACGGCGCCGGCGTTCTCGCCCGGGCCCATCACGACCCGCTCGCCCTCGGTCGGCAGCCGGCGCAGCAGCTTGCGCGAGTGCTTGTAGGCGCAGTGCTCGGACCAGAGCAGGCTGAACATCGCCAGCTCGACCCCGTTCGGCTCGCGGCCGAGCTTCTCGCAGATCAGCTCGAACTCGGAATCGGTCAGGCCGAGCTCGCGGTGGGGGGAGCTGCTCGCCGCCGGGGCGCTCACGTCCGCGCCCCCGCGACCGCCTCGAAGACCTTCAGTCCATCGGTCGATCCCGTCATCGCGTCGACGGCGTGCTCAGGGTGCGGCATCAGGCCGAGCACGTTGCCCGCCGCGTTGCGCACGCCGGCGATCTCGCGGGCCGAGCCGTTGAAGTTGTCGCCCGGCGCGTAGCGGTAGGCCACCTGGCCGCCCGCCTCGAGCTCGTCGAGCATCTCCTCCGGCGCCCAGTAGCGCCCTTCGCCGTGCTTGGCCGGGATCGAGAGCCGCTCGTCGCCCTGGCCGACCAGCTCGACCTGGCGGCAGGTGAACCGCATGCTCTCGTTGCGCAGCAGCGCGCCCGGCAGCAGGTCGGCTTCGCAGAGCACCTGGAAGCCGTTGCAGATGCCCAGCACCGGGCCGCCCGCCGCGGCGAGCTCGGCGACCGCCTCCATCGCCGGCGAGAAGCGCGCGATCGCCCCGGCCCGCAGGTAGTCGCCGTAGGAGAAGCCGCCGGGGACGACGACCGCGTCGAGGTCGTCGAGGTCGCGATCCTCGTGCCAGACCAGCCGCGCCTCGCCGCCGGCCAGCTCGCAGGCGTGCAGGGCGTCCCGCTCGTCGCAAGAGCCAGGAAATTGAAGAACACCCCAGCGCATCAGGCGCCGTCGATGCTCTCTATCTCGTAGTCCTCGATCAGTGGGTTGGCGAGCAGCTTCTCGCAGAGCTCCGGCAACGCATCCGGTTGATCCGTCTCCAGCTCGACCATCCGCCCGACCCGCACCTGCTCGACCCCCTCGAAGCCGAGCGCCGGCAGCGCCCGCTCGACCGCCTTGCCCTGCGGGTCGAGGATGCCCTCCTTGGGACGGATCAGGACCCGCGCCTTCGCCATCAGCGCGCCCTCCGCACTAGAAGGAGCGCTCCGTGACGCGCTCGTAGGCCTCGACGTACTTGGCCCGCGTCTGCTCGACCACGTCGGCGGGCAGCTCCGGCGCCGGCGGCTTGCGGTCCCAGCCGGCCCCCGTCGCCCAGTCGCGCACGAACTGCTTGTCGAAGGAGGGCTGGGTCTTGCCGGGTTCGTAGCGGTCGGCCGGCCAGAAGCGCGACGAGTCGGGGGTGAGCACCTCGTCGCCGAGGACGATCTCGGCGCCGGCGTGGCTGCCGAACTCGAACTTGGTGTCGGCGAGGACGATGCCGCGCTCGGCCGCGTGCGCGGCGCCGCGCTGGTAGACCTCGATCGAGATCCGCCGCAGCTCTTCCATCAGCGCCCGGTCGCCGACGATCTCGGCGGCGCGGTCGAAGTCGACGTTCTCGTCGTGGTCGCCGATCTCGGCCTTGGTCGCCGGCGTGAAGATCGGCTCGGGCAGCTTGTCTGACTCGCGCAGCCCGCCGGGCAGCTCGATCCCGCAGACGGCGCCGCCGGCCTCGTATTCCTTCCAGCCCGAGCCGGACAGGTAGCCGCGCACGACGCACTCGACCGGGTACATCTCCAGGCGCCGCACCCGCATTCCCCGTTCCATCGCCTCCTCGGGCACGTCGGCGGAGAGGAAGTGGCTGGGGACGATGTCGCCGGTCAGCTCGAACCAGAATTCGGACATCCGGTTGAGCACCTTCCCCTTGTCGGGGATCGGCGTCGGCATCACCACGTCGTAGATCGAGATCCGGTCCGAGGCGACCATCAGGAGGTCGTCGTCCCACTCGTAGACCTCGCGCACCTTGCCGGACGAATGCAGCTTCAGGTCGGCGACGGCTGGCATTAAGCCGATGCTAACCATCGGCGCAGCGGAGCACCCTCGCCACCGGCGTCTGCGACTCTGTACGGCGATGCTGCCCCCGGAACCGAGCTCGCCGCCGCTGGTGCAGATGCTGCGCTGGGCCTTCCGCCCGCTGCCCTTCATGCAGGAGTGCCGCGAGAAGTTCGGCGACTCGTTCAGCGTCAAGTTCGTCGGCTTCGAGCGGCCGATGGTGATGATCTCCGACCCGGCCGCGATCAAGGCCCTCTACACGGAGCGCTCGCACGGGCTGCCGCCCGGCCGCGAGGTCGTCCTCACCCCGGTCGTCGGGCCGCGCTCGGTGCTGGTGATCGAGGGCGCCGACCACCTCGCCCACCGCAAGGTGATGCTGCCCGCCTTCCACGGCGAGCGGATGCGCTCCTACGAGCCGATCGTCACCGAGATCGTCGATCGCGAGATCGACTCCTGGCCGCTCGACGGGGAGTTCGCGATCCACCCGCACATGCAGGCGATGACGCTGGAGGTGATCCTGCGGGTCGTCTTCGGTGTCGCCGAGGGGCCCCGCCTGGAGCGCCTGCGCGTCGTCCTGACCAAGGTGCTGGAGGAAACCGCGTCGCCCTTCGCCCAGCTGATCGGCCTCGCCGCGCGACGCTTCGGCGGCCGCGGGCCGTGGGCCAAGTTCGAGGCCCAGCTGCATGCGGTCGACGAGCTGCTCTACGCCGAGATCGCCGAGCACCGCAAGCGGGAGGACCTGGAGGAGCGCGACGACATCCTCTCCCAACTGATTCAGGCGCGGTTCGAGGACGGCTCGGAGATGAGCGACGAGGACCTGCGCGACCAGCTGATGACGCTGCTTCTGGCCGGCCACGAGACGACGGCGACCGCGCTCGCCTGGACCTTCGACCTGCTGCTCCGCCACCCGCGCGAGCTGGCCAAGCTGCGCGACTCGCTCGAGGCGGGGGAGGACGACTACCTGCGGGCGACGATCAGCGAGTCGCTGCGCCTGCGCCCGGTCGTGCCGCTCGCCGGCCGCCGCCTCGCCAAGAACCTGGTCGCCGACGGCCTCACCCTCCCGGCGGGGACCGACGTGACGCCGGCCATCTGGCTGGCCCACACCCGCGCCGACGTCTACCCCGAGCCGTTCGCCTTCCGCCCCGAGCGCTTCCTCGACGAGGCCCCGGACACCTACGCCTGGGTCCCCTTCGGCGGCGGCATCCGCCGCTGCCTCGGCGCCGCCTTCGCCGAGTTCGAGATGCGCATCGTCCTGCGCGAGGTGCTGACCCGCTGCGAGTTGCACAAGGCGAGCCCGGCGCCGGAGAAGATCGGCCGCCGCAACATCACCCTCTCGCCCAAGGACGGCACCCCGGTCGTCCTCACCGCGCGCCGGCCGGCGCGCGAGCCGGCAGTCGCTTAGCCCTGGCGAAACTTCTGTCGCGTTGATGACCCCAT
This sequence comes from Solirubrobacterales bacterium, assembly GCA_036524775.1. Taxonomy (GTDB): domain Bacteria; phylum Actinomycetota; class Thermoleophilia; order Solirubrobacterales; family 70-9; genus VRUE01. The sequence goes on from DATDBO010000070.1 coordinate 18,090, forward strand.
AGGGGTCAAAAGGCGACAGAAGTTCATCCGTGAACCGCGGGGTGCTCCTTGGCCCAGTGGACGATCACGCTCCAGCCGGAGATCACTTCGCCGTCGTCGAGGACGAGCATCGGCACGTCGTTCCAGCCGCTCAGCCTCCTCACCTCCGCCCGGTCCTCGTCGCGCTTGGTGTGGCGCCGAGGCAGCAGCCGGTAGCCCTTCACGGTCTTCACCTCGTATGAGTAGCCGGCCTGGTCCAGGGCTTTGCCCGCCCGCGCGCAAGGATGAATGAACGCAGCCGGACCCCCGGTCCCCCGCGGACACGTGTAGAGGATCACCTTGCTGCCGGGTGCTCCTTGGCCCAACGGGCGATGACGCTCGAGCCGGCGACGACCTCGCCGTCGTCGAGGACGAGGATCGGGACCAGGTTCTGGCCGCTCAGCCTGCGCACCTCCGCGCGGTCCTCCTCGCGGTGCCCCCAGGTCCAGGGCATCAGCCGGTAGCTGCCGACCGTGCGCAGCTCGTACCGGTACCCCGCCGCGTCGAGCGCCTTGGCCGCCTTGGCGCACGGATGCACCGCCCCCGGCCCCCGTTTCTTCTGCCCGCAGGTGTAGAGCACCATCGACGATTGACCCTAGCGAACCCTCAGGATTCGGATCGACTCAACCTAGCCCACCGATGATGCGCCATGATGCTCGGGATGTTGAGGCGCTTTGCAATAACCGGATTCAAGTCGATCACGAAGGTTGAGCAGGATTTGCCCCGCTTGGCTGTTCTGGCGGGTCCTAATGCTGCGGGAAAGAGCAATTTTCTCGACGCTGTCCAAGCCCTTGCAAGATTGGGAACCGAGCGAACGTTGTCTGATGCCCTCGCGCCTCCAATACGAGGGTTTCCGACTGAGCTGTTCACCCTTCCCCAAGAGGGCTTGCCAAAGTTGCTGAAGCAGTCGGAGGCCACGTTTATCATCGAGGCTGATCTTGAGGCGATCATTGGTGCGGGTGGGGACCGCAAAGAGAGGCTTCGATATCGCGTAGGAGTCAAGATCGATCCCGGCAAGGGGACCTTGACTCTTGTGGATGAGTATCTAATGCGCCTCACTGCCAAGTGGGAGGCTCGCGCGAGTGAGGGTCCACGTGTTGAGAGAGCGGATTCAGATAATCGCGTGACCTTGCGGCAGGGAAGTCCGAGCGGTCACCCTCGATACGAGGTCCATGGAAATCACACCTTTCTTTCGGATGCACGCCTTTCAGGTTCCCGCTGGCGTGCGCTCGACATTGCCCGGGAAGAGTTTCGCCTCTGGCGCACCTACTACCTAGATCCCAGTGCCGCCATGCGGGAAGCAGTCCCTCCGAGAGAGGTTTCTGACATAGGTGTGAGAGGGCAGCATATTGCGCCCTTTCTCTACGGGCTGAAAGCCAAAGAGCCTAAGAAGTTTGAAGCAGTGAGGCGTGCCTTGCGCTCAGTTATTCCTGCTGTCGGGTCTCTAGACGTTGATCTAGATACCAAACGGGGAACGCTCGATGTCCAGATCGAACAGGACGGGACGGTCTACTCGTCGCGCATTGTGTCCGAGGGGACGCTCCGAGTTCTCGCCCTATGTGCCATTGCGGTTACGGCTGATCGCGGATTGATTGCTTTTGAGGAGCCAGAGAACGGGGTTCAACCCCAGCGGCTTGACAAGATCGCGGCACTACTCGCAGACGCAGCAATTCGGGGAGGTGCGCAGATTATCGTGACGACTCACTCGCCGTATTTTATGGCCGCGATGCTTGAGCAGGCGCGTCGGCCGGATGTGGATGGTCAGAGCACGAATGGTAAGTCCGACATCGGCTTGTTCAGCGTTACGCGAAGCGGTAGATCAACGGTCATTAAGAGCCTTGCCGATCCTGGACTTTGGGAAGGCGAGGCAATCAATGAGCTTTTTGATGATCCCGATGAGTACGACAAGATTGCAGCAGTAGCGCGACGCGGCTGGTTGGATCTCTGATTGGCGGCGAGGCGACTTAATCTGTTCTGCGAGGACGCTGGGCACGAGGCGTTCGCGCGTGCGGCGGTTGAGCGGATTGCAGCCGAACAGCAAGTCGATGTCTCAATCGGTGTTGCAAGTTCCCGAGCAGGTTTAGGACATATGCAGCGGGAGCTTCGCGCATATACGGAGACTGTGCGCCATCGCTCTGGTACTCCGGATCTCCTTGTAGTGCTAGCTGACGGAAACGCCGTTGGGCCAAACGCGAGGCGGAGTGAAATTGATGGACTTGAACTTGGCGAGGTTTTCCCGGTTTGGATCGTGGGGGTCCCTGATCCATGCGTAGAGGCCTGGCTGCTCGCTGACTCAGGTGCTCTGAAAGATGCCTTTGGTCAATCGCCGCCATCCCCTATTCCTACGGGTTCGGACGGGTTAAAGCAGTACCTGAAGTCCTATCTTGAAGAAAGCGGCGAGATCGTGACCCAAGGTGGAGTGGAGTTCGCGGATGAGATCGTTGCAGCTATGAACCTATATCGGGCGGGGAAAAACGAGTCGACCCTGAAGCGCTTTTTCGATGATCTCCGCGCGGCGATGAAATAGCCGGGATTTGCGCGTGAGCTAGCCGCGCAGGGCTTCGAGGCGCTCGAAGATCGCCGGGACGTGGCCGAGGTAGGCGTCGTAGTCGAAGACCGCGTCGAGGTCGAGGTCGGGGGCGGCCTCGGCGAGCAGGTCGCGGAAGTGGGTGCCGCTGTCCCAGGCGCGCTGGGCGTTCTCCTGGACGACGCGGTAAGCCTCGTCGCGAGTCAGGCCGGACTCGACCAGGGCGGTGAGGGCGCGCTGGCTGAACAGGGCCCCGTGGGTCAGCTCGAGGTTCTCCCTCATCCGGTCGGCGCGGACGGTCATCTCGGCGGCGACCTTCGCCGCCAGGTCCTGCATGTAGTCGAGCCCGATCGTCGCGTCGGGCAGGATCACCCGCTCGGCGCCGGAGTGCGAGATGTCGCGCTCGTGCCAGAGGGCGATGTTCTCCAGCCCCGCCTGGGCGTAGCCGCGCAGCACCCGCGAGAGGCCGGTGATCCGCTCGGTGCGGATCGGGTTGCGCTTGTGCGGCATCGCCGAGGAGCCCTTCTGGCCGGCGGCGAACGGCTCCTCGACCTCGCGCACCTCGGTGCGCTGCAGGTTGCGCACCTCGGTGGCGAAGCGCTCCAGGCCGCCGCCGGCGATCGCGATGCGCGAGGTCAGCACCGAGTGGCGGTCGCGCGGCACGACCTGGGTGGCGACGTCCTCGCGCTGCAGCCCGAGCCGCTCCATCACGCGCGCCTCGACCGACGGTGGCACCGAGGCGTAGGTGCCGACCGCGCCGGAGAGCTTGCCGAAGGCGAGCTGTTCGAAGGCATTGGTGAGCCGGAAGAGGTTGCGGTCGGCCTCGAAGGCGAAGCCGGCGAGGCGCAGGCCGAAGGTCGTCGGCTCGGCGTGGACGCCGTGGGTGCGGCCGACGCAGAGCGTGTCGCGGTGCTCCAGCGCCCGCTCGATCAGCGCATCGCGGTAGGCGCGCGCCGAGGCGAGCACGACCTCGCCCGCCTGGCGCAGCTGCAGGGCGAGCGCCGTGTCGAGCACGTCGGAGGAGGTCAGGCCGTAGTGGACCCAGCGGCCGTGCTCGCCGACCGACTCGGCGACGACGTCGACGAAGGCGGCGACGTCGTGGTCGGTGACCTTCTCGCGCTCGTCGACGGCCTCGACCGTGAAGGCGGCGTTGGCGCGGGCGGCCTCGGCGGCCTCGGCGGGGACGGCTCCCTCCTCGGCCCACGCCTCGGTTGCCGCCAGCTCGACCTCGAGCCAGCACTCGAGCTTGCGCTGCTGGGACCAGACAGCGCCGATCTCGGGACGGGTGTAGCGGGCGATCATGCGTCGGCCGTCAGCAGTTGATGATCCGGATGGCCAGGAGCCCGGCGTTCTTCGCACCGTCGACGGCGACGCAGGCGACCGGCACGCCCGGCGGCATCTGCACCGCCGAGAGCAGCGCGTCGAGGCCGCCGAGGCTCTTGCCGAGGATCGGCACGCCGATCACCGGCAGGTCGGTGTGGGCGGCGACGACGCCGGGCAGCGCCGCCGACATCCCGGCGCCGGCGATGATCACCTTCAGCCCCCGCATGCGGGCACTGTGGCAGTACTCGCGGACCAGCTCCGGGTCGCGGTGGGCGCTCATCACGCGCACCTCGTAGCGGATGCCCGCTTCCTCCAAGACGGTCCCCGCCGGCTGCATCTTGGGCTTGTCGTTCTTCGAGCCCATGATGATCCCGACGTGGGGCTCGTCGACGTCGATCTCCTCGAACGCCTTCTCGACGGCGGGCATCGTGGTCGCCCCGGTCGGCTGCGGCTCCTCTGAGATCTCGTTCATCCGTTCCTCTCTACTCGTTCGTCGTCAACCGGGTACCCGCTCGACCGCGCGGGCGGCGATGTCGGAGCGGATCTGCATTCCCTCGAAGTCGATCCGGCGGGCAGCATCGTACGCACGATCGCGGGCCACCGCCGGGGTGGGGCCGAGGGCGGTGACGTTGAGCACGCGGCCGCCGGCGGTGACGATCTCGCCGTCGCGCGCGGCCGTGCCGGCGTGGGTCACCTCCGCCGGCTCCGCCGCCGCGTCGAGGCCGTGGATCACGTCGCCCTTGGAGGAGGACTCGGGGTAGCCGGCCGAGGCGAGGACGAGCGTCACCGCCCAGTCATCGCCGAACTCGGCCTCGACGCCGGCCAGCCCGCTGGGCTCGCGCGCCGCCAGGCAGAGCTCGAGCAGGTCGGAGCGCAGCCGCGGCAGCACCGCCTGCGTCTCCGGGTCGCCGAAGCGGGTGTTGAACTCGAGCACCTTCGGCCCTTCGGGCCCGACCATCAGGCCGGCGTAGAGGACGCCATGGAAGGGGACGCCCCGCGCCGCCATCGCCGCGACGACCGGCCGGTGGACCGTCTCGACGATCTCCTCGACCTCGGCCGGCCCGAAGCCCGGCACCGGCGAGTAGCTGCCCATGCCGCCCGTATTGGGTCCCTCGTCGCCGTCGAAGATCCGCTTGTAGTCCTGGGCGGGGGCCAGCGGGACGACGTTCTCGCCGTCGCAGAGGGCGAGCAGGGAGAGCTCTTCGCCCTCGAGCAGCTCCTCCAGCACGACGGTCGTCTCGCCAAAGCGGCGCTCGCCGAAGAAGACCTCGACCGCGTCGCGGGCCTCGGCTTCGCTCGCGCAGAGGATCACGCCCTTGCCCGCGGCCAGCCCGTCTGCCTTGAGCACGGTCGGGTAGGGGGTGCGGGCGAGCTGCTCGAGCGCCTCCTCGCGGCTGCGCAGCAGGACGTGAGCGGCGGTCGGCACGCCGGCCTCCTCCATCAGCTGCTTGGCGAAGGCCTTCGAGCCCTCCAGCTCCGCCGCCGCGGCGCGCGGCCCGAAGGCGGCGATCCCCGCCTCCTCCAGCGCGTCGACGACCCCGGCGACCAGCGGCGCCTCCGGCCCGACCGCGACGAGATCGACGGCCCGCTCCCGCGCCGCCGCGACGATCGCCTCGAGGTCCTCGGCGCCGACCTCCGGCAGGCACTCCGCGTCGGCGGCTATCCCGGCGTTGCCGGGAGCACAGAGCAGCTCGGGCGCCCGCGCCGACCGCGCGAGCGCCCGCACCATCGCATGCTCGCGACCGCCACCCCCTACGACAAGAACCCTCAAGCTCTAAAGCGAGTCGGAAAGCTCGTCGGCCGGCATAGCGGCCAGCGTCTGGCTGGTCATCGTCCCGCGCGAGCCCAGCTCGACGGACACCTTCGCCATCGTCTTCTCGTCGGGAGCCTCGACGATCGTTACGAAGTCATATTGGCCCAAGGTCGCGTACTGAGCCTGAACTTTCGCCCCGATCTGTTCCACCTCTTTATTGACCTCAGCGACCCGCCCGGGGTTGTTCTTCAGCGTCCGAACTCCCTCGGCGGTCAGATTGGTGAGCATCACATAGGTAGGCATTGCTTCTCCTCTCGGCGGGGAGATTCGAGCCTACGTCATCCGAGCCACCGTGGGAAGGAGGGACCCCCGTCCCTCCTCAGCCGTCGTACCCGGCGTGAATGTGATCGCAGTGATCTGAACGAGCGAAGGCGGGCCCAGGCCCATCCACGTCGTAGCAATAGATCAGCTCGGTGGGCATCGCAGGCGCCGGCAGCTGCGCGAGGGTGGCCGCGAGCTCGCCGCACGGGGAGGTCGGGGCGGTATCGGTGCAGGAGACCCCGTCGACGGCGGCAATGTCCATCGCCCGCCCGTAGTAATGGTTGGAGACCCCGCCCGAGGTGGTGTACATCGAGTGGTCCGAGCGCAGCGAGGAGATCGTCACCTGGTGCGACTGGGTGATCGCGCCGAGCAGGCCGACGACGCGTGGGTCGATCGCGCCGCTTTCGAGGTCGGCCTGCTGCGTTTCGTTGGTCAGCGTCAGGTTCTCCCACTTGATCGGCGCCAGCACCGCGTTGGGCAGCGAGAGCGCCCACTCGACCGTGTCGACCTCGCACTCGCCTTCCAGCCGTGTCGCCTCGGCGAGGACGGCGTCGACGTACCACTTGGCGTGGTTGTGCTCGAACAGGCCGGCGCGCAGGCCGCCCTCCGACCAGATCAGCCGCGCCAGGACGGCGGCGGAGTCGTCGGGGTCCTCGTGGCGGACGCGACCGTCGCCGTCGCCGTCGACGGCGTACTCCTTCCACTCCTCGCCGACCAGGCCCAGCGCCCCATGGCGGCGCAACTCGGCTTTCGACATGCCGCGGCCGAAGGCGGACTCGAGCCGGGCGACGGCGGCCAGCGCCCAGACGCCGCGGCGGCCGAGGTCGTAGCGGGCGGCGGCGGTCTCGAACGCGTTGAGGTACTTGGCCGGCACCCGCTTGCGCCAAGGCTTGGCGACCTCGCAGGTCAGCACCTTCAGCTTCGGCGTCAGCGCGAACGCGCCCGGGCCCGCCAGCTGCCCGTAGCACTGTGCGTTGGCGAGCACCTCGGCGACGTACCAGTCGGCGTGGTTGTAGGCGAAGACGGCGTTGTACCAGTCGGTTGGAGCTCCGGAGGCGCGCAGATAGTTGGCGGCGGCGAAGATCGCGTCTTCGGGGTCGTAGGGATCGGCGACCCCGTCGCCGTTGGCGTCGACGCCATAGCCGGCCCAGGTTTCCGGCATGAACTGCATCCACCCGACTGCGCCGGCCGAGGAGACGTTGAGGTTGGTGCCGAAGGCGGTCTCGATCCCGTTGATCGCGGCGAGCACGCTCGGGCCCTGCGGGCCGAGCCCGTAGGCGGCGGCGGCGCGCTGGTAGATCGGGATCAGGATCGCGGGCACGCCCGAGGGCGCGCATTCGGAGCCGGGCAGGAGCGGGACGGAGAAGGACGGCGGGGGGAGGAGCGCCGCGCCGCCGGCGCCGTCCTGCGGTTCGGCCTGCGCTCCGAGCTCCGAGTCGCCCGGCGCCTGCGGCTTCGCCGTCACGCCGCCGCCGCTCGGCTCAGGTACGGGGGGCGCTTCGAGCGTGTCGCCCTTCTGGACGGACGGCTGCGGCGCGGGAGCTTCGGTCTGGCTCGCCGCCGGCGCTTCCCCTGCTTCGGCCGGTGACACCGGCGCGATAGTCCCCTCGGCTAGCGCTGAAGTGGAAAAGATTCCAAAGACAATGAGGATGAGGAGGGTCTGCTGGAAGACTCGTCGGCTGCGGATGGCGAGCGCCGGACCAAGCGGGGCAAGGACGCAGGGAGGCCGAACAGCAGAGCTATTTGGCCGACTGAGGACGCCGCACCGCGCAGTGTCCGCCGCCGCCAGACGCGGTCGAGGAGTCTTCCAGCGGATCCGACTCATCCGCGCACGTCCGTCACCAGCCAGTTGCCTTTCTTCCTGCTCAGCTCGAGCCGCAGCTCGCTGGTCAGCCCGACGCGCAGCAGCGAGACGCTGACCGTGTAGGCCTTGCCGGCCCGGGGGCCGGGGACGAGGTTGAGCACGCGCGCCTTCGGCACCTCGCCTTCCGCCGGCTGGCGCGGCTCGCGTTCGACCAGCGCTTCGGCCAGCTGCGGGCTCGCCGTTTCGCCGAACACGACCTTCGCCCGCGCCGGCCGCTCGCCGATCTCGTAGAAGACGAAGGCCTCCGAGAAGCGGCGCGCGACCTTCATCGCCGCGGGCCCGGCGGGCACCGGCTTCTTCGCCGAGCTGCTCGCCGCCGCGCCTTCTTCGGAGGAGAGGACTTGATTCGCATCGGCGCTCGCCGGCGCGTCGATGGCGCCGGCGGCGTTGAGTTCGGCGGCCGCGTCGCTCGGAACGGGGGGCGCGCCTCCGGCGACGTCGAAGTTTGGCGAGACGCCCTGCAGCACCGGGCCGGAGGGCTCCTCATCCCGCGCTTCGGGCTGCGCCGTCTCGATCGCGACGCGGGCTACCGGGCCGGTCTCCTCCTGGCTGTCGCCACCGAGCGTCAGTACGCCGGCCAGCACCGCCGCCGCCGCGATCGCGGCCAGGGCGGCTGCGCCGGCGCCGCGCTCCGGCGGTCGCCGGCCGGCGAACCTCTCCCCGATGGGCCAAAGGACCGTGCGCTCGATCGTCCAGGCAACGCGCTCGAAAGGCCAGGCGACGTGCGCGAAGGGTCGGCGGACGACGGCGGCAAGGCGGCTCAGGACGCGCACAGCGCGTCCTTTCGGATCCCCGTTGATCTGCCGTCGTCTCAACATTTGTTCGAAGCCCACCAAAGCTTACGTCGGAATCTCTGTGCGATTCCTAAAGAGGCGCCGCTTGGATTGCGATTTTCAGCTAGGCGACGGCTGCGGCGGGCGTCGCCGCCTTCTCGAATGACAACACGCCGTCGGCGGCGTCGACGCGCACGGTGTCGCCCTCGGCGAACTCGCCCTCGAGGATCTTCAGCGCCAGCTTGTCGACCAGCTGCTTCTGGACCACGCGCTTCAGCGGCCGCGCGCCGTAGGTCGGGTCGTAGCCGAGGTTGCCGAGCAGGGTGCGGGCGTCGCCCGTCAGCTCGACCTCGATCCCGCGCTCGCGCACCCTGCCGACCAGCTGCTCGACCTGCAGCTCGACGATGCGGCCGATGTCGGCCTTGGAGAGGCGGTGGAAGATCACCGTGTCGTCGATCCGGTTGAGGAACTCGGGCTTGAAGGTCGCCGCCAGCACCTCTTCGATCTGCTCGCGGATCTTCTCGTCGACCGACTCGGCGACGATCCGGTCGCTGCCGACGTTGGAGGTCATGATCAGCACCGTGTTGGTGAAGCTGACCGTGCGGCCCTGGCCGTCGGTGAGGCGGCCGTCGTCCATGATCTGCAAGAGGGTGTTGAAGACGTCGGGGTGGGCCTTCTCGATCTCGTCGAGCAGCACCACCGCGTAGGGCCGGCGCCGCACCGCCTCGGTCAGCTGGCCGCCCTCCTCGTAGCCGACGTAGCCGGGCGGCGCGCCGATCAGCCGCGCCACCGTGTGCTTCTCCATGTACTCGGACATGTCGAGGCGGACGATCGCCCCCTCGGAGTCGAACATCAGCTCGGTCAAGCTCTTGGCCAGCTCGGTCTTGCCGACCCCGGTCGGGCCGAGGAAGAGGAAGGAGCCGATCGGCCGGTGGGGGTCCGAGAGCCCGGCGCGCGAGCGGCGCAGCGCGTTGGAGACCGCCTCGATCGCCTCGTCCTGGCCGATCACCCGCTCGTGCAGGCGCTCCTCCATGTGTATGAGCTTCTCGACCTCGCCCTCCATCAGCCGGCTGACGGGGATGCCGGTCCATTTGGCGACGACCTGGGCGACGTCCTCCTCGGTCACCTCCTCGGTCAGCATCGAGCCGTGGGCGGCGTGCAGCTCGGCCAGCCGCGCCTCCTGCTCTCCGACCGTCTTCTCCAGCTCGGGGATCTCGCCGTAGCGCAGCTTCGCCGCGGTCTCGAGGTCGGCGTCGCGCTCGGCCCGCTCGGCTTCCCGGCTCGCCTCCTCGAGCCGCGCCTTCGCCGCCTTGATCGCCTCGATCGCCTCCTTCTCGTTCTGCCAGCGGGCTTTCATCTCGGCCGAGCTCTCGCGCAGCTCGGCCAGCTCCGCCTCCAGCGCCTCCAGCCGCGCCTTCGAAGCGTCGTCGCTCTCCTTGCGCAGCGCCTCGCGCTCGATCTCGAGCTGCTGGATGCGTCGCTCGACCTCGTCGATCTCGGTCGGCATCGAGTCGATCTCGATCTTCAGCCGCGACGCCGCCTCGTCGATCAGGTCGATCGCCTTGTCGGGCAGGAAGCGGTCGGCGATGTAGCGCTCCGAGAGGGTCGCCGCGGCGACGATCGCCGCATCGGAGATGCGCACGCCGTGGTGGACCTCGTAGCGCTCCTTCAGCCCGCGCAGGATCGCGATCGTGTCGTCGATGTCGGGCTCGCCGACGAGGACCGGCTGGAAGCGCCGCTCCAGCGCCGCGTCCTTCTCGATGTGCTTGCGGTACTCGTCGAGGGTGGTCGCACCGACGGCGCGCCGCTCGCCGCGCGCAAGCATCGGCTTCAAGAGGTTGGCGGCGTCGACCGCGCCTTCGGCCGCGCCCGCGCCGACCACCGTGTGGAGCTCGTCGATGAAGAGGACGAACTTGCCCTCGGCGTCCACAATCTCCTTCAGTACCGCCTTGAGGCGCTCCTCGAACTCGCCGCGATACTTCGCGCCGGCGACCAGGGCACCCATGTCGAGCGCCATGATCCGCTTGTCCTTCAGGCCTTCAGGGACGTCGCCGCGGACGATCCGCTGGGCAAGGCCCTCGACGATCGCCGTCTTGCCGACGCCGGGCTCGCCAATCAGGACCGGGTTGTTCTTGGTCCGACGCGAGAGCACCTGGATGACGCGGCGCACCTCTTCGTCCCGGCCGATCACCGGATCGAGCTTGCCGCGACGCGCCAGCTCCGTGAGATCGCGGCCGTACTTCTCGAGCGCCTGGTACTTGTTCTCCGGGTTCGGATCGGTCACGCGCTGGCTGCCACGCACGCTGGTCAACGCCTCGAGGACGCGCTCACGCGAGACCCCGACCTGCTTCAGCGCCGCCGCCGACGCGGAGCGGCCGCTCTCGGTGACGAGGCCCAGCAGCAGGTGCTCGGTGCTGACGTAATCGTCCTGCATCGACTTGGCGTCGGCCGTGGCGGCATCGACGACCACGCGCAGGCGTGGCGACAGGTGCGGCTCGGCGCCGCCCGACACTTTGGGCTGCTTGGCGAGCGCGTCGCGCAGGTCGCGCGCAAGGGCGCCGGGATCGACCGACAGCTTGCGCAGCACCGCCGGCACCACACCGTCGGCCTGTTCCACCAGCACGACGAGCAGGTGCTCGGGCTCCACCGACGCATGCCCGAACTCGCGCGCCAGGTCGGGGGTGGCCAGGATGGCCTGCTGGGCCTTTTCCGTGAACTTCTGCAGGTTCATTACACGTCTCCTTCTGCCTTCAGCCCTTCGCGTCGACCTTGGCGAGCTCTTCGTAGAGCCGTCGCGTGTCGTCGTTCAGAGCGCGGGGGAGCACCACATCGACCACGACGTAGAGGTCGCCCGCCGTCCCTTTCTCACCGAGAGCCGGCAGCCCCATGCCGCGCAGGCGGAGCTTGAGCCCCGGCTGGCTGGTCTCCGGCACCTTCATGCG
>DATDBO010000071.1:0-12562 GCA_036524775.1 Solirubrobacterales bacterium
AGGGACGGGGACACCCTCGAACGGGCGGATACTCAAATCGTCGGTCTCATTAGACCGACGATTGGACGGGCGAGGGTGTCCCCGTCCCTCCTCACCAACTAGGCGAGGGTGTCCCCACCCCTCCCCACCACCTAGTACGGAGGCAAATCCTCGTACCACTCTCCGAGCGTCTTGAACGCCCGCCAGAAGGACTGCTTGGCGCCCTCCTCGTCGAGCGATTCGTCGATGTCGGGGGTGTAGAGGGCGTCGATGGTGGGGCTGAAGGCTTGGATCTCGCCCTGGCGCGGCTCGATCTTGCGCGAGAGGGGTACTTCGAGGCCGTTGAGGACGCGCAGCGCCGGCTCGCCCATCACGACGACGATCTTCGGCTGCACTATCGCCAGCTCTTCGACCACGCGGCGCACGCACTCCTCCGCCGCCAGGTCGGGCTCCGCGATCGGGCACTTGACGCAGAGCGTGCCGTAGACGACCAGCGGGTCGATCCCGAGCCGCTTGAAGCTTTTCATCAGCGCGTTGCCGGCCCGACCGTAGAAGGCGACGCCCTCTTCGATCTCGGCGACGCCGGGCGCGTGCTTGATCATGAACACGTCGGCCTGCGGGTGGCCCGAGCCGAGCACGGGCATCAGCTTGCCGCGCGGGCAGTGCGGGCACTCCTGCAGCTCGTGGGTCAGCTGGTTGAGCTCGCGGATCGCGCGCTCGAGGTACTTCTCGCGTATCTCGTCGTCGGTCGCCGGCACGGTCGACGATTTCTTTGACGGGGCGGGCGCGGCTCCTTTCGCGCGGCCCTCCTGCATCAGCTCTTGCTGCTGCCCTGCGCCGGCGAACCGCGCTTCTTGCGCGGCCGCCCGCCCCGCACCGGCTTGGCGTCGGGGACGCTGCGCTTCGCCGCCTTCGGCCGACCCGTCGTCTGCAGCAGCTTCAGCGCCTGCACGTAGACGAGGTTCTTGTGCTTGCGGGTGATGTCGGCGTCGCGCATCGCCTCGAGGAACTCGGCCGGCCCGTCGAAGTCGTGGATCCGCACCCGCACGCTGCCTAGCCCCTGGGCGACGTGGCTGTCCGAGCCCGCGCCGGGGACGATCCGGTACTTGCGGGCGAAGCGCTCGGCCTCCTCGTTGAAGGAGGTGAGGGCGACGCGCGGGTTGAAGACCTCGAGGATGTCGATCTCCTCGACGATGTCGAGCAGATGCTCGTAGTCGGGCACCGAGTGGAAGCGGTCGAAGGGGTGGGGCACGTAGACGAGGCCGCCCTGGGCGCGGATCGCGGCGATCGTCTCCGCCATCGTCATCCCACGCGGGATCTTCTCCTCGAGGAAGAGGCCGATCACCTCGCCCTGCTCGGCGGTCTTCACCTCCTCGGCGACGATCACCTCGATGCCGCCCATCTCGGCGGCGATCCGCCGCGCCTCGAGCGCGCCGGAGACCTCGTTGTGGTCGGTGATCGCGATCGCGCCGAGGTCGCGGTCGCGCGCCGTCTCGAGCAGCACCTCGACCGGCGTCGCGCAGTCGGGCGAGTGGTCGGTGTGCATGTGCAGGTCAACCTCGATCAGCGGCCGCTCGGCGATCCGCCGGCGCACCTCGGGGTCGCCCGCGGGGTCGTGGCGGCGCGCCAGGATGCGCCGGTAGACCGCTTCCAGCTCGTCGGCGACGGCCGACCAGTCGCGCCCCTCGCCCCCCGGCTCGACCAGCTCGTAGGGGCCGGGGAAGTAGCGCTCGACCAGCTCGCCGGTCGCGGGCGAGGCGACGGTGCGCGCGTCGAGCCGGCCGAAGAAGACCTCGACCAGGGGCCGCGCGACCTGGGTCGAGAGCACCCGCTCCTGCGGTTTGTGGAAGGTGGCGACGTTGAGCGAGTGGGAATGGCGCAGCGCCGCCGAGGAGACGCTCGGCGCGAAGGGCTCGTGGACGTGGACGACGTCGAGCGAGCCACCGCCGAGCAGGCGCTTCACCGGGTCGCCGGCGCCGATCCGCAGCACCTCGTGGCCGCGCCGCTCGAGCTCCTCCGAGATCCGCCCGACGAACTCGTTGACGCGATTGCGCGTCGCCCGCCGGTGGGGCGAAACCTGGGCTATCGAGAGCGGCGTGACCGGCACCGGGCAAGCATAAGAGCCCCGCGCGGGGCTCTGGCTAAGCCTTCGCCTCGGCCGGGGTGGCCGGCGCCGGGCTCTTGCCGCGCGCGTGCTTGGCGATGAACTCCTCGGTCTGCTCGCGCGCCTCGTCGTCGGGCCGCTGCGTGTGCGGCGACTTCATCAGGTAGCTGGAGGGCCCGTCGAGCTGGCCGGCGATGCCGTTGTTCAGCGCCAGCTTGATCAGCCGCACCGCATCGATCACGACGCCGGCCGAGTTGGGCGAGTCCCAGACCTCGAGCTTCAGCTCGACGGTGAGCGGCACGTCGCCGAAGGCTTTGCCCTCGACCCGAATGTGCGCCCACTTGCGGTCGGTCAGCCAGGGGACGTAGTCGGACGGGCCGACGTGGACGTCCTTCTCGGGCAAATCGTGGCCCATGATCGAGGTCACCGCGTTGGTCTTCGAGATCTTCTTCGAGTCGAGCCGCTCGCGCTCGAGCATGTTGTAGAAGTCCATGTTGCCGCCGACGTTGAGCTGCGAGGTGCGCTCGACGCGGACGCCGCGGTCGTGGAAGAGGCGGGCCAGCTGGCGGTGGACGATCGTCGCGCCGACCTGGGACTTGATGTCGTCGCCGATGATCGGCAGGCCGGCCTCCTGGAAGCGCTTGTCCCAGTAGTCCTCGCGGGCGATGAAGACGGGTAGGCAGTTGACGAAGCCGACGCCCGCCGCGAGCGCCTGCTCGACGTACCACTTGGTCGCCTCCTCGGAGCCGACCGGCAGGTAGCAGACCAGCACGTCCGCCTTGGTCTCCTTGAGGATCCCGACCACGTCCGCCGTTTCGCCCGGCGCTTTGGTGATCTTCTCTTTGAGGTACTTGCCGAGGCCGTCGTGGGTCATGCCGCGCTCGACCTTGATCCCCAGCGAAGGGACCTCGGCGAACTTGATCGTGTCGTTCTGCCCCGACCAGATCGCCTCGGAGAGGTCCTTGCCGACCTTCTCGGAGTCGATGTCGAAGGCGGCGACGAACTCGACGTCGCGGACGTGGTAGCCGCCAAGGTCGACGTGCATCAGGCCGGGGACTTCATCGCTCGGGTCGGCGTCCTTGTAGTACTGGACTCCCTGGATGAAGGAGTTGGCGCAGTTGCCGACGCCGACTATCGCGACGCGGACCTTCTCGTCCGCGTGGGCGGCGCCGTTGCCGCTTGCTCCGTTGGTCTCGCTCATAGAAGCTCTAGGTTCCTTCCTCGTTCAGGTCGACGGGCAGACTAACCCGACGCCTCGACTGGTTACAGCTCGGGAGGCGGCTTTGCCTCGCTTGATAGCTCGTTTCGGACGTGCCATACGCGCTGGATCGTCGTGACGATGGTCAGCACCGCGATCAGGTAGACCGCCGGCGCCAGCAGCTCGAAATCTCCGAGCCCGGCGCCCTTGGCGAAGACCAAGCCGACGGAGAGTATGACTACCCGCACCGGCCGCGTCGCCAACCCGACCTTGCACTCGACCCCGAGCGCCTCGGCGCGGGCGCGCGTGTAGGAGACCATCAGCGAGCCGAGCACCGCCACCACGCACATCGCCGCAGCGAAGTCGTCGCCGGTCGCGGCGAAGTAGCCGGCGACCGCGGCAAGCACGATCCCCTCCTCGATCCGGTCCAGGGTCGAGTCGAGGAAGGCGCCGAAGAGCGTCCCCTTGCCCGACATGCGCGAGTAGCGGCCGTCGAGCGTGTCCATCACCGAGCCGGCGATGAAGGCGACGCCGGCGAGGAAGAAGAGTCGTTGCGTCACCAGGCCGGCGGCGATCAGGTTGCCGATCAGGCCGGCGATCGAGATCGCGTTGGGGGTCAACCGCGACTCGATCAGGCGTTCCCGCGCGTAGACGCGAAGCTCCTGGCCGTTGCGACGGCTGCTCGGGACCCGCGGAGGAGCCGACGAATCCATTGGCGTGAGGCTACCCAAGAGGGCGTCCAGGTAGGGGTTCCATTTAACTTTTTCGGTGATTCCCCTCCGGCTATCGCCCGGAGCCGTCGACGAAAAAGTACAAGACGTTCCACCCCTACCTGGACGCCCTCTAAGCCTCAGCCTCCTGCGGCGAGTTGGTACGCCAGGCCCAAACCTCGGGGCGCGCTCGCGCGAGCAGGCGGCTGGCAATCAGGGCTGCCGAGACGGCGACCATCCAGCCAAGCGCGATGTCGATCCAGTAGTGGTTGGCGGTGACGATCACGACCCAGGCGACGAGCAGGGGCCAGGCCACCCAGAGCGCTTTCAGCGCGCGGTGCCGGACCAGCTGGAAGCCGGTGGCGCCGATCATCAGCGCGAAGGCGCAGTGCATGCTCGGCACCGCCGCGTAGGGGTTGATGAGGAGCTTGGCCAGTGCCGAGTCGTGGCTGACGCTGGAGTAGTCGTTGATCGTGTCGACGAAGCCGAGCCCGGGGTAGAGCCGCGGCGGCGCGGTCGGGTAGAGCGTGTACCCGATCAGGGCCAGGCCCATCGAGACGGCGAACATGTTGCGGACGAAGTAGAAGGACTCGTTGCGGAAGAAGTAGAGCCAGAAGAAGAAGCCGAGGACGACCGCGAACTGGCTGTTCATGTAGACCTGGTTGGCGAAGTCGATCAGCCAATCGACCGGCAGGAAGAACGCCTGCAGGTCCGGCTCGAAGAAGGTGTGGGTGGCGCGCTCGATGTCGATCACCTGCCAGCCGTGGGCGAAAGCGGTCGCCTTCTGGCCGTCGGCGACCCCGCGGACCATCTCGTAGGCGAAGTCGACCACGAGGAGCAGGCCGATCTGACGGCCCAAGTCGCCCCAGCCCTGCGGCAGCCGGGCGGTGACCGCTGCGAATGCGCGCTGCATCCGGCAATTGTAATCGTGGCGTTAACGGGGCGGGAAGCTGGCTAGGGTGGCGCCGATGGCGTGGACGAAACCGAGGAAGGCGAGGGTTAGAGCTATTCGGGATCGGCTGCGGGAGATGTATGGGCGGCCGGAGAACGAGCCGCACGGGCACCCGATCGCGGAGCTGATCAAGACCGTGCTCTCGCAGCACACCAACGACCGCAACCGCGACCGCTCCTTCGCGCGGCTGCGGGAGCGGTTCCCAACCTGGGAGGACGTGCGGGACGCGCCGCTGGACGAGCTGGAGGAGGCGACCCGGCCCGGCGGCCTGGCCAAGCAGAAGGCGCCGCGGATCCAGGCGATCCTCGAGCGGCTCGGCGAGCCTCCCGACCTCGATTGGACGAAGGACGCGCCGCGCGAGGAGTCGCTCGAGTTCCTCCTCGCGCTGCCCGGCGTCGGGCGCAAAACCGCCGCCTGCGTGCTGATCTTCACCTGGGGCATCCCCGAGATCCCGGTCGACGTCCACATCCACCGCGTCGGCGGCCGGCTGGGCCTCTTTCCCCCGAACGCCCCATTCGAGCGCGCCCACGACGAGATGCTCGCCGTGGTCGACCCCGCGGACGCCTACGAGCTGCACATGAACCTGATCCGCCACGGGCGCGAGGTCTGTCGCCCGAAACCGCGCTGCGGCGAGTGCGAGCTGCGGCGCATGTGTCCCTGGTACCGTGCGCGCGGCAAATGAGCAAGAAGACCTTCATCGTCTTCGGCCTGCTGGTCGTCTTCCTCGCGGTGCTGATCCCCTGGCTGGCCTTCCGCGCCGACGGCGACCCGGCCACCGCGGCGTCCGTCCCGGCCGACCTCGAGTCGGGCGAGACCCTCTTCGAGATCAACTGCGGCACCTGCCACACGCTCTACGCGGCCGGGACCGACGGCAACTTCGGGCCCGACCTCGACGAACTGCTGGCGCCCTCCGGCCCGCCGGAAGGCCCGACCGCGGCGGACACGATCAAAGCGACCGAAGGGCGTGTGCTCAACGCGATCGACGAGGGCGTCGACGGCAGCACCACCCCCGGCCGTATGCCGGGCGGGATCATCGATGGCGAGCAGGCGAGGGAAGTCGCCGAATTCGTCGCCGCGACCGCCGGCGAGGGCTGAGCGCCCCCGCCGGCGGGCGGGATCGGGTTTGCGCCTAGTGGTCGAAGTGCAGGGCGCTGAAGACGCCCGCGTGGTCAGAATTCCAGAAGCCGTTGACCGGCTGGATGCCGCTCACGGATGAGCTGACCAGCGTCACCTGCGCGGGGTCGCGGGTCATGATGTGGTCGACTTGGTGGTCGAAGTCGTCTTCGTCGCCGCCTTTGCCCACTTCGAGCAAGCTCGAGTCGAGGCAGCAGCTGAGCGGTTTGTTCGTGCTGCGCTCGACCATGCCGGCGTCGGTCAGGACTTTGTAGGCGAGTTTGTCTTCGCCTTCGACCGTGTCGTCGTCGGAGTTGAGATCGCCGAGCAGAACGACCGGCAGCTCACTCGTCGCCGGTCCGGTGGGAGCCACCAGCTCACCGGCTTGGGCGGCGCGGATCAGCGGGTTGAACGCCTCGAGGTGGGTGTTGACGAAACGGAAGGCGTGGCTTCCGCGCACCTTGGCATCGGTCGCGGTCCAACCGCGTTTGATCGTCAGCGAGCTGGTTCCGCTCAGGATCGGCACGGTGAGCAGGGTTTTGAAGTTCCCCCCCTGCTCGTTCCACGTCTGCACGCCGGCGCCACGTCGGGCGAGGATCACGTCGCGCATCGTCAACCGGCCGTTGATGTCGGCGCCGAGAGGCCCGGTTTCCGGGTTTTTGTCCTCGTCTGCGGGCGCCTCGAGGTCGAACTCCTCCTGGACCACGACGACTTCGTACTGCGGCTTGCCTTTGCCGTCTTTGCCTTTGCCGGAGTTCAGCTCGGCGAGCAGTTCCTGCAGGTAGTCGTAGCGGACCGTCGTCGCGCTCGGCCCTTTGGCGAGGACTTCGAAGTTGACCGGCGCGGTGCGCCACAGCGCCACCTCCTGCAGGCCGACCAGGTCGGGCTTGGCGTCGAGGATCTCCTCGGCCAGTCCTTTTGCCCGGACCGGGAAGTTGTTTTCGGTCACTTCGTTCAGGATCTGGCCGTTGGCGGCGACAAACGCTTCCGGCGTCGGCGCGAGGATCGCCGGCGTCAGGTCGGCGCCGAGGTAGAGGTTGCGGGTCATCGTGCCGACGACGTGGCCTTTGCCTTTGAGGGCGTGGTTGCCGTGGACCGCGTGGCTTCCGCGGACGGCCTGGTTGGCTCCCGCACCCGCCGCAGCGGGTAGGAGAGCGAGGACGAAGGCTGCAGCGATCAGCGTCAGAAACGACAGACGCGCCGTTCGAGGGGCGTAACTCAAGGCTTTCCTCCTAAATCCGTGGATTGGTAGAGGCGCCTCTCCTGTCCCCGCCGACACTGCGCGCAAACCGACACCGCGCACAAACCAATATAGGGAAGCGGGTTGAAATCGTTTAAATATCTGCCATACTCAGACTCAGATTTTAAGAGTCCGCTTGGCGGCTCTCCCTAGTCAAGACGAAACCCCTGGAGGTACGCACAAGGTGGGCAAGACGATCGGCATCGACCTGGGCACGACCAACTCCTGCGTAGCCGTGATGGAGGGCGGCGAGCCGACCGTGCTCGAGAACGCCGAGGGCGGGCGCACGACCCCCTCGGTGGTCGCCTTCGCCGACTCCGGCGACCGCCTGGTCGGCACCGTCGCCAAACGCCAGGCCGTGATGAACCCCGAGAACACGATCTTCTCGATCAAGCGCTTCATGGGCCGCAAGGAGGCCGAAGTCAAAGAGGAGGAGACGATCGTCCCCTACCAGGTCGTCGCCGGGCCCAACGGCGACGCCCGGGTCGAGGTGCGCGGCGACCAGTACAGCCCCCCGGAGATCAGCGCGATGATCCTGCAGAAGCTGAAGACCGACGCCGAAGCGAAGCTGGGCGAGACGGTCGACAGCGCGGTGATCACCGTCCCCGCCTACTTCAACGACGACCAGCGCCAGGCGACCAAGGACGCCGGCAAGATCGCCGGGCTCGACGTCAAGCGGATCATCAACGAGCCGACCGCGGCCTCACTCGCCTACGGCCTCGACAAAGAGGAGGCCGACCACACGATCCTCGTCTTCGACCTCGGCGGCGGCACCTTCGACGTCTCGGTGCTCGAAATCGGCGACGGCGTCTTCGAGGTGAAGGCGACCGCGGGCGACAACCACCTCGGCGGCGACAACTGGGACAAGGCGATCGTCGATTGGCTGGTCGCCGAGTTCAAACGCGACCAGGGCGTCGACCTGGCCGCGGACAAGAACTCGCTGCAGCGCCTCTACGAGGCCGCGGAGAAGGCGAAGATCGAGCTCTCCTCGACGCAGGAGACGCAGATCAACCTGCCCTTCATCACCGCGGTCGAGGGCCAGCCGAAGCACCTCGACATGAAGCTCACCCGCTCGAAGCTGAACGAGCTGACCGCCGACCTGCTGGAGCGGATCGTCGCCCCGGTCAAGCAGGCGCTCGGCGACGCCGACGCGAGCATCGACCACGTCGTCCTCGTCGGCGGCATGACCCGCATGCCGGCGGTGCGCGAGAAGGTCAAGGAGCTGACCGGCAAGGACCCGCACCAGGGGGTCAACCCCGACGAGGTGGTGGCGGTCGGCGCCGCGATCCAGGCGGGCGTGCTGGCCGGCGACGTCAAGGACGTGCTGCTGCTCGACGTCACCCCGCTGACCCTCGGGATCGAGACCAAAGGCGGCGTGATGACGAAGCTGATCGAGCGCAACACGACGATCCCGACGAAGAAGTCGGAAGTCTTCTCGACCGCCGAGGACAACCAGCCCTCGGTCGAGATCCACGTCCTGCAGGGCGAGCGCGAGATGGCGGGCGGCAACAAGAGCCTCGGCAAGTTCCAGCTGACCGGGATCCCGCCGGCGCCGCGCGGCCTGCCGCAGATCGAGGTCACCTTCGACATCGACGCCAACGGCATCCTGCACGTGACCGCCAAAGACCTCGGCACCGGCAAAGAGCAGAAAATCGAGATCAAATCGGGCTCCGGCCTCTCCGAGGAGGAGATCCAGCAGATGGTTTCCGATGCCGAGACTCACGCCGAGGAGGACCAGAAGCAGCGCGAGCTGGCCGAGGCGCGCAACATGGCCGAGACCCTCGCCTACCAGTCCGAGAAACAGATCGAGGAGCTGGGCGACAAGGTCGACTCTGCCAACAAGGAGGAGATCGAGGGCGCGATCAAGGAGATCCGCGAGGCGCTCGGCTCCGACAGCGTCGAGGAGATCAACTCGAAGACCGAGGCGCTGACGGCAGCGATGACGAAGATCTCCGAGCAGATCTACGCGGCGGCGCAGGAGCAGGCAGGGTCCGCGGACGGAGCGTCGGCGGATGGCGAGTCCTCCTCTGATGACGAGGAGGAGGAGGTTGTCGACGCCGAGGTGGTCGATGAGGGTGACGAGAAGTGAGGGACGAAGAGCGTCAGCCCGCGGGTCCTGTCGGGGCAGGGGACCCACCTCCCCCTGCGGTAGCTAAAGCTTCCTCGGGGGAGGTCCCCCCTACCCCGCCACCCGCGGGAGAGGAGCAAGTCGACTACCTCGACCTCGCCAAGAGGACGAAAGCCGACTTCGAGAACTATCGGCGGCGGATGGCCGGCGAGGTGCTGGCCGCCGGCGGGAGGGGGAAAGCTGAAGTTCTTCGGGACGTTTTGCCTGTGCTCGATGACCTGGAGAGGGCTATTCAGGCCGCGGGGCTCGATCCGGAGGGGGATTCTGAGGATGGACTCGCCCACGGTGTTCTCCTCGTTTTCCGCAGCTTGCGCGAGGCGCTGATGAAGAACGGGATCGAGGCTGTCGATCCGACCGGGGAGAAGTTTGACCCGCAGGTGCACGAGGCGCTCTCGGCGCAGCCGGCCGAGGGGGTCGAGTCCGGGACCGTCGTCGAGACTCTGCAGAAGGGGTACCGGCTCGGCGAGCAGTTGATTCGGCCCGCGCGTGTGGTGGTGGCGGAGTAGGCGACCGGGTGGCGAGCGATCTCTACAAGGTGCTCGGCGTCTCCAAGGGGGCGTCCGACGAGGAGATCAAGAAGGCCTACCGCAAGCTGGCGCGGAAATACCACCCCGACCGCAACCCGGACGACCCGGCGGCGGAGGAGAAGTTCAAGGAGGTCCAGGGGGCCTACGACACGCTCTCGGACCCCGAGAAGCGCGAGCAGTACGACCAGGGCGGCATGTTCGCCGGCTTCGGCGGACAGGGCGGCGGGCCCTTCGGCGGCTTCGGCGGGGGACCGGGCGGGCCCGGCGGCCAGCCGTTCGGGGGCGGTGGCGCGGGCTTCGGCGACATCCTCTCCAACCTCTTCGGGCGCGGCGGCGGGCCCGCCCAGGCGCAGCAGCAGCGGGGCCGCGACCTCGAAACCGAGCTCAGCCTCAGCTTCGACCAGGCGGTCAACGGCGCCCAGGTCAGCGTCAGCGTGCCGAAGGCCGAGCGCTGCCAGACCTGTCACGGCAGCGGCGCCAAGCCGGGCACCGCGCCGGTCACCTGCCCGCGCTGTGAAGGGCGCGGCATCGACGCCGAAAGCCAGGGCTTCTTCTCGATCAGCCAGCCCTGTCCGCAGTGCGGCGGCGCCGGGCAGATCGTCGAAGACCCGTGCCCGACCTGCGCCGGCAGCGGGCTGACCAAACAGACCAAGCGCTACAAGGTCAACGTCCCCGCCGGGGTCAAGGACGGCGCCCGCATCCGCCTCGCCGGCAAGGGCGAGGCCGGCCCCCGCGGCGGCCCCCCGGGAGACCTCTACGTCGTCACGCGGGTCAAGCCATCCCCGGTGTTCAAGCGGCTCGACGGCGGCAACCTCGAGGTGACGGTGCCGATCACGGTCGCCGAGGCGCTGCGCGGGGCGACGATCGAGGTGCCGACCCTGGAGGGCACGAAGAAGATCAAGGTGGCGCCCGGGACCAAGCACGGCACGATCCAGCGGCTGCGCGGCGAGGGGGCGCCGAAGCCGCGAGGCAAGGGCCGCGGCGACATCCGCTACCGGCTCGAGATCGAGCTGCCGAAAGACCTCAGCGAGGAGCAGGAGAAAGCGGTCGACGCGCTCGCCGAGGCGCTCAACGGCGCCGACCCGCGCGCTGAGCTGCTGCGCAGGGCGGCGCGGTGAGCGCGCGGCGCGAACGGATCGAAGTCGCGGTCGACGACGAGCGCGGCGTCTTCATGATCTCGGTCGCCGCCGAGCTGGCCCACATGCACCCGCAGACGCTGCGCATGTACGAGGCGCGCGGCCTGATCGAGCCGCAGCGCTCGGCGAAGAACACCCGCCTCTACTCGCAGCGCGACGTCGAGCGGCTGAAGCACATCCAGCGCCTCACCGCGGCCGGCCTCAACCTGGCGGGAGTCGAGATCGTCTTGGAAATGGAAGCCGAGGTCGAGAGGATGAAGGCCAAGCTCGAGCGGATGCGCCGCCACGCGGCCGAGCTCGAGCGCCGGATATCGAGGGAAGGGCTCTGATGCAGCCGGACAGGTTCACGGTCAAGTCCCAGGAAGCGGTCGCGGCGGCGCAGGCCCTCGCCGCCGAGCGGCGCAACTCCGAGGTCACCCCCGCTCACCTGCTGGTGGCGTTGGTGCGCCAGGCGGACGGGCTGGTCGTGCCGATCCTGCAGAAGCTGGGCGCCGACGTCGACGCGGTCGCCGCCCGCGTGGTGCAGGCAGTGGAGGAGCTGCCGAAGCTGAGCGAGGCCGGCGAGGTGCGCCCCTCCTCGAGCTTCGTCAAGGCCTTGCAACAGGCGGAGAGCGAGATGGCGCGGCTCGGCGACGAGTACATCTCGACCGAGCACGTCCTCTTGGCGCTGGCCGACAAGGGCTCGGGAGTGGCCGACGTGCTCCCCGACCGCGGCTCGCTGGAGAAGGCGGTGGCCGAGGTGCGCGGCCCGCACAAGGTCACCTCGCCCAACCCCGAGGACAGCGTGCAGGCGTTGGAGAAATTCGGCCGCGACCTGACCGCCGAGGCGGAGAGCGGCAAGCTCGACCCGGTGATCGGCCGCGACGAGGAGATCCGCCGCGTGATCCAGGTTCTGTCGCGCCGCACCAAGAACAACCCGGTGCTGATCGGCGATCCCGGCGTCGGCAAGACGGCGATCGTCGAGGGGCTGGCGCAGCGGATCGTCGACGGCGACGTGCCGGAGAGCCTGCGCGACCGGCGCGTGATCGCGCTCGACATCGGCTCGCTGCTGGCCGGCTCCAAATACAGGGGCGAGTTCGAGGAGCGGCTGAAAGCGGTGCTCACCGAGGTCCAGGACGCCGCCGGCCAGATCGTCCTCTTCCTCGACGAGCTGCACACGATCGTCGGCGCCGGGGCCGCCGAAGGGGCCGTCGACGCCGCCAACCTGCTGAAGCCGATGCTGGCCCGTGGCCAGCTGCGCGCGGTCGGCGCCACGACCCTCGACGAGTACCGCAAGCACATCGAGAAGGACGCGGCGCTGGAGCGGCGCTTCCAGCCGGTCCTCGTCGGCGAGCCCGACATCAACGCCACGATCGCGATCCTGCGCGGGCTGAAGGAGCGCTACGAGGTCCACCACGGAGTGCGGATCAGCGACTCGGCGATCGTCGCCGCGGCGACCCTCTCGGAGCGCTACCTCGCCGACCGCTTCCTCCCCG
>DATDBO010000072.1:0-15559 GCA_036524775.1 Solirubrobacterales bacterium
GGATCACCTCGGCGACGTCGACGTCGCCGCGCCCGATCGATCGCTTCAGCTCCGCACGAGCGAGCCGCACACGGTTGGCACGCTCCAGTGCCTGCATGTGCTGCGGTGTCCGGCCGGCGCCGGCGGTCGTCGGGGCAGGGGCAATCGAAACAGCTTCCACTGGGGCTCCTCCCTATCCAAGGGTTTGTTGACTGGTCTCTCCTGCGCCGGTCGTGACGGCTCCGGCCGGTGCTCTGTACTGATGCCGCCGCTTCCTCCTGACCCGGATGCGCGGCGAGGGGGGAAGCTATGCGTTGAAGCAGGGGAGCGTCAACCCGTGCTCGGCGAAGAGTCGGCGGTCCGTTCGCTAAGAGCACCTTTTTCTCGCCGCGCCGGACTTGTCCGGAATTGGACAAGGCGGAAACTACCCCCGGTGGGGTAGATGAAACGGCCCCTCTCCCGGTCCGGCCTACGCCCTCGGCAGGTCAGGGAAGTCGGCGATGGTCCGGCCGATCGTCTCCAAGGCACGGTCGAGGTGCTCGCGCTCGTGGGTCGCCATCAGGCTCGTCCGCAGCAGCGCGCCGCCCGGCGGAACGGCCGGGTGGATCGCGACGTTGGTGTAGACGCCGGCGTCGAAGAGCGCCTTCCAGAGCAGCACCGCCTGCCAGTCGTCGCCGACGATCACCGGCACCACCGGCGTCGTCGCGACGCTGCCGTCGGACAGCGTGCCGGGCTCGACCACCTGCAGGCCGAGGTCGCGCAGGCCCTCGCGCAGGTAGGAGGCGTTGCCGAGCAGCGCCTCGAACAGCCGCGGCCCGTCGCTGCGGATCACCCGCAGCGCCGCCAGCGCCGCGCCGACCGCGGCGGGCACCGCAGAGGCGCTGAAGACGAAGGAGCGCGACGAGATCCGCAGGTACTCGACCACGTCGGCAGGACCGGCGATGAAGCCGCCGCAGGAGGCGAGGCTCTTGGAGAAGGTCCCCATCCGCAGGTCGACCTCGTCCTCCAGCCCGAACAGCTCGCTCGCCCCGGCGCCGCGGGCGCCGAGCACCCCGGCCCCGTGCGCCTCGTCGACCATCAGCCGCGCGCCGTGTGCCCGGCAGAGCTCGACGATCCGCGGCAGGTCGCAGACGTCGCCCTCCATCGAGAAGACGCCGTCGACGACGACCAGCACGCCGCCGCCGTCCTCGCCCGCCCGCGCCAGCATCTTCTCCAGCTTGTCCATGCGGTTGTGGCGGAAGGGGCGCAGCTTGGCGCCGGAGAGCTTGCAGCCGTCGAGGATCGAGGCGTGGTCGCCGGAGTCGCAGATCACGGTGTCGCCGGGCCCGAGGATCGTGCCGATACAGCCGACGTTGGCCTGGTAGCCGGTGGTGAAGACGATCGCCTCCTCGGTGCCCATCCACTCGGCCAGCTCGCGCTCGAGCTCGACGTGCAGCGGCGTGGTGCCGTTGAGCAGGCGCGAGCCGGTGACTCCCGTGCCGTAGGTCTCGAGCGCCTCGCGCGCCGCCGCCTTGACCCGCTCGTCGCCGGTCAGGCCGAGGTAGTTGTTGGAGCCGAGCATGATCGTCTCGCGCCCCTCCATCTCGACCACCGGGCCCGCCTGCGAGGTGAGCAGGCGGAAGTAGGGGAGGAGGTCGTGCTGCTTGGCGGCCTCCAGCTGTTCGAGCCGGTCGTGGCTGCGTGCCTTCTCGAAGACGTCGACGGGTGCCTTGGCGATTTCGCTCATGGCGAGAGTGTAGGTTCACGCCTCCGTGGCAAAGGTGCAAATCCGCCCCGTTCGCACCCGGCGCGAGCTGAAGCGCTTCGTCAAGGTCCCCTTTCACCTGCACCGCGACCACCCGCAGTGGGTGCCGCCGCTGATCTTCGACCGCATGCAGTTCCTCAACCAGAAGAAGAACCCCTGGTTCGAGCATGGCGAGGCCGAGCTGTTCGTCGCCGAGCGCGACGGCGAGCCGGTCGGCCGGATCAGCGCCCAGGTCGACCGCGGTTGGGACGAGACGCAGGGCGGCAGCGACGGCATGTTCGGCTTCTTCGAGACGGTCGAGGACCGCGAGGTCGCGGCGGCCCTGCTCGGCGCCGCCGAGGAATGGCTGCGCGAGCGCGGCCGCACCCGCCTGCTCGGACCGATGGACTTCACCACCAACGACGAGGTCGGCATCCTGATCGAGGGCCACGAGCTGCGGCCGATGATCCTGCAGAACTGGCACCCGCCCTTCTACAAGGAGCTGCTCGAGCAGCTCGGCTACGGCAAGGCCATGGACCTGTTGATGTGGTACCTGGAGCTGGGCAAGCTGAAGGAAGGCGACCAGTTCGCCCCCGAGATCCACGCCGCCGCGGAGAAAGCGCTGCGCGACGAAGGCGTGGCGATCCGCAACATCGACAAGGGCAACCTGCGCGAGGAGATGCGCCGCTTCTCGGAGGTCTACAACGAGGCCTGGGCCGACAACTGGGGTTTCGTCCCTGCCACCGACGCCGAGATCGAGTTCCACGCCAAGCTGCTCAAGCAGGTGATCGACGAGGACTGGGGCTTCATCGCGGAAAAGGAGGGCGAGGCGGTCGGCGTCGCCTTCACGCTCCCCGACGTCAACCAGGCGCTGGCGAGGACGGGCGGGCGCCTGCTGCCCCTCGGCTGGCTCAAGTTCCTGCTGGCGAAACGCAAGATCGACCGTGTGCGCGTCTTCGCCCTCGGCGTCAAGGACGCATACCGCCACAGCGGAGTCGCCGCCGGCCTCTACCTCAAGCACCTCGAGGCGGCGAGCCCGGACGGCGTGCCCGCCGGAGAGACCGGCTGGATCCTCGAGACGAACAAGCCGATGAACCGGGCAATGGAAGGGATGGGCGGCACGGTGGTCAAGAAGTACCGAATCTACGAGAAGGCGCTGTCCCCGCTTAAAGGCGCAGTTTCCGGGTTTGCAGACTGCGACCGCCGGCTTCATCGCTATGGTCGGCGGGGTGAGTGAGTTCGAGCTGGAGCCGGTTCGCGTTCGGGTCTTGGAGCAGCCGACCCAGAACGCCTTGGCGCTGCGCGAGGCGCGCACGGCGGCGATAGCGGCCGTAGGCGGCGTCCTGGCCGGGGCGGCGACGGTGGCGACGGTCCGCGCGGTGGCAAAGCGCTCGCCGGGCCGGCTTCTGCCTGGTCGTCGAAAGCAGCCCAAGGTCGTCGCCAGCCGCTCGTTCCTGGTGGACGTGCACCTGCTCGGCAGGTGAAGAGCCTCGACCTGGAAGTCCGGCCGCCCTCTCCCTTCCGCCTGCCCTCCTACAGCAGCGAGGACCGCACGATGCGGGTCCGCGGCGGCGTCCTCTCGCGTCTGCTGCGGGTCGGCGAGAGCCCGGTGCTGGTGCGAGCCTGGGAGCCGGCACGGGGGCGGGTCGCCCTGCGCGCGGAGCCGCTCGACCCCGGGGCGGTCGTCTCGCCGACGGCGATCCCGGCGGAGGCCGGCCGTCCCGCCGGCACCACCGAGCTGCGCCTGGCGCTCGAGCGGATGCGCTTCGCCCTCGGCGTCGACGACGACCTGAGCGAGTTCTACCGTCGCTTCCGCCGCGACAGGCTGCTCGGGCCGGTGCTGCGCCGCCGTCCCTGGCTGCGCCTGCGGCGCCGGCCGTGGGCCTGGGAGGCGCTGGCCTGGGCGGTGGTCAAGCAGCTGATCGAGACCGAGCGGGCGGCGGTGATCCAGCGCCGCATCGTCGGCCGTTGGGGCGCCCGCCTCGGTGCCGACCGCGGTGCCCTGCGCGACGTGCCCCCGGCCGCGACGATCGCCGGCCGAGCGCCGGCCGAACTGGCGGCGATGGACCTCTCGCCGGGCCGCTCGCTGGCCCTGCGCGCGGTCGCCCGCGAGATCGCCGCCGGGCGCTGCGACCCCGCCGACCCGAACGCCGACCGGCGCCTGCTCGCCGTGCCCGAGATCGGTCCCTGGACCGTGCAGTGCCTCGGCCTCTTCGGTCGCGGCGACCCGGACTCGCTGCCCGCCGGCGACCTGATCTACCTGAAGCTGGTCGGCCGGCTCGCCCGGCTCGGCCGCCGCGCCACGGTCGAGGAGGTCGAGGAGCTCTACGCGCCGTATGAGCCCTTCCGCGGCCTGGCCGGCCTGTGGACGATCGGCCTGTATAGATAGGGGCAGATCTCAAGCAGGCGGTCGCGGTGCCGATAGGCCCGCATGGATCGCGCGGGCGAGAGCCCTAAGGGGGATGGTTGGCCCGAGGAGAGGGTCACCGAGTTCCTCGACGAGATCTCCTCCGCCGGCGACGACCACCGCCGCCTGATCGAGCGCCTGCCGGCGATCGTCTACTCGTGCGAGCCGGGAGAACGGGGGCGGTGGCGCTACGTCAGCCCGCAGGTCGAGGAGATCCTCGGCTACAGCCCGGAGGAGTGGATCGCCGATCCCGGCTTGTGGGTCGAGCGGCTGCACCCTGACGACCGCGAGCGGACGCTGCGCCAGGAATCGAGCAAGCTGGCCAGCGACGCCGGCTCGCCGATCGACTACCGGATGATCACCCGCGAGGGCGACGTCGTCTGGATCCTCGACGAGGCGGTGCTGGAGCCCGGCGGCGACGGGGTCCTCGTCTGGCACGGCGTCCTCTACGACATCACCGAGCGCAAGATCGCCGAGCAGGAGCTGCAGCGGGCCGCGGCTCAGCAGGCCGCGGTGGCGCGCCTCGGTCGTCACGCCCTGCAGGACGGCGACCCGGGGAGGCTGGCCAAGCAAGCCGTGCCGCTGATGACCGAGATCGACGGCGTCGACGCGGCCTGCGTCTGGGAGGCGGGGCGCGAGGGGCGGCGGCTGCACCTCCGCGCAGGCCTCGACGATGGCAGCGACGACGGCGCCCGCCGCGCCTCGGCGGCGCGCGACTCGCACGCCGGCGCGGCGCTGGAGTCCGGCCTGCACGTGATCGTCGACGACTGGTCGAGCGAGCGGCGCTTCTCGATGCCCCCGGCGCTGCGGGTGCTGGGCATCCGCAGCAGCCTCGCGGTGCCGATCGCCGGCAAGGAGCGCCCCTACGGGGTGCTCGACGTCCACTCCGCCGAGCCCAGCCGGTTCACCCCGCAGGACGTCCACTTCGCGCAAGCGTCGGCCAACGTGCTGGCCGACGCGCTGGAGCGCCACAGCGCCGACGAGGCGCTGCGCCACCGCGTCCTGCACGACTCGCTCACCGGCCTGCCCAACCGCACCAGCTTCGTCGACTCGCTGCGCGACGCCCTGCACCGTGCCGTCGCCTCCGGCTCGCCGGTCGGGATCCTCTTCCTCGACCTCGACCACTTCAAGCTGATCAACGACAGCATCGGCCACCACGCCGGCGACGAATTGCTGCAGGCGGTCGCGCCGCGGCTGCGCGCCCACCTGCGACCGGGCGACATCGTCGCCCGCTTCGGCGGCGACGAGTTCGGCATCCTCGTCGACCGCCTCACCGACGAGGACGAGGCGGTGGCGATCGCCGACCGGGTGGCGGGCGCTTTCTCCGGGCCCTACTCGATGGGCGGAGCGGATCACTTCGTCACCGCCAGCATCGGCATCGCCGTCGCCCGCTCGACAGGGCGCGAGCCGATCGACGCCGAGCTCTTGATCCGCGATGCCGACGCGGCGATGTACAGGGCGAAGGAACGCGGGCGGGGCCGCTGCGAGGTCTTCGACGCTGCGATGCGGGCGCGCGCCGTGCGCCGCCTGGAGACCGAGCGAGAGCTGCGCCACGCGCTCGACCGCGACGAGCTGGAGCTGCGCTACCAGCCGGTGGTCGCACTTGGCAGCGGCGAGATCGTCGGCCTCGAGGCGCTGGTGCGCTGGAACCATCCCGGCCGCGGCATGCTCGACCCGAAGGAGTTCGTCTCGATCGCCGAGGACAGCGGCCTGATCGAGCCGATCGGGCTCTGGGTGCAGGAGACCGCCTGCCGCCAGGTGCTCGGCTGGCACGAGCTGCGCCCCGACCATCGCCCGCTCGACGTCGCGGTCAACCTCTCGGCGCGCCAGGTCGCCCACCGTGACCTGGCCGGCTCGGTGGGCGAGATCCTCGCCCGCACCGGCCTCGACCCGGTCAACCTGCGGTTGGAGATCACCGAGAGCGCCCTCGTGGACGAGTCGGCCGGCGCCACCGCGACGCTGGAGGCGCTGAGCGAGCTCGGGGTCCGCCTCGTCCTCGACGACTTCGGCACCGGCTACTCCTCGCTGGCCTACCTCAACCGCTTCCCCTTCGACGCGTTGAAGATCGATCGCTCCTTCGTCGAGGGGCTCGGCGTCGAGCAGGAGCGCACGGCGATCGTCGAGGCCGTGATCGGCATGGCCCGCGCTCTCTCGCTCGACGCGATCGCCGAGGGGGTCGAGAACGAGGCCCAGCTCTCCGAGCTGCGCCGGCTCGGCTGCGACTACGCCCAGGGCCACCTCTTCTCCCGCCCGCTGGCGGCGGACAAGGTCACCACGCTGCTGCGCGAGGGTGGCTTCGAGCTGCTCGGGAACCTCGCCCGCTAGTCGGGCCTGACCCCTACTCTGGGATCTGGCCCGCCAGGTACTCGTTGGTGAGCACTTCGGCGGTCGACGGGCGGCCGGAGATCTGCCCGTTTTCCTGCATCCAGGCGATGAACGCCCGCCACTTGACGGGGTCCATCTCGCCGCTCTCCGAGAGCAGCGGCAGGGTGGCATCGACCTCGGCCCGGGTGAGCCGCGGGTCGAGGTCCTTGTTGGCCGCCAGCAGCGCCTCCGTGGTCGCGCCCGGGCTCTTCACCGCGGCTGCCGTGCCACGGGCCAGGGCGCCGAGGAAGAGCCGGATCGCCTCGGGGTCCTCTTCGAGCCGGTCGCGCTTGGCGACCAGGACCAGCTCGTCGTAGGTTGGCACGCTGAGCTGGTCGACCGGGGTGACGACGGGGTCCTTGCCGCGCAGGCGCAGGTCGACCCCCTCGACGTTGCGGAAACCGCCCAGCATCGCCTGCGCGCGGCCGCCGACCAGGGCCGGCAACAGCCCGTAGCCGACGTTGACCGTCTTCACGTCGGCGGGCGTGAGCTTGGCCCGGGCGAGGATCGTCTCCAGATAGGCGTCCTGGTAGGGGATGCCGGCCGTGGCGATCGTTTTCCCGCGTAGGCCGGCGACGCCGCCGATGCCGGACTTCTTCAGCCAGATCAGCGAGGTGAGGGGCTGGTCGACGATGGCGCCGACGGCGATCGTGTCGAGCCCCTGCTCGTGCGCCAGCAGCACCTCGGGCTCGTAGGAGATCGCCAGGTCGGTACGGCCGGCGGCGACCAGCTTGATCGGCGCCGCGGGATCGGCCGGGGTGTCGATCGAGACGTCGAGCCCGGCGTCCTCGAAGTAGCCCAGCTTCTCGGCCATGAAGACGCCGGCGTGGTCGGGGTTGGCGTAGAAGTCGAGCGTCAGGTTGAGCGGCTTGGGGGTGCCCCCCGTCGTCTCCTCGCTCTTCTCGCCGCAGGCGGCGAGGACGCAGGCGAGGGCGACCAGGACGGCGGCGGCGAGGAGCTTCATCCCCTGCTTTCTATCGCCAAGTGACGACGCGACGCTCCGCGAGCGCCAACAGGCCGTAGAGCGCGAGGGCGATCGCGGCGAGGACGACGGTCGCGGCGAAGAGCCGCGCCGTTTCCAAATGGGCGCTGTCTTCGCGGATCAGGACGCCGAGCCCCGACTCGGCCCCGGCCCACTCGCCGAAGATCGCCGCGATCGGGGCGAAGGTGACGGCGATGCGGGCACCGCTGAACACGAAGGGGAGCGCGTTCGGCGCTTCCAGGCGCCAGAGCAGCTGCAGCCGCGAGGCGTCGATGCTGCGCATCATCTTGATCGCGTCCGGATCGACCGAGCGCAGGCCGTCAGCGGTGGCGACGGCGATCGGGAAGAAGCAGATCAGCGCGACGATGACGAGCTTGGGCCCGATCCCGAAGCCGAACCAGACGACCAGGATCGGCGCCAGGACGAGGATCGGTACCGCCTGCGAGGCGACGAGCAGCGGGTAGAAGGCGCGGCGCAGCGTGGGAGAGAGGCGCAGCAGGACGGCGAAGCCGAGCCCCGCGGCGAGTCCGATCAGGAACCCCAGCAGGATCTCCCGCAGGGTGACCCAGGCGTCTTCGGCGAGCAGCGAGCGGTCCTCCCAGAGGGAGGATGCGATTTCAGCTGGGGAGGGGACGAGAATGGGTTCGAGGTTGAGCACGTCCGCGAGCGTCCCCGTGCTCGCGGCGACCTGCCACAGCCCGATCAGCCCGGCGAGGACGAGCAGGGGAAGGGCCCAGCGCTTCAACGCGATCCTTCGTGTAGCGCAGCCATCGCGCGCTCGCGGGCGGCGACGAACTCGGGGTCGGTGACCGCGGCGTCGCGATCGGGAGCGCGCGGCGCCGGCGCGCTCAGCTCCTCGACCACTCGCGCCGGGCGCGCCGAGAGCACGGTGACCCGGTCGCAGAGGTAGAGCGCCTCCTCGACGTCGTGGGTGACGAGGAGGACCGTGCGCGGGTCGCTCGCCAGTGCCGCCGCCAGCCAGCCCTGCATCTCGGCGCGGCTGATCGCGTCGAGCGAGGCGAACGGCTCGTCGAGCGCCAGGACCGGCTTGCCGGCGACCAGAGTGCGCAGGAAGGCGACCCGCTGTCGCATCCCGCCCGAGAGCTCGGCCGGCCGGGTGCGCTCGAAGCCGGCCAGGCCAAAGCGCTCGAAGAGGCGACCCGCCTCGGCGCGGGCGGCGCCGCGGCGGACGCCGCGGTTGCGCAGCGCCAGCGCCGCGTTGTCGATCGCGCTCAGCCAGGGCAGCAGGGTGTCGCGCTGCGGCATCAGCGCGCAGCGGGCGAGGCGCCCGGCCACGTCGTCGGCCCCGCCCACCTCGACACGACCGCCGCTCGGCTGCAGCAGGCCGGCGACCAGCTCGAGCAGGGTCGACTTGCCACAGCCGGAGGGCCCGACGACGCCGAGCACGCCGTGCGCCGGCACCTCCAGGTCGATTCTCTCGATCGCGACAAGCTCGCGATAGGCATGAGAAAGGCCGTGGGCGGAGAACACCGCTGGTATCCTGTCGCACTCCGCGCTCCTGACCAAAGAGGTCAGGAAAGTCGATAAGCGGCAGCGCGGAGACTCGAAGTGGACCCGGCAATCATCATCTTCGGCTTCGGCATCGGAGCGATGGTCGGCATGACCGGCATGGGCGGGGGAACCCTGATGACGCCGCTGCTGATCCTGATCTTCGGGGTCAAGCCGGTAACGGCGATCGGCACCGACATCTTCTACGCGGCGGTGACCAAGACCGTCGGCGGCTGGCGCCACCTGAAGATGGGCACCGTCAACATGGGCCTCGCCCTCTGGCTCGCCGCCGGCAGCGTGCCCGCCTCGGTCGCCGGCGTCTGGGCGATCTCGATCCTGCAGAGCAAGATCGGCGAAGAGGAGCTCGACTCGATCGTCTACGCGCTGCTCGGCGGCACCCTGCTGATGGTCGGGATCATCACCCTGGCCCGGGCGCTGATCCTCAGCAACCTGATCGAGGAGCGCGAGGACTTCGAGATCAAGCGCCGCCACAAGGTCGCCGCGGTGGCGATCGGCGCCACCACCGGCTTCGTGATCGGCATCACCTCGGCAGGCTCCGGCACGGTGATCGCGATCCTCTTGATCGCCGTCTTCCGCCTCGCGCCGAAAAAAGTCGTCGGCACCGACGTCTTCCACGCCGCGATCCTGCTCTGGGCGGCCGGCATCGCCCACTGGGTCGGCGGCAACGTCGACTTCGTCCTCGCCGGCAACATCCTGCTCGGCTCGATCCCCGGCG
The DNA here is from genome assembly GCA_036524775.1 of Solirubrobacterales bacterium. GTDB lineage: Bacteria > Actinomycetota > Thermoleophilia > Solirubrobacterales > 70-9 > VRUE01. The sequence goes on from DATDBO010000072.1 coordinate 9,701, forward strand.
TCATCGTCGGCTCGCACTTCGCCGCCCGCGCCCCGACCGGCTTCCTGCGCACCGCGCTCGGCGTCGTCCTCGTCGCCTCCGGCATCGTCACCGTGCAGAAGGGCGACCCGGTGGTCTGGCCGATCGCGGCCGCGGTCGCGGGGATCGGCCTCGGGCTGCTGATCTGGTTCCCGCGCTGGTGGGGCAACCGCCGCGCCGAACGCGAAGCGGAGGAAGAGGAGGGACCGCCGCACGATCGCTCTGACGAGTTGGCGCCCGAGGCGATCGGCTGACGCAGGCAGATTGCAGGTTCTGTCACGGCGGCCGCTGAGCTACCCGCGGGAGATACGCTTGATCAATGCGCGTCTCCGCGAAGGCTGACTACGCCGTGCGGGCGGTGGCCGAGCTGGCCGCCGTCAAGGACGAACCCGTCAAGGGGGAGAGGCTGGCCGAGGCGCAGGACATCCCCCTGCAGTTCCTCGAGCACATCCTCCTGGAGCTGAAGCACCACGGCATCGTCCGCGCCAGGCGGGGAGCTAAGGGCGGCTACTGGCTCGCCAAGCCGGCCGACGAGGTGACGATCGCCGACGTCGTCCGCGCGGTCGAGGGCCCGATCGCCCACGTCCAGTCCTCGCCGCCCGAGGACATCGAGTACCGCGGCAACGCCGAGCACCTGCAGGAGGTCTGGATCGCCGTCCGCGCCAACCTCCGCGCCGTGCTCGAGCACGTCACCCTCGCCGACCTGGTCAGCGGCGAGCTGCCGGCCGCAGTGGAGCAGCTCGCAGCAGAGCCAGACGCCTGGGCGCCTCGCTAGTCGCCTGAAGCCCCATTTGCCTCCTACACAGGGATTTCTCAAATCCCTACTTTTCCGATCAACTTTCTGCTACTCTGCCCCGCCTCGATTCTTAATCAACTTCATCAAGAAAGAAGGGAAGGGCTGGGATGACCAATCCGGGCAAGGGCAAGAGGACGATGGGAGTGGGCTTGGCGGCCGCTCTGCTTGCGGTGATCGCGCTGGCGGTGGCCGGCTGCGGCGGCAGCGACGACAGCGCCACCGGCTCCGGCGGCGGCAAGCTCGACATCGTCGGCTACTCGACCCCGGAGGCCGTCTACGAGGAAGCGCTCGAGCCTGGCTTCGAGGCGACCCCCGACGGCGCCGGCGTCAGCTTCAGCAACTCCTTTGGCGCCTCGGGCGACCAGAGCCGCGCGGTCGAGGCCGGCCAGCCGGCATCGGTCGTCCACTTCGCCCAGGGCGGCGACATGATCCGGCTGGTCGAATCCGGCCAGGTCGCGCCCGACTGGGACAAGAACAAGTACAAGGGGATCGCTCAGGACTCGGTCGTCGTGATGACTGTCCGCAAGGGCAACCCCGAGGGCCTCGAGTCGCTCGACGACCTGCTGACCAAGGACGTCGAGATCGTTACCCCGAACCCGTTCAGCTCGGGCGCCGCCCGCTGGAACATCATGGCGATCTACGGCTCGCAGCTGCACGAGGGCAAATCTCCGCAGCAGGCGCTCGATGCGGTCAAGACCGTGCTCGAAAAGACGGTCGTGCAGCCCGGCAGCGCCCGCGACGCGCTTGCCGCCTTCACCCAAGGTGAGGGCGACGTCCTGCTCGGCTACGAGAACGAGGCGATCAAGGCCCAGGAAGAGGGCGAAGACGTCGACTATGTGATCCCGCCCAGCACGATCCTGATCGAGACCCCGATCGCGGTCACCAAAGACGCCCCCGAGGCCGCCCAGAAGTTCCTCGACTACATCTGGTCGGACGCGGGCCAGGAACTGTGGGCGGAGAACGGCTACCGTCCGGTCAACAAGGGTCTGGTCGACCCGAAGCAGTTCCCGACCCCCGACGATCTGTTCACGATCGCCGAGTTCGGCGGGTGGGAAAAAGTCAACGACGAGTTCTTCGACGACGAAACCGGCTCGGTGGCCGAGATCGAGAAGGAACTCGGAGTCTCGACGAGCGGCTGATGAGCGCTCACCCGGCAAGCGCACCTCCGGTATCCGCAGCACCCCGGGCAGGCATTCGCCTGCCCGGGCTCGGCGTCGGCCTCGGCCGCGGCATGGTCGTCCTCTACCTCTCGCTGATGGTGATGCTGCCATTGGCAGCCGTGGTCGACGAGTCGCTCGCCAACGGGCTCGACGCCTTCTGGCAATCGGTCACTGGCGAGCAGGCGATGGCGGCGCTGAAACTGACCGTGGTCTGCTCGTTGATCGTGGTCGCGATCAACGCCGTCTTCGGCACCATCATCGCCTGGGTCCTGGTTCGCGACGAGTTCCCCGGCAAGGGCGCCGTCAACGCCCTGATCGACCTTCCCTTTGCGCTGCCGACGATAGTCGCCGGCCTCACCCTGCTCACCCTCTACGGCTCGAAAAGCCCGATCGGCCTCGACATAGCCGCGACGAGGGTGGCGGTCGTGGTGGCGCTCTGCTTTGTCACCCTCCCCTTCGTAGTCCGCTCGGTGCAGCCGCTGCTGATGGAGATGGACCGGGAGATGGAGGAGGCGTCGACCTCGCTGGGCGCCGGCGGGTTCACCACCTTTCGCCGGGTCATCTTTCCCAACCTGATGCCGGGCATCATCGCCGGGATCATGCTTGCCTTCGCGCGGGCGCTGGGCGAGTACGGCTCGCTGATCCTGATCACGGGAAACATCCCCTTCGAGACCGAGGTCTCCTCGGTCTTCATCCGCAGCCAGATCGAGTCCGGCAACGTCCCCGGTGCCTCCGCCGTCTCGGTGGTGCTGCTGTCCCTCTCGGTGCTGATGCTGGTCCTGGTCAGCCTCTTCGCCCGCTCGGGGCCGCGCGGTGAGGAGGGGATCTTGTCTCGCACGGTCAACCGTGTGATCGGTCGCTCCCAGGTTGGGGGCGGAGCATGAAACCCACCGCGCCCGCCAAATGGGGTCTTCGCACGCTCGCCTTCGGCTACCTCGGCGTGCTGCTGCTCGCCCCGGTCGGGATGATCTTCTACAAGACCTTTGAGCACGGGCTGGGGCCGCCGATCGAAGCGATGACCAGCCCCGAGGCCCTGCACGCAATCCAGCTGACCCTGCTGATGGTCGCCATCGCGGTGCCGCTGAACACCGTCTTTGGGGTTGGCTGCGCGATCCTGCTGGTCCGCCACCGCTGGTGGGGCAACCGGATCATCGACACGATCCTCAACCTGCCCTTTGCGATCTCGCCGATCGTGATCGGCCTCTCGCTCTTCCTGCTCTACGGCAGCGACGGCTGGTTCGGGCCAAGCCTCGAAGAAGCGGGCATCCAGATCCTCTTTTCCTGGCCGGCGATGGTGCTCGCCAGCATCTTCGTCTCGCTGCCGTTCGTCGTCCGCGAGACGGTGCCGGTGCTGCAGGAGATCGGCACCGAGCAGGAGCAGGCCGCCTCGACCCTGGGCGCCAGCGGCTGGCAGACCTTCTGGCGGGTGACCCTGCCGGCGATCCGCTGGGGCGTCGCCTACGGCGTCGTCCTCACCACCGCCCGGGTGCTGGGCGAGTTCGGCGCCGTGACGATCGTCTCCGGCTCGATCTCGGGTGAGACCGAGACCCTGCCGCTGTTCGTCGCCAAGGCCTTCGAGCAGTTCAACGAAGAAGCGGCCTACGCCGGGGCGATCGTCCTCGCCCTGCTCGCCCTGACCACGCTGCTTCTGATGAGCGTCGGCGGCCGCAAGGCGCAGGCCAGCGGCGCACCGGTACCGAGCGTGGGCGAAATCCCGACCCCCATTTCAACCGACAAGGAGGGTTCCTGATGGCAATCGCAGTCGAGGGAGCGCGCAAGCGCTTCGGTGACTTCCAGGCTCTCGACGACGTCTCGATCGACGTGCCCAACGGCTCGCTGACGGCGCTGCTCGGGCCCAGCGGCAGCGGCAAGTCGACGCTGCTGCGGGCAATCGCCGGGCTGGAGACCCTTGATGCCGGCCAGGTCGTGATCAACGGCGAGGATGCGACGGCGACGCCGGCGCAGAAGCGCGAGGTCGGCTTCGTCTTCCAGCACTACGCCGCCTTCAAGCACATGACGGTGTTCGGCAACGTTGCCTTCGGGCTGAAGATCCGCAAGTGGTCGAAGCCCCAGATCAGCGACCGCGTGCACGAGCTGCTGCGCTTGGTTCAGCTCGACGGCCTGTCCGAGCGCTATCCCGACCAGCTCTCCGGCGGTCAGCGCCAGCGCATGGCGCTGGCCCGGGCGCTGGCGGTCGAGCCGCAGGTGCTGCTGCTCGACGAGCCCTTCGGGGCACTTGACGCCAAGGTCCGCAAGGACCTGCGCACCTGGCTGCGACGCCTCCACGACGAGATGCACGTGACGACGATCTTCGTCACCCACGACCAGGAGGAGGCGATGGACGTCGCCGAGCAGCTGGTCGTGATGAACAACGGCAGGGTCGAGCAGTCCGGCAGCGCCGACGACCTCTACGACCATCCCGCCAACGAGTTCGTGATGAGCTTCGTCGGCGAGGTCAACCGGCTCGGCGACCACTTCGTCCGCCCGCACGACATGGACGTTGTGCTCGAGGCGGACGAGCGCACCGAGGAGGCGATGGTGCAGCGGATCGTCGCCCTCGGCTTCGAGATCCGAGTCGAGTTCGTGCTCGGCGACGGCACCGAGGTCTGGGCGCAGCTGACCCGCGCCGAGCTGCAGAAGCTCGAGCTGCGCGAGGGCCAGATCGTCTACCTGCGCCCCGGCCAGACAAAAAACTTCAACGGTGACTCGCCGTCCGGCGACTCCGGGGCCTCGACTCCCCGGAGTGCAGAGGACGGCGGCGACGCAGATATATCTGCAGCCGTCTGAAGAGGCGACGGGGTGGGGCGCCCAAGTAAGCCGGGTGGCGCCCCACCCCATCTCGCCGCTGACCTTGACCGCGTTCGCTACTATTCTTGACTAACTTAGTTAACAAACTAAAGAATAGGATGGTTGATGAGATGAGTGGCAAGAACAGGACGACCTTCACCTCGCGCGGGCGGCTCACGGGGCTGATTCGCGACGAGGCGCCGGCCGGGACCGGGCAGAACCGCGCCAGCCGCAGCGCCGCCCGCAACGAGCAGGCGCGGGCCTCCAACGACGAGGCGCTCTACTACCGGGCCCGCCTGATCCTGGGCGACTCCCTCCCCCGCCCCGGCCGCTGAGCCGTGAGGCGGCGGGCCTCAGGGGAGTTGCGCGAGGAAGCGGCCGATCGCGGCACCGAAGTAGGGCGAGTAGACCTTGTTGGCGCTGCCTGTGTAGCCGTAGCTGGTGACGCCGTCGATGTACTTGCCCTCGACGATCCAGGCCCCGCCGCTGGAGCCGCCGGCCATGTCGCAGGAGCTGGGCACGGTCGGCGGGCCGGCGAAGCGGTAGGTGAGGACGTCGCTGCCCAGGCCCTTGGCGAGGCAGCTGCGCAGCTCTTCGCCCGCCAGCGCCGCCGCCGGGTAGCCGAAGATCTGGAAGTTGACGTGGCGCGAGCGGCCGGTGACATAGCCGCGGGCGCCGACCACGTCGGTCAGCGCCCCGAGCTGGTTCGGCGCCACCCGCAGGGCGGCGAGGTCGAAGTCCGGGTTTTCGTCACGGTGCCACTGGGGCATCATGTAGGCGGCTTCGACCTGGAAGGTGCCGAAGGGCCGCTCGCCGTGGTCGTAGGCGGGGATGAAGGTCAGTTCGCGGCCGACGCTGCCCCGCTCCTGCACGCAGTGGCCGGCGGTGAGGACGATCGAGTGGCTCGGCGTCGCCAGCGCCGTGCCCGAGCACGAGTAGTCGCCTTCGCGCGGGTCGAAGCCGAGGATGCGCCCGTTGGTCCGGGTGCCCGCTCCCGAGAAGTCTCCGACCCGGATGCTGCTCGCCGCCGCGCCCGGCTCGCCGCCGAGCTCGATCACCCTCAGACGCGCCTGGGCGGCCGGCGCCGGCAGCAGCGCG
>DATDBO010000073.1:0-13285 GCA_036524775.1 Solirubrobacterales bacterium
ATCCAGCCCTGAACACGACCAAGGCACCAGTTGAGAGGCATCACCTCTTTCCGCGCGCTTACCTCAAGTCGATGGGCGTGACTGAGGTCCGCGACATCAACCAGATCGCCAACATGGCGCTGGTCGAGTGGCCGGACAACATCCAGATCTCCGACCGATCGCCCTCCGAGTATTTCCCGCCCCTTGCCGACGGAATGGATCAGGCGACCCGCGAGCAGATGTACTTCTGGCATGCACTTCCGGTCGGTTGGGCGACGATGGAATACCGACAGTTCTTGGATGCGCGCCGGAAACTGCTTGCGCAGGTAGTGAGGCGGGGATTCGAGCGCCTCAGCATCGCTGAGGAGTCGGTCAGCGAGGTCGTCGGACAGCTGTCCGATCTGGTCGAGGAGGGTGAGAGCCACGGTCTCGAGTTCAAGGCCTCGGCGCGGATCAACCTGCACACGGGGGAACGGGATGACAGCATCGAGGCGGCGGTGACGAGGACCGTCGCCGGATTCGCCAATTCGCAGGGCGGCACGCTGATCATCGGGATAACCGACGACGGTGAGCCCGTCGGTCTCGAGCACGACTACGCGACGCTGAAGAAGACGAACGCGGATGGCTTGGAGCTGTGGCTCGTCGACCACCTTTCGCACCGGATTGGCCGAACCGCGGTTGCACGGTTGAAGATCGACTTCCCGGTGCTCCACGCGATCGAGGTCTGTCGCATCCAAGTCCCGGCTGCGCCTGAGCCAGTCTTCGTCAACCCACCTTCGGGAGAGAAGGTCTCCGATTTCTTCATCCGCATCGGCAACTCGACCCGGGCCCTGCCGACCGACGAGGCTCTCCAGTACAAGGCCGAACGCTGGGATTGAGGGTTTGCTTTGGTAGTGCAGCACGGTGCTACACTTGGATTTATTCCGACCAGCAGGCCCCGCCATACGATCACCGAAACCCCGCCCGTTCAAGAGGCGCTTGACGAGTTGCGCCGTGAGCTGGGAGAGGATCGACTCGAGCTGCCCGAATTGGTGATTCGTGGCGCCAAAGAGAAGGCCAGGGAGTTGCGCGGCCGGAGTCGGTCAGTCCAGGATGCCCGGATTCGCCTCGCATGCTCGATTCGTGAAGGCACTGGCCTGGACGTGGATGAGATCCGCCTGGCCGACGAGGCAAAGCAGGTCGGTCTAAGCGCTGAGATCTAGCGGTGCGGCTGATCGACAACTCCGCCTGGGCGAGGCGCCATCATGCGCTCGTTCGCGAGCGATTCGCTGGCTTGGTCGAAGATGGGGACGTCGCCGTGTGCCTCCCCTTTCTCCTCGAGGCCGGGTATTCGGCGCGCTCCGGCGGCGACCACGTGCAACTGCTCGCCGATCTCTCGGTTCTTCCGCGCATTGAGATCGACAGGGAGACCGAAGCCCTTGCGCTCCAGGCTCAGGAGCAACTGGCTCGGGTCGGTCATCATCGGCTTGCTCCCAGTGACGTCGTGATCGCGGTATGCGCTCATCGAGCTGGGGCAGGAGTCCTCCACTACGACCGCGACTACGACCTGATCGCCGAACACACTGAACTCAGCTTCGAAAGCGAGTGGCTCGCGCCTGCGGGTAGCCTGGCGTAGCCGATGACCGATGGGGTCCAGTTGAGCGCTGATGTCGCCGTGGTCGGGGCCGGGCTTTCCGGGCTGAGCGCGGCGCGGGCGCTCGCGGACGCGGGGCGCGAGGTGGTCGTGCTGGAGGCGCGCGAGCGCGTCGGCGGCCGGCTGCTCAACATGACGCTCGACTCCGGCGTGACGCTGGACCTCGGCGGGCAGTGGGTCGGCTCGGACCACGAGCGCGTCCAGCGGCTCGCGGCCGAGCTCGGCATCGAGATCTTCCCCCAGTACGGCAAGGGGCGGAACCTGCTCGACGTCGGCGGCAGGCGCCGCCGCTACCGCGGCACGATCCCGCGCGTCGATCCGCGCGGCCTCTGGGACCTCTTCGTCGTCCGCCGTCGCCTCCACCGGCTGGCCCGCCAGGTCGGCGCCGAGCAGCCCTGGACGGCCGAGCGCGCCGCCGAGCTCGACGGCGAATCCCTCGCCGAGTGGAGCGAGGCCAACGTGCGCAGCGCGATCGCCCGCGACCTGATGGGCCTCGCGGGCCGGACGATCTGGGGAGAGGCGCCCGAGCAGCTCTCGATGCTGCACGTGCTCTTCTACGTCGCCGCGGCGGGCAGCTTCGACAAGCTGATCGACACCGACGGCGGCGCACAACAGGATCGCCTCGACGGCGGCGCGCAGCTACTGCCGCTCGGCCTCGCAGAATCGCTCGGGGACCGAGTGCGGCTCGGCGCGCCGGTGCGCCGCATCGCCCAGGACGAGGGCGGGGTGCGCCTGGCGGCGGATGGGCTCGAGGTCGAGGCCGCCCGGGCGATCGTCGCCGTGCCGCCGGCGGTCGCCGCCAAGATCGAGCTCGACCCCCTGCCGGCCGGACGGCCCGAGCTGGCCGAGCGGCTGCGGCCGGGCGCGCTGACCAAGTGCATGGCGGTCTACGAGGAGCCCTTTTGGCGCGCCGAAGGGCTGAGCGGCGAGGCGGTCGCCGACACCGGTCCGGCGACCCTCACCTTCGACAGCTCGCCCCGCGACGGCTCCGCCGGCGTCCTGCTCGGCTTCGTCGGCGGGCCCGAGGCGCGCGAGCTGGCGGCGCTGCCGGCGAGCGAGCGCCGCGCGCCGGTCCTGGCTGGGCTCGAGCATCTCTTCGGCCCCCGCGCGGCCGAGCCCGTCCACTACGCCGAACAGACCTGGCAGGAGGAGGAGTGGTCGGGCGGCGGCCCCACCTCGAACTTCGGCCCCGGCGGCATGACCGCTTGCGGCCCGGCCCTGCGCGAGCCCGCCGGCCGCGTCCACTGGGGCGGCACCGAGACCGCCACGGTTTGGAGCGGCTACATGGAGGGCGCCCTGCAGGCGGGCGAACGCGTCGCCGCCGAGGTGCTGGCACAGTCAGTTCGGTAGCAGCAGTTGACACAGTGATCGCTGCGCACCTAGGCTGCCACGGTCCACGACGAAGGAGACAGGGGTGACTGAGCAATCAAACGACGCCGGCAACGACGAGCCGGCGACTGGGAACGGCGAGGAGCAGGGTGCCGAGGCCGGCACGACGGCTGAGCAGGGTGCGCAGGCCGGCGGTTCGAGCGACGAAGCGGGCGGTGGCGAGGTAGCGGTAGAGGCGCCCGAGCCTGCCGGGGCGAGCTCGGAAACCACCGCCCAGCCGGAGGGCCCAAGCCAGGAAACCCCCGCCGGCTGGTTTCAGGACCCGAATGTCCCCAACCAGCAGCGCTACTGGGATGGATCGACTTGGACCGGTCAGACGAAGGCGGCGGAAGCGGCGATCAGCACCACCAAGCGCTCCGTGGATGAACGCAAGGCGCTCCTCGCCCAGCAGATACAGGGCGCCGCGGCGCGTGGCATGCGGGTCGAGTCGCAGAGTGACTTTCAGGCGGTGATGGTCGAAGGCCAGCCGGTCAACCACGTGCTGCACGCGATTATCACGATCGTCAGCTGCGGTCTCTGGGGGATCGTCTGGATCATCCTCGCCATAACCGGTGGAGAAAAGAGAGCGATGGTCGTCGTTGACGAATTCGGCAACGTCCAGCTGCAGAAGCTCGGCAAGGCCTGATCTGAACGCTCGCCTCTCGCGGGCCGGGCTCATCGCGGGTCTTGTCGCCTCTTGGGTCACGAGGCCGCAGGGCCCGGACCGGCCGCTGCGATTGGCTGGACGGGAGATGCCCGTCCTCTGTCCGGTGAGAAGGCTGACCGGGCACCGTTGCCCGGGTTGCGGCATGACGCGGGGCTTGGTCTACATGTTCAGATTGAGGCTTGGCAGGGCGTTCACCGCGAATCCGCTCTCCCCGTTGGCATTCGCCTTGCTGATCTCGGTTGCCATCGGCCGCGAACCGCGGTTGCGCGGAAGCCGCCCCCCGGGCCAGGTTGCCGCATTGGAAAGCAGTGGCGCATTGAGTTAGGGTCGGTTCACCCGTCTTCCACCAGAACGGAGCCCGCATGGCGTACGAAATGAAGATCCGCGGCAGCGAGGCCGAGGTGAAGGTCCGCAGCCCCTGGGCTGCCGCCCTGCTGCCGATCGTCACCCTCGGCATCTACCACTTCGTCTGGTGGTACCGGATCAACCGCGAGCTGCGCGACTACGGCCAGGCGAAAGGCTACGACCTGGGCCAGAACCCGACCAACTCGCTGCTGGCGCTGGTGCCGGGATTCCTCATCGTCGTCCCGCCGCTGGTCAGCTACTGGCGCGGCACCAAGCGTGTGATGGGCGCCTCGCGACTCGCCGGCAAGGAGCCGCTCAACGGCTGGATCGCGCTGATCCTCTACCTGCTGCTCGCGCCGGCGTTCTGGGCCTACATCCAGGTTTCGCTCAACGACGTCTGGCGCCAGGAAGCCGATCCGCTGCCCGGCCAGGAGCTGCCGGCGGCCTCGGACCTGAATCCCCAGCCGCTGCCGCCCGAACCACCGCAGACGGAGCAGCAGCAGCAGCCTCCACCCGCCTGAGCCGGCCCGGCGAGCCTTACACTCGCCGGGATATGGATCGCGTCCTCCTGCGAGAGACTCTCGCCGCCGCCGGCGAGCCGTCCTACCGCGCCTCCCAGGTGTGGGAGTGGGTGGCGCGCGGGGCGCGCTCCTACGCGGAGATGACCAACCTGCCGGCGGCGCTGCGCGAGCGCCTCGAGGCCGAGGCGCCGCTCTCGACGCTCATGTGTGCGCGCGAGGCGAAGTCCGACGACGGCACGGTCAAGGCGCTCTTCCACACCGGCGACGGCCGCGCCGTCGAGGCCGTGCTGATGCGCTACCGGGACGGCCGCCGCTCGGTCTGCCTCTCCTCGCAGTCGGGCTGCCCGCTGACCTGCACCTTCTGCGCCACCGGCCAGATGAAGTTCGGCCGCAACCTGACGGCCGACGAGATCCTCGACCAGGCGCTGCACTTCCGCCGCGTCGAAGCGATCGACCACGTCGTCTTCATGGGCATGGGGGAGCCGACGATGAACCTCGACGCGGTGCTCGGCGCCTGCGAGCGGCTGCCCGACCTCGGCGTCACCTGGCGCCGCACGGCGATCTCGACCGTCGGCTGGGTGCCGGGCATCGACCGCCTCGCCGAATGCGAGATGCCGCTCAGCCTCGCCCTCTCGCTGCACGCCCCCGACGACGGCCTGCGCTCGCAGCTGATGCCGGTCAACGACCGCTGGCCGCTCGCCGACGTGCTCGCCGCCTGCGAGCGCTACCGGGCTCGCCGCCGCCGCAAGGTCTTCGTCGAGTACGTGATGCTCGACGGCGTCAACGACCTGCCCGAGCACGCTCGCGAGCTCGCCGCCCTGCTCGACCGCCGCGCCTACAAGGTCAACCTGATCCCCTACAACCCGACCGGCACCTACGACGGCTCCTCGCCGGAGCGGATCGAGCGCTTCCGCGCGATCCTCGCCGAGCACGGCCTCGGCGCCACCGTCCGCCTCACCCGCGGGCGCGACATCGACGCCGCCTGCGGCCAGCTCGCCGCCGCGCAGACCTGAGTATCCCGGGCGCCTTTCTTTCCCTATGGACAAGAAAGGCGCCCGGGGATATCGGACTGGCCAGCCGGCCAATTACTATGCACGCGATGCCCGCAGCTGCGCCAACCCGCCGCGTCCCGCCGCCGAGGCAGCTGAGCGCCAACCCGGTTGTGCGGGTCCTCGACGACGCCCGCAACGAGCTCCGCGTGCGGCGCCGCGGCAGCTACCCGCCCGGCCCGCAGGACTTCAACATGGGCCGGACCCTGCAGGCGGCGCGCGACCCGCTGCCGCTGCTGCTCGGCCTTTACGAAGAGCACGGGCCGATCTTCAGCACCCGTCTCCTCCACAGCCAGGTCGTCTTCATGCTCGGGCCGGAGGCAAACCACTTCATCACCGTCTCCCACCCGGAGAACTTCCACTGGCGCGAGGGCAGCTTCGGCGACCTGATCCCGCTGCTCGGCGACGGCCTGCTGACGATCGACGACGCCTACCACGACCGGGCACGCGAGATCATGATGCCCGCCTTCCACCGCGAGCAGGTGGCGGCTTCGGTCGCGGCGATGATCGCCGAGGCGACGCCGGCGATCGAGCGCCTGCGCGCCGGCGAGACGGTCGACCTCTACGAGTGGATGCGGGGGCTGGCGATGCGGATCGCGATGCGGGCGCTGCTCGGCCTCGACCCCGACGAGGCCGGCAAGGGCGCCGCCGCGGCGCACCACTTCGAGCGCGCGCTCGGCTTCTACGGCATCGACTTCCACCTGCGCCTGCTGCGCGGGCCCGGTTCGCCCTGGTCGAAGATGGTCGCCTCGCGGGCGATCCTCGACGAGATCGTCTACGCCGAGATCGCCCAGCGCCGCGCCGACCCCGACCCCGAGCGGATGGACATCCTCAGCCTGCTGCTCGGCGTGCGTGACGAGGCGGGGGAGGGCTTCGCTGACAAGGAGGTGCGCGACCAGGTGATGACGCTGATGTTCGCCGGTCACGACACCTCGACCTCGACCCTGACCTTCATGATGCACGAGCTGGCGCGGCACCCCGACGTGGTCGAGCGGCTCTGCGCGGAGCAGGACGAGGTGCTGGGCGCCGAGCCACCCGACATCGACCGGCTCGAGCGCGAGATGCCCTACCTCGACATGGTCATGGACGAGGTGCTGCGCCTCTACCCGCCCGCCTGGATCGGCCCCCGCCGCGCCGTGCGCGACTTCGAGTTCGGCGGCCACGAGGTGAAGCAAGGCACCTACGTCAACTACTGCTCCTGGGCCAGCCACCACATCCCCGAGGTCTTCCCCGATCCCGAGGCGTTCATCCCGGAGCGCTTCACGCGCGAGCGCAAGGCGGCGCTGCCGCGCGGCGCCTACGTGCCCTTCGGCGGCGGCCGGCGGATCTGCATCGGCAAGCGCTTCGGCCAGACCGAGGTGAAGCTGGTGGCGACGATGCTGCTGCAGCGCCTGCGGCTCGACGCCCTCCCCGGCCGCACGATGACGGTTCGCCAGATGCCGACCCTCTCGCCCAAGGGCGGCTTGCCGATGCGGGTCCTGGCGCGCGCTACTTGATGAAGAGCATCTCCTCGTACTTGGGGAGCGGCCAGAGGTCGTCGGCGACGACCTTCTCCAGCTTGTCGGCCGCCTCGCGCACTGCCGCCATCGCGGCGATCTGCTTGTCGCGGGCGTGGACCGCCATCTCCATGCCCTCGAGGCCGGGGTCGGCGTTGGCCGCCTCCAGCTCGCCGAGGGCGGCGACCAGCTCGTCGACGAAGCCGCGCGGCTCGCCCTCGATCGCCGAGACGCCCGACTCGGCGATCAGCGCCAGGTGGCGCAGCGCGGCCGGCAGGATCATCGTCTTGGCGATCGAGAAGGTCGTCTCCGCCTCGATGTTGGCGCGGATCCAGTACTGCTCGACCCAGACCTCGTAGCGCGACTCCAGCTCCCGCTTGGAGAGCACGTCGTAGTTCTCGAAGGCGGCAACCGTCTGGTCGGTCAGCACCTCGGGCAGCGCCTCCGGCGTCGTGCGCAGGTTCTTCAGCCCGCGCTGCTCGGCTTCGGCGTGCCAGGCCTCGTCGTAGTTGTCGCCGCCGAAGCAGACCTGCTTGTTGGCGCCGTAGGACTCCTTGACCAGCTCGATCACGGCAGTGGCGGCGTCCTCGCCGCTGGCGGTCTTCGCCTCCAGCTGGTCGGCGAGCTCGTCGATCGCCTCGGCGACGATCGTGTTCAGCACGGTGTTGGGGAAGGCGAGCGACATGCTCGACCCCAGCGCCCGGAACTCGAATTTGTTGCCGGTGACGGCGAAGGGAGAGGTGCGGTTGCGGTCGCCGCCGTGCATCGGCAGTTTTGGCAGCACCGTCGCGCCAAGCTCGAGGAAGGAAGCGGGGGTGTGGGGGTCGCCCTCGCCGCTGGAGATGGCCTCGAAGACTTTCTCCAGCTCGGCGCCGAGGAAGATCGAGATGATCGCCGGCGGCGCCTCGTTGGCGCCGAGGCGGTGGTCCTGGCCGATGTTGGCGACCGAGGCGCGCAGCAGCCCCTGGTGCTTGTTGACCGCCTGGATCACCGCGGCGCAGAAGAAGAGGAAGTGGATGTTGTCGGCCGGCGTGTCGCCCGGGTCGAGCAGGTTGGAGCCGGTGTCGGTGCCCATCGACCAGTTGTTGTGCTTGCCCGAGCCGTTGACGCCCGCGAAGGGCTTCTCGTGCAGCAGGCAAACGAGGCCGTAGCGGCGGGCGACCGCTTCCAGCACCTGCATCATCAGCTGCTGGTGGTCGGAGCCGACGTTCGAGTTCTCGAACACCGGCGCGATCTCGTACTGGTTCGGCGCCACCTCGTTGTGGCGGGTCTTGACCGGGATGCCGAGCTTGCGCATCTCCAGCTCGGCCTCCAGCATGCAGGCGAGGATCCGCTCGGGGATCGAGCCGAAGTAGTGGTCGTCGAGCTCGTGCCCCTTCGGCGGCTTGGCGCCGAACAGCGTGCGGCCGGTCGAGATCAGGTCGGGTCGCTCGAAGAAGTACTGCTCGTCGATCAGGAAGTACTCCTGCTCGGCGCCGACGGTGGTGAAGACGCGCTTGCTGTCCTCGTCGCCGAGCAGCCGCAGCGCCTTGATGGCAGAGCGGGAGAGGGCGTCCATCGAGCGCAGCAGAGGGATCTTGGCGTCGAGCGCCTCGCCGGTCCAGGAGGCGAAGGCGGTCGGGATGCAGAGCAGCGCCCCGTTGGGGTTCTCGAGGATGAAGGCGGGGGAGGTCGGGTCCCAGGCGGTGTAGCCGCGCGCCTCGAAGGTGGCGCGGACGCCGCCGGTGGGGAAGGAGGAGGCGTCGGGCTCGCCCTGGATCAGCTCCTTGCCGGAGAAGCCGGCCAGTGCCGTCCCCTCGGCGCCGGGGTCGAAGAAGGAGTCGTGCTTCTCCGCGGTCGAGCCGGTCAGCGGCTGGAACATGTGGGTGAAGTGGGTGGCGCCGTTCTCCAGCGCCCACTCCTTCATCGCCTCGGCGACGGCGTCGGCGAGCGTCTCGTCGAGCGCCTCGCCGTGCTCGAGGGTCGCCTGCAGCTTCTCGAAGACGTCGGCGGGCAGCCTTTCGCGCTGCACGGCGACGGAGAAGACGTTGGCGCCGAAGGGGTCGTTCTCGGGCAGGGTCAGGTCGAGCGCGCCGAGAGCCTCTCCGTTCGAGCTCCACTGCGCGGCGGTCACGTTCTGCTGGCGAATGCGAGTCATCTCTGTGTCAATCCCTCACTTGGTTCGAAGAGCCCAAGCAATGTAATGGGAAGCGCCGGGAAATGCCTTTGTACCGCGGTACAACGATCGCCCCGGGGCGTTGTCCGCTGTGCGATCGGCTCGCCGGCGGATCGAATAGCCTCCCGAGCCCGCATCCCAAGCCAGAATCCGGAGGACTCAAGCTCAATGTTCGTCTTCAAGGCCGCCGTCGTCGGCGGCGGCACCATGGGCGGCGAGATCGCGCAGGCGATCGCCGCCTCCGACATCCCCGTCGTCGTCAAAGACGTCGAGCAGAAGTTCGTCGACGCCGCGGTGGAGAAAGCCCGCGCCGTCACCGAGGGCCAGCTCGCTCGCCTGGTCAAGAAGGAGAAGCTGACCCAGGAGGGGGCCGACGCGCGCCTCGCCGAGGTGATGGGCTTGATCGTCGGCGCGACCGACTACGCCGAGTTCGGCGACGTCGACTTCGTCGTCGAGGCGGTGCCGGAGCGGATGGAGATCAAGCAGGCGGTCTTTCGCGAGCTCGACGCGGCCACGCCCGGCCACGCGATCCTCTCCTCCAACACCTCCTCGCTCTCGATCACCGAGATCGGCGAAGCGACGCTGCGGCCCGACAAGGTCGTCGGCTTCCACTTCTTCTACCCCGCATCGGTGATGCCGCTGGTCGAGGTGATCGCCGGCGAGGACACCTCGATGGAAACCGCCACGGCCGCCTACAACTTCGCCCAGGCGATCAAGAAGCAGCCGATCGTCTGCGGCGAGGTCCCCGGCTTCGTCGTCAACCGCGTGCTGATGGCGACGATGGGCGAGATCTGGCGTGCCCAGGAGGCGGGAGGCCTTTCGCTGAAGGCGATCGACGAGGCGATCGCCGCCGCCAAAGCGGCGCCGATGGGACCGTTCTTCCTCACCGACCTGCTCGGCCTCGACACGGTCCTTCACGTCGCCGAGCACCTGCACGACTCCTACGGCGAGAGCTTCTACGTCCACGAGGGCCTGCGGGGGCTCGTCGCCGACGGCAAGCTCGGCGTCAAGAGCGGCGGCGAGGGCTTCTTCAAGGAGGGCGAGCAGAACGTCCCCGGCGATGCCGAGCCCAACACCGAGGAGCTGGTCGCGATGTTCACCGGCCGCGCCCTGATCGAGGCCTGCCGGCTGGTCGAGGAGGGCGTCTGCTCGGTCCGCGACATCGACCTCGGGATGATGGCCGGGGCCGGGCTCGACCCGCGCAAAGGCCTCTTCCCGCCCTTCTGGAAAGCCGACCTGGAGGGCCTCGACACGATCCTAGAGCGGATCGAGCAGCTCGAGGAGAAGCACGGCGAGCGCTTCGCGCCGCCGGTGACGCTGAAGCGGCTCGTCGCCCAGGGGCGCCTCGGGCTCAAATCGGGTCAGGGCTTCTACGCCTACCCGCAGCCCGACGAGGGCGAGCAGGCCGAGACGGTGAAGCTGGAGACGCGCGGCGACGTCGCGATCGCCTGGCTCGCCAACGCGCCGATGAACGCGATCTCGCCCGCCGTGATCCGCGACCTCGGCACGGTCTGGGAGCGGGTCAAGGCCGCCGACGGCGTGGGGGCGATGGTGATCGCCTCCTCGATCCCGGTCGTCTTCTCGGCGGGCGCCGACATCAAGGCCTTCACGCAGATGGACGAGGGGGCGGGCGAGGAGCTGATCCACACCGCCCACGCGCTGCTGCGCGACTTCGGCACCGACAGCGTCGCCACGATCGCCGCGGTCAACTCGATCGCCTTCGGCGGCGGCTGCGAGCTGGCGATGGCCTGCGACGTGCGGATCGCCGCCGAGGCGGCCGTCTTCGGCCAGCCGGAGATCAAGCTGGGGATCGTGCCCGGCTTCGGCGGCACCCAGCGCCTGCCGCGCCTGGTCGGCCCCAACAAGGCGCTGGAGATGAACCTGACCGGCGAGGCGGTCCTCGCCGGCGAGGCGCTCGAGTTCGGCCTCGCCAACCGGGTCGTGCCGGACCACGAGCTGTTCGAGACGGCGCTGATGTGGGGCCGCAAGCTGGCCGAGCAGGCGCCGATCGCCCGCGAGCAGATCAAGACCGCCTCCCACAAGGGCGACCTCGACGAGGGCATCGAGGCCGAGAAGCGGGCCTTCGCCACCGCCTTCGGCAGCAAGGACGCCAAGGAGGGCATCGGCGCCTTCCTCGGCAAGCGCACCCCCAAGTGGAGCGGCAAGTAGGGACAGCCACAGTGAGCGCCGCCGAGCGGCTGGCGGAGCTGATCCGCGAGTCGAGCTGCACGGTGGCGCTGACCGGGGCGGGGGTCTCGGTTCCCTCCGGGATCCCCGACTTCCGTACGCCCGAGACGGGGCTGTGGGAGAACGTCGACCCGATGGAGGTCGCCCACATCGACGTCTTCGAGCGCGACCCGGCGCGCTTCTGGTCCTACTATCGGCCGCGCTTCCACTCGCTCGGCGACAAACGGCCCAACGCCGCGCACGAAGCGCTGGCGGAGCTGGAGCGGCGCGGCCTGCTCGAGGGCACGATCACGCAGAACATCGATCGCCTGCACCGCGCCGCCGGCTCACGCAACGTGGTCGAGGTGCACGGCTCGATCGCCACCTCGACCTGCCGCGAGTGCGACGCTTCCTACGGGCTGGAGGAGGTCGACGCGCTCTTCGACGGCGCGGGCGTCGCCAGGTGCGCCGCCTGCGGCGGCCCGGTCAAGCCCGACGTCGTCCTCTTCGGCGAGATGCTGCCCGAGGCGGCGATGCGCCAGGCTCACGAGCTGGCGGCACGGGCCGAGCTGATGCTCTGCGTCGGCAGCTCGCTCGTCGTCCACCCGGTCGCCGGCCTGCCGGAAGTGACGGTTGCCTGCGGCGGCCGCCTGGCGATCCTCACCAAGGGCGCCACGCCCTACGACGGTGACGCCGTGCTCAAGCTCGACGGCGAGGTCGACGAGGAGCTGGGCGCAGTCCTGGCGGCGCTCTCCTAGCGATGGCCGATCCGGGCAACGGGGCGTCGGCCACCCCGGCCGCGGTCGTCTTCGACAACGACGGCCTGCTGCTCGACACCGAGTCGGTCTGGACGCGGGCCGAGCACGACCTTTTCGAGCGCCGCGGGGTCGAGTTCACGCCGGCCGACAAGCGCGAGCTGGTCGGCACCTCGGCCGAGATCGCCGGCGGCATCCTCGAGCGCCGCCTCGGCGAGCCGGGCCGCGCCGCCGAGCTGATCGAGGAGCTGAACGAGCTGGTCGTCGCCGAGCTCGAGCACGGCGTCGAGGCGATGGTCGGCGCGCGCGAGCTGCTGCACTCGCTCAAGCAGCGGGGCACGCCGCTGGGCCTCGTCTCCAACTCGCCGCTCGTCTTCGTGCAGCGCTCGCTGCAGATCGTCGGCTTCCAAGACCGCTTCGACGTCGTGCTCAGCGCCCACGAAGTCGCCGCGCCGAAGCCCTCGCCGGAGCCCTACCTCGAGGCCTGTCGTCGCCTCGGCGTCGAGCCCGGGCCCGACGTGGTGGCGCTGGAGGACTCGCCGACCGGGGTCACCGCGGCCCGCGCCGCAGGCCTGACCGTGATCGGCATCCCCTCGATCGAGGGCCTCGCCCTGGACGAAGCTCACCACATCGCCGAGTCCCTCCTCGACGACGTAGTAGCCCGTCGCCTCGCACTCTGAAGAACTTATGTCGCGTTGATGACCCTCTGGGGTCATAAAAGCGCCAGAAGTTAGCCGCGCAGGACGCGGCGGCGGCGGAGGACGCGCTCGCAGAGGGCGGTCAGCTCCTCCACCTGGCGCTCCTGCTCGACGCTCACGTCTCCGCGCAGCGCCGCGTTGGCGGCCTCGCCGGCCTCGCCGCGCCGTGCGCGCAGCTCGGTCATGTCCTCGTCGTGGCCCGGGTCGGCGAGGGCGCCGTCGAGCTCGACCAGCAGCGCCTCGAGCGCGACGCGCAACTGCAGCGCCGCCTCGGGGCGGCGGCAGGCGTCGAGGTCGGCGCGGGCGCGGAGGATCAGGGTCTCGCAGGCGTCGAGCCGCTCGCGGCCGCCCAGCACGGCGGCGAGCCGCTCCTGGGGTCGCAGCTCTTCGTCGCGCTGCCGCCGTTTCGAGCCGGATGCGGAGCGAGCGTCGACGGCTATTGCCTCGGCGAAT
>DATDBO010000074.1:0-17925 GCA_036524775.1 Solirubrobacterales bacterium
CGTCTCTCGCCGGGCACCGTCGACCTGCTGACCCTGCCCGGGGGAGGGGTGATCGACCTCGGCCAGGTGCTGACCGTGCTTGGCGTCGTCGCGATGATCAACGTGATCAACCTGATCGACGGCGTCGACGGCCTCGCCGCCGGCGTCTGCGTGATCTCCGGCGTCGCCCTCGCCGTCGTCGCCCTCTCGCTCGACCGCAACGCCGCCGGGATCCTCGCCGCGCTGACCGCCGGCGCCGCGCTCGGCTTCCTCCGTCACGGCTTCCCGCCCGCCAGCACGTTCATGGGGGACACCGGCTCCAACCTGCTCGGCTTCCTGCTCGGCGTCGTCGCCGTGCAGGGGGCGCTCAAGACCAACGCCGTGATCGCCCTCTTCCTGCCCTTGATCGTGCTCACCGTGCCGATCCTCGACACCGGCTTCGTCGTCGCCAAGCGGCTCAAATACGGCCGCCCCGTCTACAAGGCCGACCGCTGGCACTTCCACCACCGCATGGCCAACATCGGCTTCTCGCAGCGCCGCACGCTCGCCTACCTGTACGGCTGGACCTTCGTGATGGCCGCCCTCGCCCTCGCCCTGCGCTTCGTCCCCTACAGCGACGACCACGGCAACTTCGACCTCGCCTGGAGCCTCGTCATCGCCGCCTTCGGCCTGCTCGCCCTGGCCGCCAGCGTCTACCTGGTCTACGTGCTGGAGATCCTCAAGCTGCGCCGCTTCGCGCGCGTCGATCCGGAGACGGGCGAGTTCGGCGTGATCGATCCGGAGACGGGCGAGTTCGAGGCGATTTGAGCGCTCCTCGGACTTTGTGCGAGGTTGTGACAAACCTCACGAATCGGCTCTAGAAAGCGGATCGACGGCCCTTTCGGATATAGTGACTCATCCGTTTGCTCCCTCCCGAAAAGGAGCTCGAAACGGTCTTATGTCCCCTCCCAAGCATGTCGATCTAGTGGTGCTGGCCGCCGCCCTGGCCGTGTTCGCCCTCGGCGGGCTGCCGCTGCTCGGCTACGCCGTCGCGGCCGTCGCCTGGCTCGCCCAGCGGGGGATCCAGGTGCTGGCCGGCCGTAAGATCGTCGCCGAGCTCGGCGCGGGCAACCGGCAGAAGGCGATGGGGGCGCTGGCCGCGACCACCCTCGGCCGCGTCTGGCTGATGGTGACGGCGGCGCTGCTGGCCGGCCTCGTGTCGCACGAGGCGGGGCTCGCCGCCGCGGTCCTGCTTGCCGTCCTCTTCACTGTCTCCTTCGCCGCAGCGGGGATCGTCCAGCTGTTCGAACCGGAGGGGGAGGGAGCGCGATGAGCGCCGAGGCCGCAACCGCCTCCCCCGCCGAGGCCGGCTCCTCCGGGCTGAGCACCAAAGCCAAGGTCCTGCTCGGGTTCGGCGTCTACTTCGCGGTGACGATCCTGATGGTGCTGATCTTCGGCAGCGACGGCAAAAACGAATCGTTCCAGCCGCAGAACGAGTTCAAGCTCGAGACCTGGCTCGATATCCACCTCGGCAGTCTCGACCTCAGCATCAACAAGGCGGTCGTCTACCTCGCTCTCGCCAGCGGGCTGACGATCTTCACGATGGTCTGGATCTCGCGCCGCATGGCCGAGAAGCCGAACCGGGTCCAGACCGCGATCGAGGTCGCCTACGACCTGACCAAGAACAACATCACCGGCGGCAACATGGACGCCAAGCTGGCGGCACGCTGGTTCCCCTTCCTGGCCGCGCTCTTCTTCTTCATCTGGTTCTCGAACATGATCGGCTTCCTGCCGCTGCCGACCAACACCGAGCACCCGGTCAACATCCTCGGCGTCGAAGTCCCCGCCTTCGCCCTCTACGCGGCGACCGCGAACATCTCGATCCCGCTGGTCCTGACGCTCGTGGTCTGGGTTTCCTACCACGTCGAAGGGATCCGGGCCAAGGGCTTCATCCCCTACTTCGCCGGCTGGCTGCCCCCCGGGTTGGAGGAGATGAACCCGATCGGCAAGGCGGCGATCTTCCTGATCGAGGTGATCTCCCACTTCGTGCGGCTGATCTCGCTCTCCGTGCGTCTCTTCGCCAACATCCTCGCCGGCCACCTCTTGCTGCTCTTCATGGGCGGGGGGCTGGCCGTGCTGCTCGGAATCGCCGCGCTCGGCGCGCTCACCTTCCCGATGGCCTTCGTCTTCTTCATCTTCGAGGTGGGCCTGGTTGCCACCCTCCAGGCGTTTATCTTCTCGACGCTGACCGCGATCTACATCGGCGGAGCCACCTCCGCCAGTCACTAAAAAACGAAAGGAAGTCGAACTCGATGGATCTCATGTCCCTACCGATAGCCGAGGTCACCGACGAAGGTGTGACGGACGCCGGGAAGGCGATTGCGCTCGGCGTCGGCGCCGGGCTCGGCTCGATCGGCGCCGGTATCGGCGTCGGCTTCATCTTCGGCAAGGAGATCGAGTCGGTCGCCCGCCAGCCCGAGATGAAAGACGAGCTGCAGAGCATCCGCTGGCTCGGCTTCGCGCTGACCGAGGCGGTCGCCTTCTACACCTTCATCTTCGGCCTGATCGCCTTCTTCCTCTAGGTCGATCGCGTGGAGCTGATTGTTGGCGACATAGCGGGCTTCATCGTCCTCGCCACCGAGGCGGCGGCGCACGGCGAGGAAGAAGGCGGCAGCTTCTTGGTTTCTCCGGGCCTCGGCCTGATGATCTGGACGCTGGTCATCTTCCTCTTCACCATGTGGGTGCTGAGCAAGGTCGCCTTCCCGAAAATCCAAGAGGCCCTCGACAAACGGGCCAAGACGATCGCCGAGTCGATCGAGGCCGCCGAGCGGCAGCGGCGCGAGTCCGACGAGCTGCTCGAGGAGTACCGCGGGCGCCTCGCCGAGGCGCGCGAGCAGGCCGACGACATCATGGCCCGCGCTCGCAAGGCGGCTGAGGTCGCCGAAGCCGAGGCGACGAGCGCCGGCAAGGAGAAGCGCGAGGAGTTGGTCTCCGCGGCGAAGCGCGACATCGAAGCCGAGACGCGGCGTTCGCTCGAGCAGATCCGCAAGGAGGTCGCCGACCTGACCGTGCTCGCCACCGAGAAGGTCACCCGCAAGAGTCTCACCGCCGAGGACCAGCGTCGCCTGGTCGAGGAGGCGCTCAGCGAGGTCGACTTCAGCAGCCTCTCCGGAGCGGAGGGGTCGCAGAACTGATGGAGGCTGCCCGCGTATACGCCGAGGCGCTCTTCGAGGTCGCCAGGGAGAAGGGCAAGCTCGACGCGATCGGCGCCGACCTGGCCCAGTTTGCCGATGCGGTCGAAGGCGACCGCGACCTGCAGGTCTTCCTCTTCAGCCCGCACTTCTCCTCGGCGGAGAAAGTCGAGGGCCTGAAGCGGGCGGTCAGCGGCGTCGACCCCGAGCTGCGCAACTTCCTCGAGCTGCTGATCGAGAAGGGGCGGACGAACGAGGTCTTCCGCATGCGGCGCGAGTTCGAGCGGCTGTGGAAGCAGGAGAACAAGCGCATCGACGTGACCGTGACCAGCGCGGTCGAGTTGGACCCGGCCGTGGTGGCCAAGATCGGCGAGGAGATCGAGCGGCAGACCGGGCAGAAGGTCGACCTGGCCAGCCGCGTCGACGACGAGATCCTCGGCGGCATCGTCTTGCAGGTCGGCAACATGGTTCTGGACGCGAGCATTCGCAGCCGTCTGGAGAAACTTCGAAAGAGCGTCGCCCAAGCGGCCTAAGGAGGCAGAGAGCACCCGATGGAGATCAAGCCCGACGAGATCGCATCGATCCTCAGAGAGAGGATCGAGGGACTGGACACCGGCAGCGCCGACCTCTCGGAGGTCGGCACCGTGCTGTCCGTCGCCGACGGGATCGCCCGCATCCACGGCCTCGACAACTGCATGGCGCTGGAGATGCTCGAGCTGCCGCACGGCGTCACCGGCCTCGCCCTCAACCTCGAGGCCGACAACGTCGGCGCGGTGCTGTTCGGCGAGTGGGACAAGATCGTCGAGGGCGACACGGTCAAGCGCACCGGCCACCTGCTGCGGATCCCCGTCGGCGAGGAGCTGCTCGGCCGCCTGGTCGACCCGCTCGGCCGGCCGCTCGACGACAAGGGCGAGGTGGCGACCACCCAGACCCGTCCAGCCGAGTTCAAAGCGCCGGGCGTCGTCCAGCGCCAGCCTGTGACCGAGCCGGTGCAGACCGGGCTGATGTCGATCGACGGGATGATCCCGATCGGCCGCGGACAGCGAGAGTTGATCATCGGCGACCGCCAGACCGGCAAGACGGCGATCGCGATCGACACGATCATCAACAACCGCGACAAGGACATGATCTGCATCTACGTCGCGATCGGCCAGCGGATGTCGACCGTCGTCCAGCTAAAGGAGGTGCTGGAGGAGAACGGCGCGATGGAGAACACGATCATCGTCGCCGCCCCCGCCGACGAGGCGGCGCCGATCAAGTTCATCGCCCCCTACGCGGGCTGCGCGATGGGCGAGCACTTCCTCTACAACGGCAAAGCGGCGCTCTGCGTCTACGACGACCTCACCAAGCACGCCTACGCCTACCGCCAGATGTCGCTCTTGCTGCGGCGCCCGCCGGGACGCGAGGCGTACCCCGGCGACGTCTTCTACCTGCACTCGCGGCTGCTCGAGCGGGCGGTGAAATTGAACGACGATCTCGGCGGCGGCTCGCTGACGGCATTGCCGATCATCGAGACGCAGGCCTCCGACGTCTCCGCCTACATCCCGACCAACGTGATCTCGATCACCGACGGGCAGATCTTCCTCGAGTCCGACCTGTTCAACTCGGGCGTGCGGCCGGCGATCAACGTCGGCATCTCGGTTTCGCGGGTGGGCGGCAACGCGCAGACCAAGGCGATGAAGAAGGTCGCCGGCAAACTGCGCCTCGACCTCTCCCAGTACCGCGATCTCGAGGCCTTCGCCCAGTTCGGCTCCGAGCTCGATCCCGAGACGCAGAAAACGCTCAACCGCGGCGAACGGCTGGTCGAGCTGCTCAAACAGAAAGAGCGCGAACCGCTCGAGATGGCCGATCAGGTCGCCGCGATCTACTCCGGCACGGGTGGCTTCCTCGACCGGATCAAGACCGAGCGGGTGGGGGAGTTCCTGCGCGACCTGCGGATCCGGCTGCGTTCCGAGAAGGCCGAGCTGCTCGATCGGATCGCCGAGAGCGGCAAGCTCGAGGAGGCCGACGAGGAGGAGCTCGGTGGGGCGATCCGCGAGTTCGTCGACGACTTCGGTCCCGATTTCGACGAGCACGGCGATCCGCTCGAGGCGGGCGAGTCGGACCGCATCCACTCCGAGGAAGAGCGGGCGAAGCCGAGCCGCACCGAGGAAGCCGAGGCCGAGAGCGAGAAGGAGGCGACGCCCGCCTAGCGGCGGACACGCTCCTCAGCCATGGCTTCGCAGAAGGACGTCAAGAACCGCATCGCGTCGATCAAGAACATCAACAAGATCACGCGGGCGATGGAGATGGTCGCGGCGGCGCGCTTGCGTCGGGCCGAGCAGCGGATCGAGCAGCTGCGGCCCTACGCCCAGGGCATGCGCAAGCTCACCCGCCGCGCCGCCGAGCAGGCTGGCGGGATGCCGCGCGTGCCGGTGATGGTCGAGCGCGAGGACGTGAAGCGGGTCGGCGTGGTGCTGATCACGGGCGATCGCGGCCTGGCGGGCGCCTTCAACACGAACGTGATCCGCGACGGGCTGCGCCTGCGCGACGAGCTCGGCGCGCAGGGGGTCGAGACGGCCTTCTCGGCGGTCGGGCGCAAGGGCGTCTCCGCGCTGACCTTCCGCAAGCAGGAGGTGCGCACCTCGTTCACCGGCTTCACCGATCGCCCCGGCTTCGCCAACGCGCGCGAGATCGGCGAGGAGCTGACCGCGCGCTATGTCGACGAGGAGCTCGACCGAGTCGAGCTGGTCTACAACCGCTACGTCTCGCCGCTCACCCAGCACGTCTGGCGGCAGACGCTGCTGCCGTTGCAGCAGGCCGACGTGATCGGCGCCGGCGTGGACGAGGAGGAAGAGGACGCCGAGGAGACCGAGATCGAGAAAGCCCACAGCCAGGCGCTGTGGGAGTACGAGCCCGACGCCGAGCTGCTGCTGGCACAGCTGATCCCCGAGTACGTGAACATCTCCGTCTACCGGGCGCTGCTCGAGTCGGCCGCCTCCGAGCTGGGGGCGCGGATGACGGCGATGCGGAACGCCGCGGAGAACGCGGAGACGATGATGGACGACCTGACCCTGGAGATGAACCGGGCCAGGCAGGCCGAGATCACCCAGGAGATCCTCGAGGTCGTGGCAGGTGCAGAGGCTCTTGGATAAGACGGGAGCGCGAACGAACAAGCGTGCATATCTGATTCTTCGCGCCGTGAGAGAGCGCGACTGTTATCTACGAAAAGGAACCAATGGCTGACACCAACGGAACGAATGTGGGACAGGTCGAGCAGGTGACCGGCGTCGTCGTCGACGCCGTCTTCCCCGACCAGCTGCCGGAGATCTACTCGGCGGTGAAGATCGAGATGGCGGGCGACGAGGATCGCGAGGCGACCGAGCTGGTCTGCGAGGTGCAGCAGCACCTCGGCGACGACCGCGTGCGCACGGTGGCGATGGACGCCACCGACGGGCTGCAGCGCGGCGACAAGGTGACCGACACCGGCGGGCCGATCTCGGTTCCGGTCGGCGACGCCACCCTGGGCCGGATCTTCAACCTGCTCGGCGAGCCGATCGACCAGGGCGAGCCGATCGAGGCCGGCGAGCGCTGGCCGATCCACCGCCCGGCACCTCAAGCCTCCGACCTGGCTCCCACCCAGGAGATCCTCGAGACCGGGATCAAGGTGATCGACCTGCTCGCCCCCTACGCCAAGGGCGGCAAGGTCGGGCTGTTCGGCGGCGCCGGGGTCGGCAAGACCGTCCTCATCCAGGAGCTGATCCGCTCGATCGCCGAGGAGCACGAAGGCCTCTCCGCCTTCTGCGGCGTCGGCGAGCGCTCGCGCGAGGGCAACGACCTCTGGCTCGAGATGAAAGAGTCGGGCGTGATCGACAAAACGATGCTCGTCTTCGGCCAGATGAACGAGCCGCCCGGCGCGCGCCTGCGCGTCGCCCTCTCCGGCCTGACGATGGCCGAGTACTACCGCGAGCAGGGTGGCCAGGACGTGCTGCTCTTCATCGACAACATCTTCCGCTTCGTCCAGGCGGGCTCCGAGGTTTCGGCGCTGCTCGGCCGGATGCCCTCGGCGGTCGGCTACCAGCCGACGCTGGAGACCGAGATGGGCGGGCTGCAGGAGCGGATCACTTCGACCGAGCGCGGCTCGGTGACCTCGGTGCAGGCGGTCTACGTCCCCGCCGACGATCTCACCGATCCGGCCCCGGCCTCGGTGTTCGCTCACCTCAACGCGACCACCGTGCTCTCGCGGGCGATCTCCGAGAAAGGGATCTACCCGGCGGTCGACCCGCTCGACTCGACCTCGACGATCCTCAAGCCCGACGTCGTCGGCGAGGACCACTACCGCACGGCGACCGAGGTGCAGGAGGTGCTGCAGCGCTACAAGGAGCTGCAGGACATCATCGCCATCCTCGGCATCGACGAGCTCTCCGACGAGGACAAGCAGACGGTCTCGCGGGCGCGCAAGATCGAGCGCTTCCTCAGCCAGCCGTTCTTCGTCGCCGAGCAGTTCACCGGCCGCAGCGGCGAGTTCGTGCCGGTCGCCGAGACGGTGCGCGGCTTCCGCGAGATCCTCGACGGCGTCCACGACGACCTGCCCGAGGGCGCCTTCTACATGCAGGGCTCGATCGACCAGGTCACCGAGAACGCCTCCTCCGCGGCAGCCGCGTAGGGGCCTGTCGTGGCGGGCGAAACCAAGTTCGAGGTCGAGATCCTCACCCCCGAGGGGGAGGTATTCAGCGGCGAGGTGAGCCAGGTCTCGACCCGCACCGCGGGGGGCGAGATCGGCATCCTCGCCAACCACGCGCCGCTGCTGGCGGCGCTGAAGCCGGCAGAGCTGCGCCTCTACACCGGCGACCCGCAGCCGCAGCGCTACGCCCAGGCGCACGGCTGGCTGCAGGTGTTCGGCAACCACGCTCGCCTGCTGGTCGAGGAGGCGCTGGCACCCGAGGATCTCGACGCCGCGGTGCTGAAGGACCAACTCGCCGACGCCGAGCAGCGCCTCGGCGAGGCCGAGGAGGGCAGCGGGGCGCGCAAACGCGCCGAGAAAGACCGCGACCGAGCCGAAGCGTTCCTGGCGATCGCCAAGGGATGACCGACGAGCTCGTAGCCCTCGCCAAGCGGCTGATCGGCTACGACACGTCCGAGCCGGACGGGGTGCTGGAAGCGGCGGGCTTCGTCGAGGGCTGGCTGGAAGCGCGCGGGATCGGGGTCGCCACCGACGAGGTGCGCGGGCTGCCGGTGCTGCGGGCCGAAGTCGGGCCCGCCGAGGCGCCGACCGTCGTTCTGCATGGGCATCTGGATGTGGTGCCGGGGCAGGCGGGGCAGTTCGAGCCGCGGATCGAGGGGGAGAGGCTCTACGGCCGCGGCGCCTACGACATGAAGGCGGCCTTGGCCGCGATGCTGTTGACGACCGCGGCGATGCGCGAGCAGGAGCGCGTGCGGGTGCGGCTTGGCATCGTCGGCGACGAGGAGTCCGAGGAGGAAGTCGACCGCGGCAGCGACCGCCTGGTCGACGCCGGCTTCGTCGGCGACTTCGCGATCACCGGCGAGCCGACCGACCTGCACATCGGTGTCGAGGCGAAGGGCGTGCTGGCGCTGCGCCTCGAGGTGAGCGGGGTCGCCGCGCACGGTGCCACGCCGTGGCTCGGCGACAACGCCGTGCTCAAGGCACATGACGTTTTCCGCAGTATCGAGTCGCTACCGTTCGCGAGGCACAGCTCCGAGCTGTTCGACCGCCCTTCGATCAACCTCGGCCGGATCTTGGGCGGCGACGCGCTCAACAAGGTGCCCGACCGATGCGCGATCGACGTCGACATCCGCTACCTGCCCGACCAGGACCCCGCCGCCGTGCTGGAGCAGGTGCGCGGCCTGCCCGACGTCGAGGTGACGCAGCTCTTCACGCGGCCGCCGGCGGTGGTCGACCGCGACTCGCCCTTCGTCCTCGGCCTGCGCGAGGCCGCCTCGGCGCACCACGACGGCGAGCCGATGAGCGTCGGCCGCGACGGCGCCTCCGACGCGGTCTCCTTCCTCCGGGTGGGGGTGCCGGCGGTCGAGTTCGGCCCGGTCGGCGAAGGCCACCACGGCCCCTCGGAGTGGGTTTCGGTGCCGTCGCTGCTCGCCTACCAGGGGGCGCTGGAACGGTTCCTGCGCGAGGTCCCCGAGCGGCTCGAGGGTTGAGCGGGCGGCGATGATCGAGGAGCCCTTCAAGAAGCCGCCGCCCGAGGGCGACCACGAGCCGGCGCCGAAGCCGAAGCGCTACTGGTGGCGCTTCACGCTGGCCTCTTTCGTGATCGTCTTCGCCACCGCGGCCGCGGTGGCCGCCAGCGGCCTGATCAAGATCGACAACATCGCCGAGGCGCTCGGCCACAACAACAAACTGAAGAACGCCGTCGAAGGGGTCCTCAAGGAGACCAAGGGGGGCGAGGCGCAGAACATCCTCATCCTCGGCTCCGACAAGCGGGCCAACGAACCGGAAGACCCGGGGCGCTCGGACACGACGATCCTGCTCCGCCTCGATCCCGACAACGACGCGATCGCGTTGATGTCGATCCCGCGCGACCTCGAGGTCGAGATCCCGGGCGTGGGCACGGAAAAGTTCTCCTCCGCCTACGCCTACGGCGGGCCGAAGCTGACCCTGCAGGTGGTCAAGGAACTGACCGGCCTGCCGATCAACCACATCGTCAACGTCGACTACCTCGGCTTCGTCCGGGCGGTCTACGCGATCGGGTGCGTATACGTCGACGTCGACCGCCGCTACTACCACTCGAACCTCGGCGTGCCGCCCTCCGAACAGTATTCGGAGATCAACGTGCAGCCGGGCTACCAGCTGATGTGCGGCAAACGGGCGCTGGAGTACGTGCGCTTCCGCCACACCGACACCGACATCGTCCGCGCCGCGCGCCAGCAGGACTTCCTCAGCGCCGCCCGCCAGCGAGTGCCGATCTCCGATCTGGCGCGCGACGTGCTGGGCGAAGGCGAGCTGATCGACGTCTTCACCGAATACACCAGCTCCGACATCAGCGACACGAAGTCGATGATCGAGGTGTTGAAGCTGTTCATCGCTTCGCGCAACGCCGAAATCAATGAGGTCGACTTCCCGGCCGAACTGGGGCCGAGCTTCGTCTACGCCTCCGAAAGCGCGATCGAAGAAGCGGTCGACCGCTTCCTCGGGATCGAAGCGAGCGGCGGCCCCAGCGGCACGCTCGAGGGCGGCGGTGCCGAGCCGGACAAGAAGCAGGGCAGGAAGGGCAAGGCGAAGCGCAAGGGCCAGAAGAAGAAGGACAGGCCGAAGCCGAAGCTGAAGACGAAGCCGCCGGGCAGCGACGGGCTGGTCCCCGCCCGCGAAGCGGGGGAAGAGGAGGCGAAGATCGTCGCCCGCAAGGTGAGCAGCGGCTTCCCGGTCTTCTACCCGACCCGGCTGCCCTCCGGCGCGGCCTACGAGGAAAGCAATCCCGAACTGCACATCCAGGACCCCCGCGTCTACCACTTCAAGGACAGCGACGGCGACCGCCACGGCGCCTACCGGATGGTGCTGACGCTCGAACTCCCCGACGGCGTCCACTACTTCGGCGTGCAGGGCATCCAGGGCTGGAGCGACCCGCCGCTGCTCAGCGGGCCGAGCGTCACGAAGACGATCCGCGACCGCGAGTACGAGATCTTCCTCGACGGCGACCGGGTGCGGCTCGTCGTCTGGCACCGCGGCGACAACACCTACTGGGTGGCGAATAGCCTCCTGCGCGTGCTCACCAACGACCAGATGATCGGCATCGCCCGCTCAGCAAAGGTGAAGCTGCCGAAGAGCAAGCCGGCGAAGAAGGGGAGGGGGGCGCGTTGAGCGAAGGCAAGGAGACGATCGGGGTGATCGGCGTCGGCTGGGTGGGGCTGGTCACCGCGACCTGCTTCGCCGAGCTGGGCCACCCCGTGGTCGCCCGCGACATCCTGCCCGAGAAGGTCGCGGCGCTGGCCCGCGGCGAGACGACGATCCACGAGCCCGGCCTGGACGAGCTGCTCGCCCGCAACGCCGAGCGGCTCACCTTCACCACGGACATGGGGGAGCTGCTCGACGCGGCCCGCCTGATCTTCGTCTGCGTCGACACGCCGCCGACCCGCTCCGGCGACGCCGACCTCTCGCGGGTGCGGGCCGTGGTCGAGGACCTGCGCGCCGACGGCGACCACGTGCTGATCATGAAGAGCACCGTGCCGGCGGGGACGGGGGAGACGATCCGCCGCGACCTGCCCGGGGTCCCCTACGTCTCCTGCCCCGAGTTCCTCAAGGAGGGCTCGGCGGTGGAGGACTTCATGCACCCCGACCGGGTCGTGGTAGGCGCCGACCCCGGCCAAGGGGAAGCCGGGGATGCGGTCGCGGCGCTGTACGAGCCACTGGGCGGCGAGCTGGTGCGCACCGACGTCGCCAGCGCCGAGATGATCAAGCTCGCCTCCAACGCCTTCCTGGCTACCAAGATCTCCTTCGTCAACGAGATCGCCAACGTCTGCGAGGAGGTCGGCGCCGACGTCGGCGAGGTCGCCCGCGGCATGGGCCTTGACCAGCGCATCGGCCCCGCCTTCCTGCGCGCCGGGATCGGCTACGGGGGCAGCTGCTTCCCCAAGGACGTCAGCGCGCTGAAGATGCTCGCCGGCAATACCGGCTACCACTTCCAGCTGCTGGGCGCGGTGATCGAGGTGAACGAGCTGCAGAAGCGGCGGGTGGTGCAGAAGCTCGCCGGCCGGCTGGGCTCGCTGGTCGGCAAGCGGGTGGCGCTGCTGGGGCTGGCCTTCAAGCCGGACACGGACGACATGCGCGAGGCGTCGAGCCTGGTCTTGGCGGCGCGGCTGCAGGGCGAAGGGGCGGAGGTGGTCGCCTACGACCCGGTCGCCGTCGAGGCGGCGCGGGAGTTGCTCGACGGGGTCGAGCTGCGCGACTCGGCCCTGGGCGCGCTGGAGGGCGCCGATGCGGCGGTGCTGGTCACCGAGTGGGATGAGTTCGCCGGGCTGGACTGGAACGAGGCGGCGAGCCGGATGGCGAACCCGCTGCTGGTCGATGGCCGCAACTTCCTCGACCCGAAGAAACTGACATCTGCAGGCTTCGAATATGAGGGAATAGGTAGGGCCGCCGCAAGCGAGCCGTCGCCTGCCGCTGCAGACTGACGTATGCAGGCAATCGTCTTAGTAGGCGGCGAAGGAACCCGGTTAAGGCCTCTCACCGAGAGGGTCCCCAAGCCCGCGCTGACCCTGGTCGACCGCCCTTTCCTCGCCTACATGATCGAGTGGCTGGCGGGGCACGGCGTGACCGAGGTCGTCCTCGCCTGCGGTTTCCTTCCCGGCGCGCTGCGCGAGGCGCTGGCCGGCGAGGAGGAGCGGGCCGGGACGAGGATTCGCTTCGTGGTCGAGCCCGAGCCGCTGGGTACCGCCGGCGCGATCCGCTTCGCCGCCGACACGGTGGGCGAGGAGCTCGACGACCGCTTCCTGGCGCTGAACGGCGACGTGCTCACCGACCTCGACCTGGGGAAGCTGCTGAGCGCCCATGACGAGCGGGGAGCCACGGCGACGATCGGCCTGCACCCGGTGGAGGACTCGGCCGCGTTCGGACTGGTCGAGCGGCGAGAGGACGGCGAGCTGCTCGCCTTCCGTGAGAAGACCGGCGAGCGGGCGCCGGGCGAGGTGAACGCCGGGATGTACGTGCTCGAGCGCCCGGTGCTCGACCTGATCCCGCCCGCCGAGAACGTCTCGATCGAGCGCGACGTCTTCCCCCGTCTGGTCGACGAGGGCCTGCACGGGCTGCCGCTCGACGGCTACTGGGTAGACATCGGCACACCCGAGCGCTACCTGCAGGCGAGCTGGGACATCCTCGAGGGACGGGTGGCGACGCGGGTCGAGCCGACCGCGCCCGGCGTGCTGGTCGATCCGGGCGCCGAGGTCGATCCCGAGGCGACGGTCGGGCCGCGGGCAGTGGTGGGGCCGGGATGCCGAGTGGCGGCCGGCGCTGCGCTGCGCGGCTCGGTCCTGCTCGGCGAGTGCACGGTCGGCGCGGGCGCCGAGGTCGTCGACTCGATCCTCTCCCGGGGGGTCGAGGTCGCTCCAGGGGCCCGGCTTGAAGGCGCCGTGGTCGCGGAGGGTGAAAGAGTCCCGGCGTAGCCAATGCTCGACGACGTCCTCGCCATCCCCGACCACCTGCGCGACGCTCTCTGGCGGGTCGAGTCGGCACGACTCTCCGTCGGCGACTCCGCTGGGCTGCTCGTCTGCGGCGTCGGCGGCTCGGGAATCGGCGGCGACCTCGCCGCCGCGGTCCTCGGCGATCGCCTCGTGCGGCCGCTGCTGACCGTGCGCGGCTACGAGCTGCCGAGCTGGGCGACGAGCGATTGGGCGGTGCTCTGCACCAGCTACTCGGGCGAAACCGAGGAGACGCTTGCCTGCTTCGCCGCCGCGCAGGATCTCGGCGCCCGGCGCGTCGTCGCCGGCACCGGCGGGGCGCTGGTCGAGGCGGCGCGGGCGGCGGGCGATCCCGTGATCGGCCTGCCCGGGCTTCTTCCCGCACCGCGCACCGCCGTCGCCTACATGGTGGTCTGCGCGAGCGAGGCGGCCGCGGCCGCCGGCGTCGCTCCTCGCATCGCCGCGGAGCTGGAGCAGGCGGCGGCCTTTCTGGAGGCCTCGCGCGACGATCTCCGCCACACCGCCGGCGAGATCGCCGCCCTGCTCGACGGCACGGTGCCGGTCGTCTACGGGGCCGGCCTGACCGTCGCCGCGGCGCGGCGCTGGAAGACCCAGCTCAACGAGAACTCCAAGCTGGCGGCGTTCTTCTCGGAGCTGCCCGAGGCCGACCACAACGAGCTTTGCGGCTGGGGGGCGGGGGGCTCGGAGGCGGGCCTGGCCGCGGTCCTGCTCGAGGACAAGGGCAGCCATCAGCGTGTGGGCCGCCGCTTCGAGCTCACCGCCAGGGCGATCGAGGAGACCGGCGCCGGCGTGGTCCGGGTCGAGGCGGCGGGCGAGACGCCCTCGGAGCGGCTGCTCTGGAGCGTGATGCTCGGCGACCTGGTCTCCCTGGCGATCGCCGACGCGCACGGGGTCGACCCGCTGCCGATCGCTGCGATCGACGGCTTCAAGGCCGCGCTCGGTTCGCCCTGAGCGGCGGGGCCGCTCCCGCGCTCATCTCCGTATCCTTCGCCGGGAGAAATCGGAGAGAGACGAAAGGAACCGATGGCAACCGCCACCTCTGACCACAAAGTCGCCGACATCGGCCTCGCCGAGTTCGGGCGCAAGGAGATCTCCCTCGCCGAGGTGGAGATGCCCGGCCTGATGCAGACCCGCGAGGAGTTCGCGGCCGAACAGCCCCTGCAAGGGGCGCGGATCACCGGCTCGCTGCACATGACGGTGCAGACCGCCGTGCTGATCGAGACCCTGGTCGCCCTCGGCGCCGAGGTCCGCTGGGCCAGCTGCAACATCTTCTCCACGCAGGATCACGCCGCGGCCGCGATCGCGGCCTCCGGCATTCCCGTCTTCGCCTGGGAAGGCGAGACCCTGGAGGAGTACTGGTGGTGCACCGAGCAGGCCCTGCTCTGGCCCGACGGCGAGGGCCCGAACATGATCCTCGACGACGGCGGCGACGCCACCCTGCTCGTCCACAAGGGCGTCGAGTTCGAGAAGGCGGGGGCAGTGCCCGACCCGGCCTCGGCCGACTCGGAGGAGCTCCGCGTCGTGCTCGAGACCCTGCAGCGCTCGCTCGAGTCCGACCCGCAGCGCTGGACCGGGATCGCCGCGGGGATCAAGGGGGTCACCGAGGAGACGACCACCGGCGTGCACCGGCTCTACCAGCTGGCCGAGACCGGCGACCTGCTCTTCCCGGCGATCAACGTCAACGACTCTGTCACCAAGTCGAAGTTCGACAACCTCTATGGCTGCCGTCACTCGCTGATCGACGGGATCAACCGCGCGACCGACGTGATGATCGGCGGCAAGGCCGCCGTCATCTGCGGCTACGGCGACGTCGGCAAGGGCTGCGCCGAGTCGCTGCGTGGCCAGGGCGCCCGCGTGATCGTCACCGAGATCGATCCGATCTGCGCCCTGCAGGCGGCGATGGAGGGCTACGAGGTGCGGACGCTCGAGGACGTCGTGGGGACGGCCGACATCTTCATCACCGCCACCGGCAACAAGGACATCATCACCGCCGACCACATGGCGCGGATGAAGCACAACGCGATCGTCGGCAACATCGGCCACTTCGACAACGAGATCGACGTCGCCGGGCTCGAAGCGTCTCCCGCCGAGCGGGTCAACATCAAGCCGCAGGTCGACGAGTGGCGCTTCCCCGACGGCCACTCGATCATCCTCCTCTCCGAGGGCCGCCTGCTCAACCTCGGCAACGCGACCGGACACCCGAGCTTCGTGATGTCGAACTCGTTCACCAACCAGGTGATCGCGCAGATCGAGCTCTACGGCCGACCCGACGGGTTCACGGCCAAGGAGGTCACCGTGCTGCCCAAGCACCTCGACGAGAAGGTCGCGCGGCTGCACCTGGCGGCGCTCAGCGTCAGCCTTACCGAGCTGTCCGAGGAGCAGGCCGCCTATCTCGGCATCCCGGTCGAGGGCCCCTACAAGCCCGACCACTACCGCTACTGAGTCGATGCGGGCGATGATCCTCGCGGCCGGGCTCGGCACCCGGCTGCGTCCGATCACCTACGCGATGCCGAAGCCGATGGTGCCGGTGCTGAACCGGCCGGTGATGGAGCACACCGTTCGGCTGCTCGTCCGCCACGGCTTCCCGGAGGCGATCGCCAACCTGCACTGGTTCCCGGAGACGATCGAGGATCGCTTCGGCGACGGCTCGGCCTTCGGCCTGGACCTCACCTACAGCCGCGAGGAGCGACTGCTGGGAACGGCCGGGGGAGTCCGCAAGGCGGGCGAGTACCTCGGCGACTCGTTCCTCGTCGTCGCCGGCGACGCGCTCACCGACATCGACCTCGGCGCGATGCGCGATTTCCACGAGTCCCACGACGGCCTCGCCACGATGGCCACCAAGCGCGTCCCCGACACCGACCAGTTCGGCGTGGTGATCGCCGACGGCGACGGCCGCGTCCAGGGCTTTCAGGAGAAGCCCGACCCGGCGGAGGCGCTCTCCGACCTCGCCAACACCTGCATCTACATGTTCCGCGCCGAGATCTTCGACTACTTCCCCGAGCCGGGCACCAGCAACGACGCCGACCCCGACGACCCGGCCGAGTTCGCCGACTGGGCCAAGGACGTCTTCCCGGCGCTGCTCGACGCCGACGTGCCCTTCTACTCGCACGAGATCGACGCCTACTGGAACGACATCGGCAACCTCGACGAGCTGCGCCAGGGCAACCTCGACGCCCTGCGCGGCGCAGTCGAGGTCGAGCCCGGCGCGCCGGAGGTGAGCGAGGGAGTGCGCTCGGCGAGCCCGCTCGACGGCGCCGAGGCGAAGCCGCCGGTCCTGGTCGGAGAGGGTGTCGAGATCGGTCCCGGCGTGCGCATCGAGGGCCCGGCGATCGTCGGCGATCGCTGCCGGATCGGCGAGGGCGCGATCGTCCGCGACTCGATCCTGCTCGAAGACAGCGAGGTGCCCGCCGGAGGGGTCCTGGTGGGCGCAATCGCGGCTCGCGCGACGCAGGCCTGACAGAGATTTGACAGAGACTTGACGTTCCGCGCGCCACCCGCGCGCCGGCGGCCCGCACGATCGGGCCATGAATCTCCTCCACGCGGTACTCGGCGCCCTCGTCCCGCCGCTCTGCGCCGCTTGCGGGCGCGGCTGCAGGCGCGAGGCGATCGTCTGCACCCGCTGCTCGCGGCGGCTCGCCGATGCCGAGCCGCTCGAGGGCGGCGGGCCTCCCGGCATCGATTGCGCCTGGTCCTCGGCCCCCCACGAGGGAACGGCCCGCGACCTGGTCACGGCGCTCAAGTTCCGCCGCCTGCTGCCGGTCGCGGACCTGGTCGCCGACCGCATCCAGTGGCTGGCGCCGGCGGCGCTGCTCAGCGGCATGATCGTCCCGGTCCCCACGGCCCCTCTGCGCGCCGCCATGCGCGGCTTCGACCCGGCGGCGGAGATCGCGTCCGCCCTGGCGCTCCGCACGGGGCTTCCGCTGCAGACTTGCCTCGTGCGTCGCGGCGGCGGCCGTCAGGTGGGCAAGCGCCGCGCCGCCCGCATCGGCCACCCACCGCTGGTCCAAGCCCGCGGCCAGGTGCCGCGCAGCGTCCTCCTGATCGACGACGTCCTCACCACCGGCGCCACCCTCTCCGCCTGCGCCGGGGCGCTCCGCCAAGCCGGCGCGATTCGGATCGCCGCGGTCACGTTCACACGTCGGCTTTGAGTCTCTTGCCCGACAGCGGGTAGAGGCGTAGCATCGGAGCAGACCGACAGAGGAGGCCAGTCATGCGGATAGAGGTGCGCGGGCGCAACGTCGAGGTCGACGACGAGCTTCGGGAGCATGTGCTGAAGCGATTCCGCCGAGTCGGGAGGCAGGTTTCGGAGCTGGCGACGCTCGACGTGAAGGTCTGGGAAGAGCGCAATCCCGCGATCGCCGACAGCCAGGTCGCCGAGGCGACCCTGCGGCTCAAGGGCGTGACGCTCCACGCCAAGGAGGCCTCCCCGGAGATGACCCACACGGTCCACGAGCTCGCCGAGGACATCCGCCGCCAGGTCAAGCGGCACCGCGAGAAGCGCCGCAAGCGCAGCCGCACGCGCCGCCTCGTCAACCAGATGCGCGGCCGCACCGTCGAGACTTAGAAGGGACGTAAGCCTGGGAGGGTCGGGTGCCCCTCCGCCGGAGGCCGTTGCGCAGCTGATCGCCTGCCC
>DATDBO010000075.1:0-6312 GCA_036524775.1 Solirubrobacterales bacterium
CACCCCCCCTCCCAAGCGGAAGCCCAGAGCATCGCCAGCACCGCCCCGGACAACAGGGTCGCCGCCGCCGGCTCGCCCATCAGCATCCCCTGGTACTCCAAGAGCGCCGGATAGATCGCCACCGTGACCGCCCCGATCAACCCCGCCGCCGGCCCCGAGAGCCGCCTCCCGACCAGGTAGGCGAAGAGCACCGCCAGCGTCCCGACCAACGCCAGCACGAGGCGCGCAAAGCGTTCGTGTACGCCGCCGGTCGCCTTGTAGAGCCCGGCGACGAACAGCGGCACCCCCGGCGAGTAGTTGCTCGCCGGCTGCGTCCCTTGCGGTCCCAGCGTGAACCCCTCGCCGCGCTCGAGGCCGGCGGCGATCGCCGCGTAGCCGACGGCGTCGTAGACCGGCGGGCGCCCGTCCCACGCCTCCGCCGTGCGCAGGCCCAGCCCGAGCAGGAGGATCGCGACCAGCGCCGCAAGCCCGATTCGCCCGCCGTTCCGCGCCGCCAGATCGCTCACGGGCCGCATGCTATGGCCGCCCCTTCCGGTACCCTGCCGCGACCTATGCGCGTTCTCATTCTTGGGGGCGACGGCTACCTGGGCTGGCCGACGGCGTTGATGTTCTCGGCCCGCGGACACGAGGTCACGGTCGTCGACAACTTTGCCCGTCGCCGCTGGGTCGAGAGCGTCGGCAGCGACTCGTTGACGCCGATCCTCGATCTCGAGCAGCGGATCGACGCCTGGGCTGAAACCTCCGGCGACCGCATCCGCAGCTTCGTCGGCACCGTCGAGGACGGCGACTTCCTCGACGCGATCGTCGCCGAGACCCGCCCCGAGGCGGTGGTCCACTACGGCCAGCAGCCCTCGGCGCCCTACTCGATGGCTTCGCGCGAGCAGGCGGTCGAGACCCAGCAGGCGAACGTGATCGGCAACCTCAACCTGCTCTTCGCGATCCGCGACCACGTCCCCGAGTGCCACCTGGTCAAGCTCGGCACGATGGGGGAGTACGGCCAGCCCGAGATCGACATCGAGGAGGGCTACATCGAGATCGAGCACAAGGGGCGGAAGGACACGCTGCCCTTCCCGAAGCTGCCGGCCTCGCTGTACCACTGCGCCAAGGTCCACGACTCGACCAACATCCACTTCGCCTGCCGCACCTGGGGCCTGCGCGCCACGGACCTGAACCAGGGCGTCGTCTACGGCGTCGCCACCGACGAGACGGCCGGCGACGAGCGGCTGATCACCCGCTTCGACTACGACGAGGTATTCGGCACGGTCCTCAACCGCTTCTGCGTGCAGGCGGTGATCGGACACCCGCTCACCGTCTACGGCTCGGGCGGGCAGACGCGCGGCTTCCTCAACATCCGCGACACGCTGCAGTGCGTCGAGCTGGCGGTGGCCAACCCGGCCGAGGCGGGCGAGTTCCGCGTCTTCAACCAGTTCACCGAGCAGTTCTCGGTCACCGAGCTGGCCGAGCTGGTCAAGCGGGCCGCCGAGCACCTCGGCTACTCGGTCGAGGTCCAGCACTGCGACAACCCGCGCGTGGAGAAGGAAGAGCACTACTACAACGCGGTCCACACCAAGCTGCTCGACCTCGGCCTGCAGCCGACCCTGCTCGGCGAGGAGCTGGTCGAGTCGATGATCCACGCGATCGAGCGCTACAAGGGCAACGTGATCGAGGGCTCGATCGATCCACACACCCGCTGGAATCCGGCCAAATCCCCTGCCGGCCGGGCATAGGCCCGCTGGTACCATCGCGGTCCGATGAGCCCCGAGCGAGCAAGCCTGCGATGAGAGCCGCCGACGCGTTGATGGAAAGCCTCAAGGCCGAGGGCGTCGAGAACATCTTCGGCATCCCCGGCGGGGCCAACCTGCCGACCTACGACGCGCTCGTCGACGCCGGCTTCCGCCACATCCAGGTGCGCCACGAGCAGGGCGGCGGCCACGCCGCCGAGGGCTACGCCAAGGCCTCGGGCAGGGTGGGGGTCGCCTTCGCCACCTCGGGCCCCGGTGCGACCAACCTGGTGACCGCGATCGCCGACGCGATGATGGACTCCGTCCCGACCGTGTTCGTCACCGGCCAGGTGCGCACCGAGCTGATCGGCACCGACGGCTTCCAGGAGGCCGACATCCTCGGCGCGACGCTGCCCTTCGTCAAGCACTCCTTCCAGGTCACCGACCCGCGCCAGATCCCCGAGTACGTGCACGAGGCCTTCCACGTCGCCTCGACCGGGCGGCCGGGACCGGTGCTGCTCGACATCCCGCAGGACCTCTCGCGGGCCGAGATCGATTACGCGCCGCGCACCGAGCCGGTCGAGCTGGCCGGCTACCGGCCGATGAGCAAGGGCAACATCAAACAGGTGCGGATCGCCGCCAAAGCGCTCGCCAACGCGCGCCGACCGATCCTCTACACCGGTGGCGGCGTGGTCAACGCGAACGCCGCCGAGGAGCTGCGCGAGCTGGCCGCGGCCGACCGCTTCCCGGTCACCTCGACCCTGATGGGGCTCGGCTCCTATCCGGCCTCCGGCGAGCACTGGCTGGGGATGCTCGGCATGCACGGCACCGTCACCGCCAACTGGGCGATGGACAACGCCGACCTGATCGTCGCGATCGGCGCCCGCTTCGACGACCGCATCACCGGCAAACTCTCGGAGTTCGCGCCGCAGGCCAAAGTGATCCACATCGACATCGACCCGGCCGAGATCTCGAAGAACGTCGGCGCCCACATCCCGATCGTCGGCGACGCCAAGCTGGTCCTTCCGGAGCTGACCCGCGAGTATCGCGCGCTGCAGACCGACACGACCCGACTCGACGCCTGGTGGAAGCAGCTGCGCGAGTGGCAGGAGAAGCACCCGCTGCGCTATGACCCGGGAACGGGCGGCGAGATCAAGCCGCAGTTCATGGTCGAGGCGATGCACCGGGCGACCCGCGGAGAGGCGGTCGTCACCTCCGACGTCGGCCAGCACCAGATGTGGGCGGCGCAGTACTACGGCTTCGAGCAGCCGCGCCGCTGGATCAACTCGGGCGGCCTGGGGACGATGGGCTTCGGCTTGCCCGCGGCGGTCGGCGCCAAGGTGGCCCGACCCGACGACGACGTCGTCTGCCTCGCCGGCGACGGCAGCCTGATCATGAACTGCCAGGAGCTGGCGACCTGCGTCGCCGAAGACATCCCGGTCAAGGTCTTCCTGATGAACAACGGCTACATGGGCATGGTGCGCCAGTGGCAGGAGCTCTTCTGGGACCGCCGCTACAGCGCCGTGGCGATGGGCGAGAGCCCCGACTGGGTGAAGCTGGCTGAGGCCTTCGGCGCGACCGGGATGCGCTGCGAGGTAGCCGACGAGCTCGAGGGTGCGATGACGAAGGCGCTCGAGGCCGACGGCCCCGTCCTGCTCGACGTGCGCGTCGCCCAGGAGGAGAACTGCTACCCGATGATCCCGCCGGGACAGGCTGCGCGCGACATGGTCGAGGCGCCCGAGGCGGTGAGCTGATGGAGGCCGGGACCCCGCAAGCGGTTCGCCTGGAGGACCTGCACGTCCCCGGCCAGCTGAGCGGCCGCAAGCACATCCTCTCGATCCTGGTCGAGAACAAACCGGGCGTGTTGGCGCGGATCGCAGGGCTCTTCTCGCGGCGCGGCTTCAACATCGACACGCTCGCGGTCGGCCCGACCGACGACCCCAGCATCTCGCGGATCACGCTCACCCTCGACGGCGCCGTCCACCCGATCGACCAGGTGACCAAGCAGCTGCACAAGCTGGTCAACGTGCTGAAGATCCGCGACATGGAGCCGGAGGAGACGGTCGCCCGCGAGATGGCGATGTTCAAAGTCTCCGCCGCGGTCGAGAGCCGCGCCGAGATCATCCAGTTCGCGGAGATCTTCCGCGCCAAGATCATCGACGTCTCGCGGCGGGCGATGACGATCGAGGTGACCGGCTCGGCTGACAAGATCGAGGCCTTCGAGCGGATGATTCGACCGCACGGCTTGATCGAAATGGTGAGGACCGGCGAGATTGCAATCGCCCGAGGCGGCGACTGAAATGACGGCCCCAGAGGTCGCCATCCTGCGTCCTTGACTGGCAACCTCTGGACCACGTCATTTCCAACCCTGCGCGCAGCGGTGGAGCAAGCCGCCGCTCGCGATGGACGAACTCTGGTCAGTGCGACCACCCAGATTGAGAACGTGGATCCCTGCGCCGCGGTTTTTGCCTCTCGCCTGGCCTCGGACTACTGGTTCTGTTGGGAGCAACCGGATCGAGGATTTGCCTTAGCAGCGCTGGGCATTGCGCATAAGGCCACCTCGCGCGGCGAGAGGCGTTTCCAGGATGTCGCTGCGGAGTGCCTGCGTCTTAACGAAGGTGCGGTGCTGGACGAGCCGATGGGTCTGCCCGCCGGGGCAGGCCCGGTCTGGACCGGCGGGTTCGCCTTCGACGCCGACGGCGCCGGGACGCCGGCCTGGTCCTCGTTCGAGCCGGCCTCGATGACGCTGCCGGAGGTTTCGCTCTGCCGCCAGGGTGACGGCGTCTTCCTGACGGTCAACGTCGTCGTCTCGCCCGGCGACGATCCCGACTCGGTCGCCGGCCGGGTCCAGGCACGGCTCGCCGGGCTGCGCCCCGATCCGCTGCCGATGCTCGACCCGCACCCGACCGGACGGCCGGAGATCCGCAGCGTGCTCCCGCCGGGAGACTTCGAAGCGGCGGTCGAGGCGGCGACAACGCGGATCTCCGACGGCGAGATAAGCAAGGTCGTGCTCGCCCGCGAGGTGACGGTGGAGGCCGCGGCCGCTCACGACCCGGCGGCGATCTTCGGCGCCCTGCGTGAGCAGTTCCCCTCCTGCTTCTGCTTCTGCCGCGGCACCCCCGAGGCGGCCTTCCTCGGCGCCAGCCCGGAGCTGCTGATTCGCCGCTCCGGCTCGGGCGCCTCGACCGTCGCCCTCGCCGGCTCGACCCGGCGCAGCTCCGACCCGGCCGTCGACGACCACCTCGGCGAGCAACTGCTGCGCAGCGACAAGAACCGGCGAGAGCAGCGGATCGTCACCGAGCGCATCGTCCGCAAGCTGCGCCCCCGCGCCGTCTGGGTGGAGACTGCGCCCGAGCCCGGGGTGATCAAGGTCGCGAACATCCAGCACCTGGCGACGCCGATCCTCGCCCAGCTCGTCGAGCCCCGCTCCGCCGTCGAGCTCGCCGGCCTGCTGCACCCGACCCCGGCCGTCGGCGGCGAGCCCTGGCCGGACGCCGCCGCGACGATTGCCGCCCTGGAGCGCATGGACCGCGGCTGGTACGCGGGCCCGGTCGGCTGGATGGACGCCACCGAGGACGGCGAGTTCTGCGTAGCCCTGCGCAGCGCCCTCCTCCGCGACCGCGAGGCCCGCCTCTTCGCCGGCGTAGGCGTAGTAGCCGGCTCCGACCCGGCGTCCGAGCTGGCGGAGACCGAGGTCAAGCTCCAGGCCCTGCTGCCCCTCGTCGCTGAGTAATCAGAGCACCGAAGCGACGCGATCGGCGATGCGGCGATGGAGATCGGCGTTGGTTTGGCGGTCGGTTTTGATCTCGATCAGGCCGGTGCCGGCAGCAAGGGTGGCGGGTAGGTCATCCAGCGAGTCCAGGAAGCGGTGGGGGAGGTCGAAGAGGGCGGCGGCCTTCGCTGCGTCGACGCCGCGGGGGGTGCCGAGCAGCGCCTCGAACTCCTCGTTGGGGAGCGCTTGCTCTTGGGGGAGGAAGTGGAAGATGCCGCCGCCGTCATTGTCGATCACAATGATCCGCACCGGGGTGGAGACGTCCCGCAGGGCGGCGACGCCGCCGACGTCATGGAGGAGGCCGAGGTCGCCGACGACGATCGTCGTCGGCTTGCCGGTCGCGTGGGCGGCGCCGATCCCCGAGGAGATCAGGCCGTCGATGCCGTTGGCGCCGCGGTTGCTGAGGAAGGTGACGTCGGCGCTCGTGGCCGGGAGGAATGCCTCCTGGTCGCGGATCGGCATGCTCGAGGCGGTGTAGACGAGCTCGTCGTCGCCGTAGGCAGCCCCGAGGGCGAGTTGCAGGCCGGGCTCGGTGAGGTCGCCAGTGCTGGTCAGCTCGGCCTCGATCGCCTCGCGCGCCGCTTGCTCGGCCGCGAGCCACATCGCCGGCGCCGGTCGCTCCTCGCCGAGGCGCGCCGCCCAGCCGGCCGCGAGCTCGGAGGGGTCGGCGCGCAGGATCGCCGCGGCCCGCCGGGTCGGCTCGTTCCAGCCTCCGCGCGGATCGACGACGATCTGGTCGGCGCCGGAGGCGGTGAGCCAGGCGCGCAGCGGCTTGCTGGTCGGCATCTCGCCGAAGCGCAGGACGAGGTCGGGGGTCGT